>JAYUBO010000105.1:0-18130 GCA_043740815.1 Frankiales bacterium | reverse complement strand
ATCGCGGACGCTGAGAACGGCGTGACCGCCATCGAGAGTGCCGCATCCAGTGGCGGGGCGACCATTGTTGAGGACGCCAAGGCCAGCATCGGCTGACCTATAACGCGTGGCCAAAGGCCACGGCGGGAGCAGGCGGTGAACTTTGTGCAGTCGAGGCGTATATTCGCCCTCGAAAATAAGGTCTGACCACATGGAGAGAGAATGCTGCGGCATGGTATCGGCGGTTACGAAGCCATCATCTTGCTTCTGGTGGTGGTCCTGGTCTTCGGATCGAAGCGGCTGCCAGACACCGCTCGGTCGCTGGGTCGTTCTCTGCGGATCTTGAAGGCAGAGACGCAGGGGCTTCGGGATGACGAGGGGAAAGATCCGTCAGAGGAGCTCTTGACTTCTGGGCCGCGCTTCGACGCCATCACGGGCGAGGCACTGCAACGTTATGACCCCTACACCGGTGAGCTCCTGCAGCGACCGGTCGCCCCTGGACAGGTCTCCCAAACGTAGAACTTACTTGTCCTGGAAGACATGAACTCTTCCTACTTCCAGAATGGCAACCTGCCGCGTGCGGCTGCTGAACCATGGGCCGGGACCCTGATGGCACGCATCGTGTGGTGCTGTACTCCGGTCGGTCGACTTGCCTGTCTAGCGACCTGCAGCCTGGTGCCTCCGGGGCGTTCTCGTCCCCATCTGGCAGCGGCTTCCGTCACTCATGGACGTGCGCCTGCTGTATTTCGATGACAGTCCGAACTGGCAGCAGGCCGACCTGAGGCTCGCTACGCGATCGCCCTGCTTGGCCTTGACGTGAGCCCCTGCGCTCCCTTCGAGGAACGTGCCGGCCCCCCTCGCCTAGGGGCACCGGTCTACCAAGGTGCGGTTGACTCCTTCGGGTCCAAGTCACCCGAGGTGTCATCGCCTTGGCCGTGACGTCCCTTGGTGGCCACTGGCCTCAATGACTGAGCCGAGCCGGCAACGGATGGGTCAGAAGAGCCCCCTGCTGCGCTCGTCGCCGTTACCAGCGTCTCGCAGCCGGAACTGACTTGGTGCGGCCTGCTGAGCGCCGTCGCCGAACCACAGCACCGATTCCTGCAGCGCTGGTCGCCAGAAGCGAAAGGTGTGGCCGCCGTCCCGGAGAACGAGCAATGCACCGCTGCCGAGCGCTCTGGCGGAGGCGGCGAACCGACGGACATCCGCCGCGACCGGGTCGTCCTGACCGACTTCGATCCGCAGATGTACGCCACGCGCAGCCACCCGGTTCTGTAGCAGCCACAGCGGGGTGTGTTCTCGGATCGTGCCCGGCAGGTCGGCTGGATGGCCGAACAGGTCCTTCAGACCGCCGTAACTATAGGTCGGCTTTGTCAGAGGTGACAGTGCCGCGATCTGGTGGAACAGCTCGGGGTGGCGAAGCCCCACGGCTAGTGCGCAATAGCCACCCGCAGAATTTCCCGCTACACCACGACTGCTGGCTATGGGCTGGGTCCGAAAACGGGCGTCGATGCTTGGGACAACATCGGCGGTCAGGTAGGTCTCCCAGCGCCCCGTGCGGCCGTTGACGCATTCGGAGTCGTCCAGCCAACCCGCCGACATCCTGGGCGCCACGAGGATGACCGGTACACCGGCGCGCGCTGCTGCCAGACCAGCCACGGCGGCCTCACCGCCACGAAACCAGTCGAGCGGCACGCCGGGCGATCCGTGAAGCAAATAGAGAACCGCAAAATGGGCATACGGCTGTTCCAAATACTGCGGCGGGAGGTATACGAGCGCGGAATGCGCTGAGGTCCCGCTCCGTCGTCCCGGCACGGGAACCGACAACACCACACCACGACCGCCGGCCCGCGCAGGTGGAGTGACTTGGCTGAAAGCCGCTTTCAGCTCACGGGAATTGCCGACGGGCCACGGTGGCGGTCCGACAACGTCGCCGACGTGAGGAAAGTAGGCGAAGTAGGCGTTGGCGTAGCTGGCCATAGCCAGGATCAGCAGGCCGATCGCGACGAACCGACCGTGGTGGCCTCCGAACCGCGGCACGGTTCGGAGCATCACAGCAACAGCGGCCATCCCAACAACGACCGCCAGCAGCGGACTGGCTAGGGGTAGACCACCCATCACACCTCCCAGTGGGCGCTAAGCAACAGCCCACCACCAGTGCCTGTGACCTGTGACCGACATGATCCAAGTATGGCCGCCAGCAGGCAACCTCTCCTCTGCAGGCTGAGAGCACTCAGTTGCCAGTCAGGACGGTGAACCGGGTTGTCCTTGAAATGGTCGGCTTGCCCTGCGGTGGCCGGTGAAGGTCGCGTGGCCGGCTGCTTGCCGTTCTTCCTCACCTTCGACGCAAGGTGATACCCGGGAGACACCCGGTCGGGCTCGGGAAAGACGGCCGGTCAGTAGTCGCACCGACCGGTGGGATCTTTCGCGACCGGTTTAGCCCGTGGCCGCCCATGTGCCGTAGAGGAAGCCATTGCTTCCGGTCCGGGCGATAATAAGTGCTACGCCACGCTTGATCGAGTGTGCAGGCAAGCCGTCGTAGCCGTAAGTGTAGAGGTTGTCCATGTTGGCTGAGCCTTCGTAGAGGCAGATGTAACCCGAAGGGGCCGTGGGGTTGTCGACGTTGCCGGTGCAGTGCACATCTGTGCCACCCGGCACGACCACCGCGAGCGTTGGCTCGACGGCAAACGCATAGGGCAGAGAAATGACTCCACTGCCGAAGACGATACTGGCGGCGCCTGTTATATAAATTCCGGTAGTTCCGTAGACGGTGACCCCAGAGGGCAAGGTGGTCAATAGTGGGCCGGCTGGACCGGTGTCGCCCTTGAGACCGGTGTCGCCTTTCGGACCTGCGGCACCGGGTGCTCCGGCGGCACCGGGTGCTCCCGTGACGCCGGGTGCTCCCGTGACGCCGGGTGCGCCCTGGAGTCCTGTCCCTCCCCTGCCGGCGAGCAGCCCCCAGTAGCTGGGGTTGGTGCCGGGTGGGCGGTTCGTCGAGGGGGAGGACGCTTGGTAGGACGACCCCCCTGACGACACGACGTCGAGCACGGCGTAGGCGACACTTGCTGACCATGCACCTCGGTAGCGGTAGCCCTTGGACCAGCTCACGGTGTGTTCGGTGGCCACGCAGCGCCGACCGGCTTGGTAGTCGATCAGTCGAACGGCCGCACTGCTGTTGTTCACACACGCGGTGATGGTCCCCGTCGTGGTCGACGGTACGGACGCGAGCGCGACACTCCCGCCAACCAACACGCACGCCATCACGCCGCCGGCGAAGCCCAGCACACCTCGGTGCCTTCGCGTGAACGGTCGAACTTCAACTACAAGCATCATGCCCCCTTGACGCGAAGGGCCGACCGAGCCGTGCCCGTCGCCGTCATCGTGCCCCGCGCAGGCACAAAACGCTAGGGACTGTGCGGGCGAGCTGGTTGAGGGCGTCGACGTCCAGGCGGGTTCGGGCCAGCGTGCCGCCGCTTGCGCAGCAGGCTGCGCAGCGTTCAACGTGCACCATCTCGCACCGGTGGCACCATCATGGCCATGACGGACTCCCCCAGGATCCCTGGCTCTCAGGCCGGCCTCCCGACCCTGACCACCGGGCAGCGATAGGTGCGGCCAAGAGTTCTGTCGACGCGCTCCGCTGTCACCTCACCCCGCACGCTGCAGCCGGTAAGCGCACCCGTCATGCGGCCGGCTCGACACGTGTGGACTCGATGGCCAGCGAGCTCCACGGCGTGCACGGGTTGCGGAACACACTGCCCCTGCCCGAGGAGGCCGGCGATCCAGCCCGCCTGCAGGGCGCGACCGACGAGAGGACGGCCGTGAGCGAACTGACCGATCTGGACATCGCGAGGGGGGCGCGGCTGCGCCCGCTCGAAGAGGTTGCCAGTGAGATGGGCATCGGGCCGCACCTGCTCGAGCCGTACGGCACCGGCGTCGCCAAGATCGGGCTGCAGGCGATCGCTGAGCTGCAGGACCGCCCGCTCGCGAAGTATGTCGTGGTCACCGCGGTCACTCCGACGCCTCTCGGCGAGGGCAAGACCGTGACCACGGTCGGACTGGGCCAGGCGTTCAAGCACCTGGGCAAGCGGTGCACGATCGCGCTGCGCCAGCCCTCGCTCGGCCCGACCTTCGGGATCAAGGGGGGCGCTGCTGGCGGTGGCCGCAGCCAGGTCGTACCGATGGAGCCCCTCAACCTGCACCTGACGGGTGACGCCCACGCCGTCACCTCGGCCCACAACCTGCTGTCGGCGATGCTGGACAACTCGCTTTACCAGGGGAACCCGACTGGTCTCTCCCAGCACGACATCACCTGGCGCCGAGTGCTCGACGTCAACGACCGGGCGCTGCGCAACATCGTCGTCGGGCTCGGCACGCGGCTGGACGGCGTGCCGCGCCAGACCGGCTTCGACATCACGGCGGCCAGCGAGGTGATGGCGGTGCTGGCGCTGGCGACCTCCATTGCCGATTTGCGGCAGCGCCTGGGGCGCATCGTCGTCGGCTACTCCCGGCAGGGCGATCCGGTCACGGCTGACCAGCTCAAGGCGGGCGGTGCCATGACGGTGCTGCTGAAGGAGGCGCTCAAGCCCAACTTGCTGCAGACCTTGGAGGGGACGCCGGTCCTGGTCCACACCGGGCCGTTCGGCAACATCGCGCACGGCAATTCCTCGGTCGTCGGCGACCTCATCGGCATCCGCGGTGGCGACTACCTCGTGACCGAAGCCGGCTTCGGCGCGGACATCGGCGCGGAGAAGTTCTTCAACATCAAGTGCCGCGCCTCAGGCCTGGTCCCGGATGCCGCTGTCCTGGTCACCACCATCCGGGCGATGAAATCCCACTCTGGACGGCACCGCGTCGTGGCTGGGCGCCCGCTACCGCCAGACCTGCTGCTCGAGCGGCCGGACGAGGTCCACGAAGGTGCAGCCAACCTCCGCAAGCAGATCGACAACATCCGGCTGCACGGGGTCACGCCGGTCATCGCCGTGAACGCCTTCCCGGGCGACTGGCCGTCGGAGCACCAGGTGGTGTGCGACATCGCCGCCGAGCTAGGCGTGCGCGTCGCGGTGGGGCACCACCACGCGCAGGGCGGCAAGGGGGCTACCGACCTTGCCGAGGCCGTCGCCGAGGCGTGCGACGAACCGTCGGCGTTTGCCTTCCTCTATCCCGACACCGCGTCGCTGAGGGACAAGATCGAGGTCCTCGCCACCAAGGTGTACGGCGCCGACGGCGTCGACTACGCGCCGGCCGCTGCGCGACAGCTCGAGGTCTACGAGGCCAACGGCTACGGCGCCCTGCCGGTGTGCGTGGCCAAGACGCACCTGTCGATCTCCTCCGACCCCACACTGCTGGGAGCGCCGACGGGCTGGCGCCTACCGGTCCGCGAGGTGCGCGCGAACATCGGCGCGGGCTTCATCTACCCGATCTGCGGCGCGATGGCCACGATGCCCGGGCTCGGCACGTCCGCCGCCGCCGAGCGCATCGACATCGACGCCGACGGCAACACGGTCGGGCTGTCCTGATGGGGCTCTGGCGTGACGGTCGGGTCTACGAACCTGCGCTAGGGCCGGCCGACCAACCTGAGCCCGCGATGTCACGCTGCGACGGTAGGACTGAGGTAGAGCTCACGTCGTGAGGTTCCGCCGCCAAGGCCTGCCGCAGGACGGGCCGGCCCTCGTCGCGGAGCACCTCGCGGTCTGGCCGCTGCTCGACGCCGACGAGGGGCGGCACCTCCTGCACGACGTCGACCAGCTGCTGACGTCCAAGACCTGGGAGGCAGCTCGCGGCTTCGCCCTCGACGACACGGTGCGGGTCGTGATCGCCGCCCAGGCCGCCCTGCTCGTGCTCGGCCTGAGCCTTGACCATTACCGCGGCGTCAGCGGCATCATCGTCCACCCCACGACACTGCACACCCGGGGTGAGCGTCCCGGGCCGTCGGCGGGCACGGTCAGCGCGGACCGGCTCGCCGTCGTCGGGCTGGCTCAGGCAGGGCGCGGGCCGATCGTGCTGGCCTGGGACCAGGCGCTCGCCGGGGCACACCGCTCGGAGCCCGGTGCGAACGTCGTCCTGCACGAGTTCGCGCACAAGCTGGACATGCTTGACGGCGTCATCGACGGGACGCCGGTCCTGGCTCGTGACCTCCGGGCTGACTGGGTGCGCGTCTGCTCGGAGGTCTACGACGACCTCGTGGCCGGCGTGCCACGGCCGCCGATGCGCTGGTACGGCGCGACGAACCCCGGCGAGTTCTTCGCCGTCGCCACCGAGGTGTTCTTCGATCAGCCGAGGGAGCTCCACGAGCTCGAGCCCGCCTTGTACGACGTACTCCTGCGCTTCTACCGGCAGGATCCGGCGGCCCGCGAGAGCCAACCCCCAGACCCGACCAGAGTCTGCGAGTAGCAGCGGTCGAGTGGGCCGCGACGGCTGACTTCTGGCCGCTACTCAGGGCGATATACGCTCGTAGCCCGACGACTGCGGAGGCTGGGATGCAGGACTCGCACGTCGGGCAGGTGGGTAACGTCGTCTCCCGGGTGCGGGGCGTCGAGCTCCCAGGAGAGGTCCGCGTCGTCCACCGGGGGGTTCCCCACACCTTCTTGGCCTACTCGGCCGAGGAGCTACCGGTGGGGACACCGGTCCTGGTCATCGCCTCACGCGGACCCGGCAAGGTGGAAGTCGAACGGTGGGTCCTCGCCACAGGTGATACTGACCTGTTTCCACCTGTCGCCCCTGCCTGACCGGCCCGGGCCGTCGAAGGAGCTCGCGTGTTCGGCTACAAGATCCCGCACCCGGACGAGGCCTTGCTGATCAGCGGCAAGAAGCTCAAAGGCAGCGACGACGTCCAGTTCCGGATCGTCACCGGGCACGGGACCTTCGTGATGCCCATCTTCACGCGGTCCTCGACGATCACCCTCGCCATGCAGGAGGCGGAGGTCGAGGAGAACTGCATCACCCAGCAGGGCCTCATCCTGAATGTCAAGGCCGTCATCGCCTTCAAGGTCGGCGACGACCACGAGTCCATCAGCGCGGCGGCCCGCAGGTTCCAAGCCGCTCAGGAGCAGATGCCGGTCCTGGTACGCCGGATCTTCTCGGGACACCTGAGGTCGATCGTCGGGTCGATGACGGTGGAGAGCATCATCCGGGACCAGCAGACCCTCAGCGAGAACATCCTCGACGCCAGCAAGGGCGAGATGGCCAGGATGGGACTGGCGATCGACTCGCTGCAGATCAGCGAAATCGACGACATGGGCAGCGGCTACATCGCCGCGCTCGCGGCACCGCACCAGGCGACGGTCAACCAGGCCGCCAAGATCGCCCAAGCAGCGGCCGACCAGGCCAGCGCGATGGCCCAGCAGGAGTCGGACCGCAACCAGGCGGAGTACGCGCGGGCGACCGCCGTGAAACGGGCTCAATACCAGGCAGAGATCGACCAGGCGCAGGCCAAGCACGCCGCCGCAGGGCCACTGGCGCAGGCACAGGCGCAGCAGGCGGTGCTCGCCGAGCAGGCGAAGGTCGCCGCCAAGAACGCGGAGCTGCGCGAGGTCGAGCTGATCTCGGAGGTCGTCAAGCCGGCCGAGGCCGAGGCCCAGGCGACCCTGGTCACGGCCCGCGCCCAGTCCGAGGCCACCAGGTTGTCGGCGCACGCCAACGCCGCCGAGGGCCGGATCTCGCTCGACCAGAAGCTGCTGTCCATGCTGCCCATGCTGGCCGAGTCGGCAGCGGACGGGTTGCAGGGCGCCAATGTGACGGTGCTGAGCGGCGCCGACGGGGTCAACGGCATTGCCGCGGGTCTGGCCGGCCAGGGAATGGCCATCCTGAACGCTCTGCGCGACGGCCTGCAGCAGAGCGGGCAGCAGCTGATGGACAACCTGCCCCCGCTGTCCGCGGACGAGGTAGAGCTGATGCCCGAGGCAGAACAGCGACTGGCGCTCGAGGCGGGTGGCATCCGCGAAGCGACGGACGAGGGGCAACCCGCACCCCGTCGCCGTGCCGCGCGCAAGCGTCCGGCGTCCTGAGGTCGCGGGCCCCGGTGGCGAGCTGATCCCAGCCGCTACCAGAGCTCGGCCGACACCCGACGCGAGCCGAAGCGGGACCGCGTGAAGGCAGCGACTGCCCCGAAGGCCACGGCGAGAACGGCTGCGCTGCCGAACATCGCGCCCCATCGGTTGTCCCCCGCCAGCGGCGCGAGCGCCCCGGTCGCAAGCCCGCTGCCGAGGAACAGCATCGCCGCGAACAGCGACACCATCGCGGCCCTGGCCTCGGGGACGACCTCGGTCGCCCAGGCCTGCATCGTCGAGTGCATCGCCGCCCAGCCGCAGCCGACGAGCAGCGCGGCCACCCCGACGGGCAGCGGCTCCTGGCTGACGGCAACCAGGAGGTAGGCGAGCACCAGCGACAGCGTCCCGGCGGCGATGAGCCTCGCCGGCGGGGTGCGCCCGACCGCCCGCTTGACCACGCGCGAGGCGAGTAGCAACCCGACGCCGTACAGGGCGACGACGAGGCCGGCGGTGGTGGCGCTGCGACCGGTGCTCTCGACCGCGGGGGCGAGATAGGTGAGCAGGCCGAGCAGGGCCGCGCCCTCGACCAGGGTCAGTGCCAGCACCCGCCGACCCCAGCGGTGCCGCAGCACCGTGCCGATCCCCCGCTGGGCCGCGCCAGCCGCCACCGGCTCAGGAAGCCTGCGCAACAACAGGACGAGGACAGCCGTTCCGACCACCGGTACGGCGAAAGCCGCCCTCCACGACACGCTGGCCGCCAAGATGCCACCGAGGGCGGTCGCGAGGGTGATGCCTCCGGCGGTCGCGGCATTGAGGTCGGTAAGGGTGTGCTGGCGACGGGACAGCGGCACGGCATCGCCGACGTAGACCAGGCAGCTCGGGACGACTGCGCCCATGGCCGCACCCGCGAAAGACCGGGCCAACACCAGCGTCGTGAGGGTCGGCGCCAGCACGGCACACAGGCCGGACACGGTGGCCACGGTCAACGCCAGGCGCATGGTGCGCACCCGTCCCAGCCGGTCGCTGCACAGTCCCCAGAAGGGCTGGCTCACGCCGTACAACAGGTAGTAGGTCGAGGCGACCGACGCGGCGGTGGTGAGGCTCACCGAGAAGGAGGCCGCCACCGTCAGCAGCAGCGGACCGGTAACGAAGCGGTCGAAGCTGCTGGTCGCGGAGGCGGCCATCAGCAGCTGGACCTGTCCCCTGGACACGGGAGCCTGCGGGGTCACGGAGGTCACGCCCTGACAGAACCACATGACGATGCGGTGACGCGCGGCACTCCCACTTGCCCGCACCCTCCGAGGCGGCCAACCTTCCCTGGTGAGACTTCTGGTCACCGGCGGCGCCGGCTTCATCGGCGTAGCCATCGTCAGCGCCGCCCTCGACGAGGGCCACGAGGTCGTGGTCCTGGACGCGCTGCTCCCCGAGGTGCACGCCGCGGGCTGGCCCGAGCACCTCGACCCGCGGGCCGAACGGGTGCACGCCGACGTGCGCTACCTCCAGGACGGTGCCCTGGACGGCATCGACGCGGTGTGTCACCAGGCGGCGATGGTCGGCCTCGGCGTCGACCTCGACGACCTGCCCGCCTACGTCTCCCACAACGAGCTCGGCACGGCCGTCCTGCTCTCGGCCATGGCGCGGCGCGGCGTGGCCCGGCTGGTCCTCGCGAGCTCGATGGTGGTCTACGGCGAGGGTGGCTACCGCTGCCAGGAGCACGGCGCCGTCCGCCCCGGTCCGCGTCGCGTGGCCGACCTCGACGCCGGCCGCTTCGAACCACCCTGCCCAGTGTGCGGTGCTCCCCTGGACAGCGTCGTCGTCGGCGAGGACGCGCCCTTGGACCCACGCAACACCTACGCCGCGAGCAAAACCGCTCAGGAGCACCTGGCCGGCTCCTGGGCCCGAGCCAGCGGCGGTACGGCGGTCGCTCTGCGCTACCACAACGCCTACGGACCACACCTGCCCCAGGGCACGCCGTACGCAGGCGTCGCCAGCCTGTTCCGCAGCGCCCTGGAGAAGGGGCAGGCCCCCCGGGTCTTCGAGGACGGACGACAGGCCAGGGACTTCGTGCACGTCAGCGACCTGGCCCGGGCCAACCTGCTCGCCTTCGATGGCGGGACGTCCGGCACGCTGACGGCCTACAACATCGCCAGCGGCACACCCCACACCGTCGGTGAGATGGCGAGTGCGCTGGCGGAGGCGTTCGGCGGGCCGGCCCCCGTCGTGACCGGTGAGTTCCGGCTCGGCGATGTGCGCCACGTCGTGGCCTCTCCCGAGAAGGCCCAGGCCCAGCTGGGGTTCACAGCAGCTGTGGCGTTCGCCGACGGCATGAAGGAACTCGCCACGGCGCCCTTGCGAGTGGCGGTTGTGCGTGCCTGACGTCGTCCTGCCCTGCCTCGACGAGGCGGCTGCACTGCCGTGGGTCATCGGGCGGCTTCCGCGGGGATACCGGGCCATCGTGGCCGACAACGGGTCGACCGACGGGTCGCCGGACGTGGCCCGAAGCCTGGGGGCAAGGGTCGTCGACGCCCGCCCCAAAGGCTTCGGCGCTGCCTGTCATGCCGGCCTGCTGGCGGCCACCGACGACATCGTCTGCTTCCTGGACGCGGACGGCTCGCTCGACCCGCAACAACTGCCGCGAGTCGTGGCCCCGCTGCTGGCCGGGGCCGACCTCGTCCTCGGCCGACGTCAGCCAACGGCTCGCGGGGCCTTCCCGCTGCACGCCCGCCTCGGCAACCGTGAGCTCGCTCGACGGCTGCGCCGACGAACCGGTTACGACCTGCACGACCTAGGTCCGATGCGGGCCGGACGACGAGAGGCCTTGCTGTCACTGGGAATCGAGGACCGGCGCTCTGGCTACCCTTTGGAGATGGTGGTCCGGGCAGCCCGGCTGGGCTGGACCGTGGTCGAGGTCGAGGTCGACTACCTGCCGCGCACCGGGCGATCCAAGGTCACCGGCACGGTCCGTGGGACCGTGGGCGCGGTGCAGGACATGAGCCGGGTGCTGCGAACCCTCTGAGCAGCTCAGGCTGGCTCGAGGTCAGCCGCCGTCCTGCTCGCCGTGGGCAGCCGTACCAGGACCCGACAGCCCGATCCGGCGTTAGCGATGGTGATCTCCCCGTGGTGGGCCTCGACCAGACCGCGGGCGATGGCGAGCCCGAGGCCGGCCCCGCCATCGTCGTCGGGCGTGCGTGCCGCCGTACCGCGGAAGGCGACGTCGAACAGCCGGGGCAGGTCGTCGGCGGGGATGCCACCGCAGGCGTCGACGACCTCGACGAAGGCCGACCGCTCGTCGGAGCCGGCCTGGATCGACACGACCCCGTCCGCGGGTGTGTGCCGGATCGCGTTGGACAGCAGGTTCCTCAGGACCCGACCGAGCTCGGGCAGGCTCCCCTCGACGAAGGGCAGTCCATCCGCGGCGCCCCCGACCAGGCGCACGCCCTTGGCGGTCGCCACCGGATGCGCAGAGACCAGCGCGTCGCTGACGACGTCGGCGAGCGAGACCTCCTGCAGTGACAGCTGGAGTGCTGAGGCGTTGATACGGGACAGCTCGAACAGGTCGTCCACCATGGCCGCCAGTCGGTCAGCCTCCCGGCGCAGCCCCGCGTGGTAGCGGCCGACCGTCTCCTCGTCGGTCACGACCCCGTCCTCAAGGGCCTCCGCCATGGCGCGGATCCCCGCCAGCGGGGTCCGCAGGTCGTGGCTGACCCACGCCACCAGCTCGCGGCGCGAGGCCTCGAGGGCTCGCTCCCGCGTGCGGGAGGCCTCGAGCCGGGCGCTGGTCTCGGCGAGCTGACGGTCCAGCATGGCGAGCTCGGCGCTCATCGGGCGACCGGTCGGGGTGTAGCCCCCGTCACCCAAGCCGGCCGCGGCAACCCCGAGCGCCCGGCTCCCGGCGACCACGGCCCGGCCCAGGAGCACAGCTGTGACAACGCCGACCGAGCCGGCGACGACCACGACGACGAGCAGGACCGACAGGTCGTGGTCGGACAGGAACATGGCCTTGGCTGTGCCCAGGGCCCCGGCCAGGACAGCGCCCACGCTCACGAGCGCGACGACCGCGAGGGACAACACCAGCGAGCGATGCCGGATCGCCCTCAGCAGCAGCAGTCCGCTGACCGCCACCGCCGACGAGCACGCGAGCGCGATGGCGATGACGACCAGGAGGTCGGTGGTCATGCGTGCTCCTCAGAGACGACGACAGGCGCCGGGTCATACCGATAACCGACACCGAACACCGTGACCACACGGATGGGGTCGCGAGGGTCCGGTTCGACCTTCTCACGCAGGCGACGTACGTGCACGGTCACCGTGGAGTGGTCGGCGTACTCCCAGCCCCAGACCTGCTTGAGCAGCTGCTCACGGCTGAACGCCTGCCGGGGGTTCTGGAGCAGGAAAACCAGCAGGTCGTACTCCCGCGCGGTGAGCGCCAACGGCGTGCCGCCCCGGGTGACATGGTGCGCCGCGACATCGACGACCAGGTCCGCATCGCGCAAGATCGTGCTCTGCGTCGGAGCCAGCGGGCCCACACTGCGGCGCAGCACGGACTGCACGCGCAACACCAGCTCACGGGGTGAGAAGGGCTTGGTGACGTAGTCGTCCGCTCCGAGCTCGAGGCCGACGAGCCGGTCTGACTCATCGCCCAGCGCGGTGAGCATCACGACCGGGACAGGAGCGTGGGCGCGCAGTTGCCGGAACACCTCCAGGCCATCGAGCCCAGGAAGCATCAGGTCGAGCACGACCAGATCCGGAGGGTCGGCCAGTGCCGTGTCCAGGGCAAGCCTTCCGTCAGCCACGACGGCCACTTCAAAGCCTGCGTGCTCGAGGTAACGGCCCACGACCTCGCTGACCGTCGGGTCGTCGTCGACGACGAGCACGCGCTGTCGCGTCACTCCCTGCGTCATGCTCCGCCCCTCGTCCGGTCCAGACCACGCTAGGGGTCCGCCGACCGGAGCGCTCCTGTCGGCTGAGGACGTCACCGGGCTGTCATCGCTTCTGGCGGGCTCACGAGCAGTCCAGTGCCTACGTTCAGGGTCATGCACCGCCTGTCCCTCGCCGTCGCCGTCCTGCTTGGCCTCAGCGCCTGCGGCCGTGGCACCCCGCTCCCCGCCAGGGCGCTGGCGGGGAAGGTGGCGGCAACGGTGAGCACAGCCAGCTACGCGCCCTGGGCACAAGCCGGTCACGACGCACGTCGCAGCGGCGCCAGCAGCAGCACCGGCCCCCGCACCGCTGCCTTGAGGTGGACCCGGCAGCTCGAGGGCAACGTCACACCAGGGCCGGTCATCGGTCCGGGTGGCACGATCTACGCCGCCAGCAACCAAGGCACGTTGCATGCCCTCGATCCGCGCACCGGCAAGGACCTGTGGACCTTCCGGCCGGCTGGCGGCTACGGGATCGACCTGTCCACGTCACCGGCTGTGCTGGCGGACGGGACGGTGATCTGGCCCGGCCCCGGCGCCCTCTACGCCCTCGACCGCACGGGCAAGCTGCTCTGGCGCGAGTCCCTCGCCGGGCCGACGTCGCCCGCCCTCGACGGCACCCGCGTCGTGGTCGGCGACCAGAACGGGACGGTCGTCTCGATCGACGTGCCGACCCACACCGTCCAGTGGCGGGTCGACCTCGGCAGCTCCAGCTACGGCTCGGTCGCCCTGTCTCCCACGGATCCCCACCGCAGCTACCAGACCTCGGGCCACGAGCTGTTTGCCCTCGATGACGGACACATCGCGTGGCGCCACGACCTTGGCGACCTGGTCGAGGTCTCCCCCGCGGTAGCGCCCGACGGGACGGTCGTCGTGGGGAGCAACAACCACAACGAGCGCGGCTTTTCCCCTGCTGGTAAGCAGCTCTGGCGCTATGACCGCGAGGCCGAGACCTACTCCTCGCCCGTCGTGACCGACGACGGGCTGGCCTACTTCGGCGACCACGACGGTGTCGTCAACGCGCTCGAGGCTGCTACCGGCAAGGTGCGGGCCCGCTATCTCGGCCCGAGGAGAAGACCCGCGGACAACCGCTCGATCGGGGTCTGCACCTCCCCCGTCATCGACGCGACACACACCGTCTACTGGGGCACCCGTTCCGGTCACCTGCATGCCGTCGACGCCGCGGGCACACAGCTGTTCGACCTGGAGACGGTAGCGACGATCGAGAGCTATCCGGCTCTGGGCGACGGGCTTCTGGTCGTCGGCGTGACCGACGGGCGCCTGCTCGCCGTCGGGGGACCGGCATGACCGCAGCGCAGGTGCTCGTCCTGGCGAAGCAGCCCGTCGTCGGTCGGGTCAAGACCCGCCTCACCCCACAGCTGACCCCCTACCAAGCTGCCGCCATCGCCCGCGCGGCACTGGAAGACACCCTCGACGCCGTGCGACGGACCGAGGTGGACCATCGTGTCCTCGTCCTTGACGGCGCCTTCGCCGCGCCGGGGTTCGTGGTGCAGGAACAGGCCGGGGGGACGCTCGACGAGCGCCTGGCTGCGGCCTTCGACCAGGCGTGGGCCGAACGGCGGGTCCCGCTGCTGCTGGTCGGGATGGACACCCCTCAGCTCGATGAGGTGCTGCTGGAAAAAGCGCTGGCCACGCTGCTGTCCCCCGGCGTCGACGCCGTGCTCGGCCTGGCCGAGGACGGCGGCTGGTGGTGCCTGGGTCTGCGCCGCCCACAGCCGCACCTGCTTCGCGGGGTCGTCACCAGTCGCGACGACACCGGTGCCGTCCAACGTCGACGCCTGCTCGAGGCGGGCTTGAGAGTCGTGGACCTGCCGGTGCTGCGGGACGTCGACACGGTGGCCGACCTGCAGCAGGTCGCGACGCTCGCCCCCGACGGTCGCTTTGCCCGTGTCGTCCAGGCCGTGCTCGCATGACGGCCGCCGTGGACGTTTACACCGCCGGCCTCGAGTGCGGGGCGGAACCCCTTGTCCTGAGCTACCGGGACGGGCGCACCCGCACGCTACCCGTCGGCACGTGGACCGCCGCGGACGTCGCCGGCGACAAGGGGCTGCTCGACCGCTGCCGGGGGGCGACCCTGGACGTCGGCTGCGGCCCCGGTCGGCTGACGGTGGCCGCCGCACTGCGCGGGCTGCCCACCATGGGGGTCGACATTGCCCCCGGCGCGGTCGCCATGGCACGTTCCCGAGGAGCGCTGGTCCTTGCCCGCTCAGTCTTCTCCGCCCTGCCAGGCCACGGACGGTGGAACACGGCCCTGCTGGCCGACGGCAATGTCGGGATCGGTGGCGACCCGGTGGGGCTGCTGGCGCGCCTGAGGGATTTACTGGCCGTCGACGGCGTCGTACTCGTGGAACTGGACCCTCCCGGGACGGCCAGCGGACAGGTGCAGGTCCGCATCGAGCACGCAGGCACGACCAGCGACTGGTTCCTGTGGGCCCACGTCTCCACAGACCATGCCGAGGTCGTCGCCGAAGCGGCCGGGCTTTATGTTGCCGAGCAGTGGAAGGAGGCCGGCAGATGGTTCGCCGCGCTGGCACGACCCTGAAGGACCCGACCCTGATGCCCCTCCCGATCCCCCCGGAGGCGCTTCGCCTCGGCCCGCTGAAGGAGGGGGCGTTCACGTCCCGCCTGCACAGCGAGCGGGTCGCCTCCTGGCTCGGGCTGTGGCTCGGGGTGACATTCACGCTGTGCATGCTCACCGGCCTGTGGTCCCACTTCGTCCAGCACCCCCCTTCGTGGTTCACCGTGCCGGCGCACCCGAGCTGGCTCTACCGGGTCACCCAGGGGGTGCACGTGACGACCGGCCTAGCGGCGGTCCCCCTGCTGTTGGCCAAGCTCTTCACGGTCTACCCCAAGCTGTTCGAGTGGCCGCCGGCGAAGAACCTGCGGCACGCCACCGAGCGGGGAGTGCTCCTGCTGCTCGTCGGTGGCTCGGTCCTGCAGCTCGTCACCGGCGTGATGAACATCTTCCAGTGGTACGCCTTCGGATTCTTCTTCACCACCGTGCACTACTGGTCGGCCTGGGTCGTCATCGGCGCGCTGACCGTGCATGTCGGCTCCAAGATCGCGATCGCCCGTCGGGGGTTGTCCAGGCAGTCACTCGTCCACGATCCCGAGCCGGTCGGTAGCGGAATGTCGCGCCGCGGCTTCCTCACCACGACCGGGGTCGCCAGTGGCGCCGTCGTTCTCGCCACGGTCGGGCAGACCGTCTCACCCTTGTCGGCCCTGTCGGTCCTGGCGCCCCGACGTCCCGACGACGGACCACAGGGGCTGCCCGTCAACAGGACGGCTAGGGCTGCCGGCACGCAGGTGGTCCAGGGCTATCAACTGATGGTCGTGGGAGCCTCGGGCAGGACACCGGTGACGCTGAGCCTGGCTGACCTGCAGGGGATGCCGCAGCACACGGTGCACCTGCCGATCACCTGCGTCGAGGGCTGGAGTGCCGGCGCGAGGTGGACCGGGGTTCGGCTCAGGGACGTGCTCGCCCTCGTCGGCAGCGACGGCCACCGCCCCACGCGGGTCAGCTCGCTCCAGGCCAGGGGCCGCTACCGCAGCAGCATCGTCACCTCCGGGCACAGCCGGGACGACCTGACGCTGCTCGCGCTCCAACTCAACGGCGAGCAGCTGCACGCCGACCACGGCTACCCGCTTCGGCTGATCGCCCCCAATCGCCCCGGGGTGATGCAGACCAAGTGGATCCACCGGGTTGACGTCCTGTGAGCACCCTGGAGGAACCCCCGCGGTCCCGCTGGCGCTGGCCGCTCTACGCAGCCGGCTCCGCGATGGTCGCCTTCGGGTTGTGGGGTGAGCTTTTCGGCGCGGACACCAACCCGCTGCGCTGGGCCGAGCTGCTGGTCGTCGCGGCCCTGGCCCATGACCTGGTCCTCGCGCCAGTCGTGATCACGCTCGGCGTCGCGACCCGTCGGCTCCTACCGTCCCGGCTCCGCAGCGCCGTACAGGGTGCCTGGCTGGTCAGTGCCGTCCTGCTGCTGGTGGCGATCCCGGGCCTCGGCCGCTTCGGTGCGAAGGCCGACAACCCGTCGGTCCTGCCCCGCGACTACCCGACCGGTCTTGCGGTCGGGGTCGGGACGGTCGTGCTCGTGACCGCCATCCTCGTGCTCTTGCGGCAGGTCCGTCAGCGTCGATGACCGTGCCGACGACAGCGGTCACCCGGACGCTGCTCCTGGCTGCGACGCTGACCGCCTGCGGCGGCGCCGGTGCTGGCGGCAAAGCCGCAGAGCCCGCGAAGGCTCCCCCGACGACGACCACGCCAGCCGGAAGGCTCGTCGCGGTCGGACACGAGGCCGAAGGTGTGGTCCTCGACCCTCGCTCCCATCTCGCGGCCGTCGGGGTCAGGGCCCCGACCGGCTTGGCACTCGTCGACACCAGGACGGGCACCCTGCTTCGCACGGTCCCCCTGCCCGGCCATGTCAGGCACCTGGGTCTGCTCGACCAGGAGGTGCTCGTGCCGATAGAGGATGCCGGCTTCTTGGTCCGGGTGCAGCTGCCGGCCGGACAGCTCACCTCACGGGTCGCGACCAACGACTACCCGCACGGTGTGACTGCGGTCGGCTCCGACGCCGTGGCCGTGGCAAACGAGCACGGTCACCGGGTTTCCCTTGTGCGTAACGGATCCGTCGTCGCCACAGCCACCGACTTCAAGCAACCCGGTGGCCTGGCCGCCACGACGCGGGGCATCTACGCCGTGGATGTTGCCACCGACACCCTCAGCCGACTCGACCCTGAGAGCCTGCACCGGGAGGGCCGGGTCGCCGCCGGCGACGGACCGACCCACGTGGTCGCCGACCGTCGGGGCAACCTGGTCGTCGCCGACACGAGAGGCAATGCGCTCCTGGTCTTCTCCCCGACCCTCGCGCTTCTGAGGCGGGTAGTGCTGGCCGGTACGCCCTACGGGCTGGCCTACGACACCATCCGTGACGAGCTCTGGGTGACACTGACCGCCCGTAACGAGGTCGTCGGGCTCCACGGCCCCGAGCTGATCGAGACCCGGCGGTTCGCCAGCGTCCGCCAGCCCAACACGGTTGCTGTCGACCCCACCAGCGGCACCGTCGTGGTGGCCAGCCGCAGCGACGGAGTCCTGCAGATCGTCAGCCGCTGACCCACGCCGGGTGCTGGCGAGCGTTACCCTCGTCGGCATGACCACCACTCCGCCCTGACGGCGGCGCCGCAGTGCGGCGTCCCCGTCCGGTTGCAGGTCCCCGTGGTGAAGGAGAA
>JAYUBO010000104.1:0-1901 GCA_043740815.1 Frankiales bacterium | reverse complement strand
GAGGACACCTGCGCGTGGCTCGCCGCGCACACCGCCGGGTCGGTCGTCGCGCAGCTGCAGCGGGTGAGCTGGCGGACGGTGAGCGCGATCGTGACCCGGGTCGTCACCGACCTGGCCGGCCGCACCGACCAGCTCGCCGGGGTCCGCCGGATCGGGATCGACGAGATCTCCTACCGCAAGGGCCGGCGCTGCCTGACGGTGGTCGTCGGCCACGACACCGGCCGGTTGATCTGGGCGGCACCGGGCCGCAACAGCGCCACGCTGCACGCCTTCTTCGCCGCCCTCGGTGCCGAGCGGTGCGCACTGCTGACTGAGCTTGCCCCGCTTGGACGGACAGGGTTGATGACTCGTCAGGCGGCGGCCTTCAGAGCTCGTGACGTGGAACGTACTTGCTGTTCGTACTGGTTGGGTGTGAGGTAGCCGAGCGTGTAGTGCTTGCGGGTGCTGTTGAACCAGCTGATGTAGCTCACGACAGCGGCCCGGGCGGCCGTCTGGGTGGCCCAGGTCTGCCGGTTCAGGCATTCGGTCTTGAGGCTGCCGAACCAGCTCTCGGCGAGGGCGTTGTCCCAGCACGACCCGGTCCTCCCGACTGATAGACGGACGCCGTGGTCGGCTGCCAGGCAGGCGAAGTCATTGCTGGTGTACTGACTTCCCCGGTCGCTGTGGAAGATCACGTCGGGCTCCGGATCGCGGGCCGCGAGGGCGTTGTTGAGCGCGTCACTGACGAGTTCGGTGCGCATGTGATCGGCCATCGCGAACCCGACCACGCGGCGGCTAGCGATGTCGATCACGGTCGCCAGGTACAGCCATCCCTGCCAGGTCGGGATGTAGGTGATGTCCCCGCACCAGCGGGTGTTGACCTTGCTCGCGTCGACGGTGAAGTCCCGTTTGATCAAATCCGCTCGGCGCGCTGCTGCGGGGTCCGGGACCGTGGTGGTCTTGAACCGCTTCGGGGTGCTGCCACACAGGCCCTGCTCCCGCATCAGCCTGGCGATCCGCTTACGGCCATGCCGGCGGCCTTCGTCCTGCAACGCGTCATGGATCTTCGGGGCCCCGTAGACGCCCTTGGAGGCCTCGTGCAGCCGCACGATCGCGGCCGCCAGCTCCACCTCTTGGAGGTCCCGCCCTGAGGGGGTCGTGTCGCGCTGGCAGTAGTAGGCGGACCTGGAGACCTCAAGCAATTCACACGCCCGGCTGACGTTGTGCCCTGCTGCCTTCTCCGCCTCGACGAACGGGTACACCGTCATCGGGTCTCCTTCGCGAAGAAAGCTGTGGCCCGCTTGAGCAGATCAACATCGCCCTGCAACCGGCGGTTCTCCCGACGTAGCCGCCCGAATTCCTCCCGCTCGTCGCTGGTCAGCCCGTCCGTGCGGCTGCCCTTATCGAGCTGATCTTGTTTGACCCACTCCCGGACCGCGGTCTCGGTCAAATCGAAGTCCCGAGCAACCTGCCCGACCGACCGATCACCGAGCTGACACAGCCCGACGATCTCAGCCTTGAACTCCGGCGTGAACGAACGCCTCGACCGGGGTGCCTTCCGCCCCTTGTCTGCCATACCGACATCCTCTCGAGGGCAAAGCCCCAGATGGTGGATGTCCGTCAAAGCGGGTCAGGCTCAGACCCATGTCAGCGCTGATGGCGCCGAGTGGATCCACAGCCCCGTTCGGGCCAAGGCGCCGCAGGCCGTGCTGTGCCTGGCCGCCTTCCACGTCGTGGCGTGGGCGACCGCGGCGCTGGACGCGGTCCGCCGCGACGTCTGGAACGACCTGCCCGGGCCGGCTGCGCCGAGCAGGCCACCAGCCTGAAGGGCAGCCGATGGGCGCTGGTGAAGACCCCGGCCGACCTGACCGGCGGGCAACGCACCAACCGGGTCGGCATCGCCACCACCAACAAGGGCCTGT
>JAYUBO010000103.1:0-4106 GCA_043740815.1 Frankiales bacterium | reverse complement strand
TTGCCTCCGCGTCCCGCTCGGCCTTCAGACGTGCCGCTTCACGCTCGTGCTCGGCCTGCACCTGAGCGTTCTGTCGCTCGAGCCGCTCGGTCTGCGCGCGCAGCTCCGCACGGCGGCCTCTTGGCGTTCTGCGGCCTTCGTCTCGAGGGCGACAGCCTTGGTGATCACCAACGCGGCGCTCTGGGCAGATCGTTTCTGGGCCTGACCAACGGCCTGTTCCCGCTGCAAAGCCGCGGCAGCTTCTTCTGCCCGTGCCTCCGCAATGGCTTGGGTGGCGCTGGCCTGCTTGCGTGGGGTTGGGGAGCAGCCCGCGCTGCAGCCGGACGTTCTCCTGCGCGCGCAGTTGCGCGGACTCCAGCTCGCGCTGGTCCGCGGTGGCTTGGCCGCGCTCCACGGCGTACCGCAGCGATCGCTCCAGCGCGGGTCCGTCAACCTGCCCCTTGACCAGGAAGTCCTGGGCTCCTGCGGCCAGCGCCGCCCGCCCGCTGGCGTCGTCCACGCGCCCTGTCAGCACCACGACCGGCAGCTCGGGCAGCTGGGTCCGCAGCCGCTCGAGGGCGCTCAGGCCGACGGCGTCCGGGAGTCCGAGGTCGAGAAGCACGCAGACGGCATCCCTGGGCCACGCGTCGAGTGCGGCCTGCAGGGTCGTGAAGTGGGTGACCTGAACGTCTGGGGCCACGTCGAGCAGCATCTCGGTCACGATCAGCGCGTCACCAGCGTCACCAGCGTCGTCCTCGACGAGCACGAGCGACGGACCACTCACCCGACGCTCTGCATGGCGTGATCTTGCGTGTCAGGGAACAACGGGCCACGACGTCCGGTGGCATCTGCCCCTCGAAGACTGCTCGTGGACGCGCACACGTCGGCAAGCTCAGAGCACGGAGCGGTAGACCTCCACGGTGCGGGCCGCGATCGCGTCCCAGGAGAAGTCGGCCACGGCCCGGGCCCGCCCGGCCGCACCCATGACGGCCGCCCGGGAAGGGTCTTCCAGCAATGCCGTCACCGCGACGGCCAACGCGGACTCGAAGTCCTCGCCCAGGTCGACGAGGACCCCGGTCACGCCGTCGAGGACCACCTCCGGGATCCCACCGACCCGGGACGCAACGACGGCGGTGCCGCAGGACATCGCCTCCAGGTTGACGATGCCGAGCGGTTCGTAGACCGAGGGACAGACGAAGACCGTCGCGTGCGACAGGAGTTGGATCACCTTCGGCCGTGGCAGCATGTCCTGGATCCAGATCACGCCGGGCCGGGCCGCCTGGAGCTCGGTGACGAGCGCGGCAACGGACGCGGCGATCTGTGGGGTGTCGGGGGCGCCGGCGCAGAACACGAGCTGGCCTGGCCAGGAGGCCGCGGAGCGCAGCAGGTGCTCGACGCCCTTCTGGTGCGTGATGCGCCCCACGAACATGGCATAGGGGACAGTCGGGTCGACGCCGAGGTGCTCGAGGACGTCGACGGCCTCGACCGGGGCGTACTCCACGGTGTCGATGCCGTTGTGCACCACCTGGACCCGCGCCGGGTCCAGTCCCGGGTACACCTCGAGGACGTCGGTGCGCATCCCCTCCGACACGGCAATGACCGCGGCGGCGTCGTGGACGGCGACCTTCTCGGCCCAGGAGGAGATGCGGTACCCACCGCCGAGCTGGTCGGCCTTCCAGGGTCGGTGCGGCTCGAGCGAGTGCGTCGTGACCACGTGCGGCACGTTCCACATCAGGGCGCCGAGGTGGCCCGCCAGGTCGGCGTACCAGGTGTGGGAGTGCAGGACGGAGCAGCCCTCGAGGGAGGCGGCCATCCGCAGGTCGACCGAGAGCGTTTGCAGCGCCGGATTCGCCTCGGACAGCGAAGGGTCCGGCGTGTGGACGGTGGCACCGACGCCGCCAAAGGCATGCACGGAGACGTCGACGAGCGGCTCCAGGGCGCGGCAGAGGTACTCCACATGAACTCCCGCTCCGCCGTAGATCTCAGGGGGCCACTCACGTGTCAGGATGCCGATGCGCATGACACCGAACCTAGTGGTGGAGGATCACCCCATGACAGAACCGCGGGTACTCGGAATCGTCCTCGCCGGTGGGGAGGGCAAGCGGCTGAGCCCGCTCACGGCCGACCGGGCCAAGCCTGCGGTGCCGTTCGGCGGGATCTACCGCCTCGTCGACTTCGTGCTGTCCAACCTGGTCAACGCTGGCTACCTGCGGATCGTGGTGCTGACGCAGTACAAGAGCCACAGCCTGGACCGGCACATCACCACGACGTGGCGGATGTCGACGCTGCTCGGCAACTACGTGACGCCGGTGCCCGCCCAGCAGCGGCTCGGCCCGCAGTGGTTCCGCGGCAGCGCAGACGCCATCCACCAGAGCCTCAACCTCGTCTATGACGACGAGCCCGACCACATCGTGGTGTTCGGCGCGGACCACGTGTACCGGATGGACCCGCGGCAGATGGTCGAGCAGCACATCGCCAGTGGCGCCGGCGTCACCGTGGCCGGCATCCGGATCCCGCGCGCGGACGCGAAAGGCTTCGGGGTCATCCAGACAGACGGTGGTGGCCGCAAGATCACCGGCTTCCTGGAGAAGCCCGACAATCCGCCCGGGCTGCCCGACGACCCGGAGATGGTCTACGCCTCGATGGGCAACTACGTGTTCTCGACCGAGGCGCTGCTCGAGGCCGTGAAGCTGGACGCCGGTGACGAGGGCTCCGTGCATGACATGGGTGCCAACATCATCCCGATGATGGTCCAGCGGCAGGGCGCGGAGGTCTACGACTTCGACCAGAACGACGTACCCGGCTCGACCGATCGGGACAGGGGCTACTGGCGTGACGTGGGGACGATGGACTCCTACTACGACGCCCACATGGACCTCGTGTCGGTCCACCCGGTCTTCAACCTCTACAACCGGCAGTGGCCGATCCTCACCAGCGCCCCGTCGCTGCCGCCGGCCAAGTTCGTCTTCGACGAGCCAGGCCGGGTCGGTTCGGCGATCAACAGCCTTGTCAGCCAGGGCGTGATCGTGTCCGGAAGCACCGTTCGCACGTCGATCCTGTCGCCGGGCGTGCGGATCCAGTCGCGGGCGGTGGTCGAGGCGAGCGTCCTGATGCACAACGTCGAGATCGGTGAAGGCGCGATCGTGCGCAACGCCATCCTGGACAAGAACGTCATCGTCTGGCCGGGGGCTCAGATCGGCGTGGACCCGGCCGCGGACCGGGCACGTGGCTTCACCATCACCGATGCCGGCGTGGTCGTCCTCGGCAAGGGCGAGCACGTCCTGAGCTGAGCTCTGGCGCCCCAGGAAGCGTCGAGGGAAGACCACCGATGGGGTCTGTTCTCAGGTCGTCGGCCGTGGTCGTGAGCTGTCCGGCCTCGGCGTGTACTCCGGCCGCGTTGCTGCCGTACTCCCGCTCAGGAGGTTGAATACATGGATGTCCAAGTCCCTGATCCATCCCCGCAAGGCCGTGGCCGGAGACAAGGTCGCGGTCCTTTCCCCGTCGTTCGCGGCGCCAGCGGTCGCCCCCGAGGTGCACGAGCAGGCTATGCAGCGGCTTGAAGAGCTGACCGGGCTCGTGCCGGTGGAGTACCCCACGACTCGCCGCCTGGGTGCTTCGGCGCGGGACAGGGCGGCTGATCTCAACGCCGCGTTCGCCGACCCCGAGATCCGTGCCGTACTGGCGACGATCGGCGGTGAGGACCAGATCACCGTCGTGCCCCACCTTGACGCTGACCTTGTGCGGGCTGACCCGAAGCCGTTCCTGGGCTACAGCGACAACACCAACCTGCTGAACTGGTTGTGGACGCACGGCGTCGCCGGCTTCTACGGGGGTTCCACGCAGGTCCAGCTCGGACCAGGTCCCGCCGCCGACGAGGTGCACGCCACCTCGCTGCGTGCTGCGCTGCTGACCGGAGGACGCGTGGAGCTCACCGAGCCCGGTGAGTCCGAAGACATCGGCAAGGACTGGCAGGACCCCGCAGCGCTGACCGAATACGGCGATCGCGAGCCGACCGAGCCCTGGACCTGGGCCGGGCCTGCACGGTCAGTGACCGGACCCACCTGGGGTGGCTGCGCCGAAGTGGTGCAGTGGATGCTGACGGCCGGGCGGTTCCCGGCGGACCCGGC
>JAYUBO010000102.1:0-4727 GCA_043740815.1 Frankiales bacterium | reverse complement strand
CGCGACAGTTCGAGAGACAGTCGACGGGGTCCGCGCGACGACCGGCCCACCGACGACGGCGACGACGCCCCGGTGCTGCCCAAGCGGACCGGCGCACCGCGACAGCGCACCCGCGGTGCAGGTCCCTCGGTCGGCACGACGGCAGCCCCCAGAGCAGCCGCCGAGCCCGCCACGGGTGCCGCCTCCTCGGGCCCAGCTGGCGACGGCAACCCCGGCGCTGAAGACGGTGGCCCCAAGCGTCGGCGGCGGCGAGGTGGCCGTGGTCGCGGCGGCAACAGCGGCGCAGGCGCCGAGAGCGCCGTAGGAGGCGACAGTGGTGCCGTCGGCGGCGGCCTCAGCGGTTCCGAAGCCTGACCCCGGGGCGACTCAAGGAGCACCCTTTCGCGCCGAAGCACTGAGCATGGTGCTGAGGACGGTGGCCGGGATACGCACAGGCGAGGACGTGGAAGACCTACGCGCCTACCTGATGAAGCTGGGCGACAGCGCGCCGCCGGTCCACCAGACCGTGGTGCTCGCCTGTGACAACCACGGCGACGAGCGACCGACCTGGACCTACGTCGAGGCCGACGCCCGTACCGGCACGGCCCGGCGTCGGTGCCTGCAGTGCGCGACCTCCGTCAGTGTCCTGGACTCGGCTCAGCGCTGGACGCATCCCCCGATGTGGTCCTGCGCGACCTGCGGCCAGTCGATCGCGGAGGTCGTCGCGGGGGTGTCCGTGCCGGACGGCGAGCACGTGGACTGGCTGGTCCTCGGTGTCCGCTGCGTCGAGTGCGGCCGGGTCGAAGGCCTGACCGACCTGGTCCTGCCAGGCCTGCCGCTGGCGGCGGTCCTCTCCCAGCTCTGACCCGTCCGGAGCCCGATGGTCCGGGTGGCAGACTCCCACAGGTGCGCCTGCTGCTGATCGCCGACACTCACCCGGAACGGCCGTGCCTCGACCGACGGAGGCAGCCCGCGTGAGCGTCGTGTCCAGCGACCCGCTCCCCGAGGGCGTGACCTCCTACCTCGTGCAGACCCCAGGCGGTCCACTGGCCGTCCTCGATGCGGCAGCGGTCGGCGAGGCCAGGGGCACAATCGTGATGGTGCCGGGGTTCACTGGTGGGAAGGAGGACTTCCGATACATCCTGGAACCCCTTGCGCAGCAAGGGTTTCGGGTCGTGGCGATCGACCAGCGGGGACAGCACGAGTCGCCGGGCCCCGACGAGCCGGGTGCCTACACCGTCGAGGCCCTCGGGACGCACCTGCTGCACCTGGTGAGGGCGTTGGGCGAGGGTGCCGTGCACCTGGTGGGCCACAGCTTCGGTGGCCTGGTGGCACGGGCAGCCGTGCTGCAGGACGCCAGCCCCTTCAGGTCCCTGGTGCTGATGGGATCCGGCCCGTCGGCCCTTACCGGTCCGCGTGCCGACGTGCTGCCCTACCTCACGCCGATCCTGCTCGAAGGCGGCCTCGAGGCCGTCTGGGAGGCCTCGGAGGCGATCGCCGCAACCCGACCCCGGGTCACCGAGGTCTCTGCTGAGGCGAAGGGCTTCCTGAGGGCGCGGCTGGTCGCCAGCTCCCCGACCGGCCTGCTCGCGACGGCACACGCGCTCACCAGCGAGCCGGACCGGACGGACGAGCTCGCCGCCGTCGACCTGCCGATCCTGGTGATGTACGGCGAGGCCGACGACGCGTGGCACCCCCACCTGCAGGACGCCATGGGTGCGCGCCTGGGAGCAGCCGTCATCGTCGTACCGGGGGCGATGCACTCACCGGCGGCGGAGAACCCGGAGCTGACGGCGCAGGTGCTGCGGGACTTCCTGGCTGCCGTCGAAGTGGGCCTCGCGGCAGGGGCGTAGGTTGCGGCGCATGCCACTGCCTGTCGTCCCCGATGCGCTCAAGCACGTCACCCTGTCGACCGGCGCCACCGTCGGGCTGACCGACTCCGGCGGCGACGGCCCCGTGGTCGTGTTCAGCCACGGGCTGCTGATGAACCATGCGATGTTCGCGCCGCAGGTCGAGGCGCTCCGGGACACCTACCGGGTCGTGACGTGGGACGAGCGCGGACATGGCGAGGCCGAGCACGAGGGGCCCTGGTCGTACTGGGACAGCGCCGCTGACGTGCTGGCGATCCTGGACCACCTTGGCGTCGAGCAGGCCGTGCTGGCCGGGATGAGCCAAGGCGGCTTCCTGTCCCTGCGGGCCGCCCTGACCGCTCCCGACCGGGTGCTCGCGCTGGTGCTCATCGACACCCAGGCCGGCCCCGAGGAGCCGGACGTGCTGCCGCTGTACGAGGCGATGACGGCGGCCTGGGCACTGGACGGGCCCTCGCAGGACACCTTGGACTTCGCGGCCGCAGCGATCCTCGGACCGGGCGCGGACGAGCAGCCGTGGAAGGACCACTGGAAGGCCATGCCGAACCACCGGTCGCCGCAGGTGATGCACCCGCTGATGACCCGCGAGGACATCACGGACCGGCTCGCACAGATCACCTGTCCCGCGCTGGTGGTCCACGGCGACGCGGATGCCAGCATCCCGGTCGAGAAGGCGCAGGCCCTCGTCGACGGGCTGCCCGGCGCGCGGCCACTGGTGCTCGTGAAGGGCGCGGGGCACGCGTCCAACCTGACCTTCCCCGAGCCTGTCAACGCGGCGATCAAGGCCTTCCTCGCCTCCCTCTGACCTCGCCTCCCCCTGAGTGGCCTCCCCCTGATTGCGTCCTAGCTGTCGAGCGCAGTGCCCCTTGAGTTCTCAGGACGCAGCAGAGGAGGTCTGTGCCACCTCGAAGGCCCAGAGCGTGCTGCCGCTCGCGGCGGGCGCCGCACCGGCCGGCCGCTGCGAGGCGTGGCCGTCGGCGAACCGCTGGCCGTCGCGCCAGGCGACAAAGTCCTCGACCGAGGACCACCGGGTGTAGACGAGGTAATCGCTGGTGCCCTCGACGGGACGTAGCAGCTCGAAGTGCTCGAAGCCGGGGGCGGTGTCGACGGCTCCCTGGCGGGCGGCGAAACGCTCCTCCAGGGTGGCGCCGGCACCTTCGGGGACGGACAGGACGTTGATCGCGACATACGGCATGCAACGAGTCTGCCTCGGGGTGACAATAAGGGGGTGACCACCGTCCCGACCTCGATTCCCGGCTCCGCCCAGCCGACCCTCCCCGACCCCGGGATCTACGGTCCGGACAGTGTGACCTGGCGGGTCCACAGCGACCCGATGATGGCGATCGCCGGCCTGCGCGCTCTGCTGCTGCAGGCAGTGCACCCGCTGGCGATGGCCGGTGTCGCGCAGCACTCGGACTTCCGGGCCGACCCGTGGGGGCGGCTGTTCCGGACGGCTGAGTACGTCGGCGTCACCACCTTTGGCACGACGGCCGAGGCGACCCGCGCGGCTGCCCGGGTTCGGGGCATCCACCGTAAGCTGGGAGGCATCGAGCCAGAAAGTGGCCGGGCCTACCGGGTCGACGACCCGCACCTGCTGTTGTGGGTGCACTGCTGCGAGGCGGAATCGTTCCTGACGACCGCTGTCCGGTCGGGGCTGCGCCTCAGTCGCAGCGAGCAGGACACCTACTACGCCGAGCAGGTCCGCAGTGCCCGGCTCATCGGGCTGGACCAGGCGCCGTCCAGCGCCGACGACATGCGCGACTACTTCGAGGACATGCGCCCGGAGCTGCGGGTCACCTCCGAGGCGAGGGCGGCGGCCCGCTTCGTGCTGTTCCCCCCGATGCCCACCAAAGTGTCGCTGGGCACGCCGGCGCGCCCAGCCTGGGTCGCCCTGGCCTCGGCGGCGGCCGCGATGCTCCCGCGTTGGACCCGTCGGCTCTACCGCCTCCCGGGCTTGGCCATGAGCGACCTGGGCGCGACGGCAGCCGGCCGCGCGCTGCGGACCACGCTGATGGCCTTGCCCCCGGGTGTACGCAACGGTCCTCATGTCAAAGCGGCGCAGGCCCGTCTCGCACTCTGATCCTCGCCCGTTCGCGCGGGTGCACCCGCACCCCGCGCAGCAAGCTCGCTCGGCTGGTTGTCCGGCCAGCTCGCCTCCGCAGGTCGTTCGCGCACCAGGCACCCCGTGCGGCACAGTGCCTGCGTGACTGAGCCGACACCGGGTCCCCGCTGGATCCTGCGTCCCTGCCGACCCGAGGACGTCGAGACCGTCCTGGCACTTTTCCACGCCCTCGACGTCGTCGAGTTCGGCGCCGAGGAGGCAGAGCTGGCCGACGTGACGTCCACCCTGGAGAGCTCGGGACGGTGCTGGGCTGCCGCAGCCGGCGAGAGCTCCGACGGCTTCTGCCACACCCAGTCCAGCGGCGAGTGCGACACCGTGGTGTGCCCTGCGTTCGACGCCGCACTGCGTCCTGCTCTGATCAGACAGGTCCTCGAGGACGGGCGGTCCCTCGGGGTCAGCACCCTGGAGCACTGGGCCGGCGTCGGCATGCGCCTGACCGGTCCGGCCCTGGAGCCCTTCGGCTTCCGGCACACCCGAAACAGCTGGGAGCTGCGTCGCGAGAGCACGGACCTGCCCACACCCGTGTGGCCGGACGGTGTCGCGCTGACGCCTTTCCACCGCGAGCAAGCGGAGCAGGTCTGGGCTCTGGTCACCCACGCCTTCGCCGGTGGTGGCTTCAGCCACCGACGTCCGCTGCAGGAGTGGACCCGACTGTTCCTGGACGACGCCACGGACGTCCTGTGCGCCCGCCAGGACGGTGCCCTGGTCGCAGCTGCCATCGTCGGCACCCGGATGCAGGACGCCTACGTCCGCCAGCT
>JAYUBO010000101.1:0-14129 GCA_043740815.1 Frankiales bacterium | reverse complement strand
CGAGCCGCGATGCCGGCCACCGAGTCCGCCGGCCGGCTGGTCAGGGTCGAGGTGGCAGCCGGGGCCGAGGGCGCGGAGGTCGAGAGCGTCGCGGCGGGCTCGCGCACGTTCGAGCCGGCTGCGTTGTCAGACCGGGCACCCAGGTAGCCCAGATAGCCCCCAGCTCCACCGGCCACCAGCGCGGTGGCCAGCACCGCGGCGGCAAGCCGGGCTACCCCCCGCGACTCCGGCAGCGCCGCGCTGGGACCGATCGGCTCGGTCGGGTAGCCCCAGGCCAGGGCGCCCGCCGGGACGGGCCAGGAGGACACTGGCGCGGCCGGCGCAGGTGCGTCTGGGGCAGAGGGGGCGGCGGCGCCGTACAGGGGAGGCTCGGCCGGCGGGCTCGCGTAGACGTCGGACTGCGACCACCAGGGGTCGGGCTGGTCGGGCACAGGGAGGTCCTCCGGAAGCTGTTGGGTGCCAGTGTGCGCCTATTCGAAAGGGTTCAACCACGCACCGACCCTGGACATGCCCCGCCAGGTGCGGGCAAGCATCCCGTCGTCCTGGTGGGCGGGCGCGTGGGGGAGCGCAAGGACCGCGCTCTGGACTGTCGCGTCGGGGGCGTCAGACACCAGCGTCCAGGTCCGTCCGCCCCCTGACCACACGACCCGTTCGGTCGTCCCGGGCGAGACCCAGACCTGGCCGCCGAGGGACTGCGGTGTGCCTGGCGTCGAGGACGGCAGCTCGCCCTTTTGCACAAACAGGGAAAGCGTCGAGAGCCCGTCGCTGTACGACAGCTGCAAGACGTCACCCAAGGCGCCCTCGTGCATCCGCGCCTCGAACAAGTCCATGCCCGAGGGGAGTTGGCGGCTGACCGGCCAGCCCTGGGCCACCAGAACCTGCAGTCCCGAGTCGTCCAGGCGCTGGCCGGTCGCGTGCGTGACCCCCGCCGAGGGTGTGGCTGCCGAGTAGGAGACGGGTACGGCGTGACGGGACCCCACCGTGAGCGAGACGAACGCGCTGCTGCGCACGACGCGGCCCCCGTCGTCCACGACGTCCCGGCGAAGGACCAGCCCGGTCGCGTCGTCGATCCAGAACCGTCCCGCCACAGCCTTCGGCCCGCTCTGCCCCGGCCGCAGGGCCTCGACGATCCGAGCCCGGTGCCCGGCACAGGCACCGGCACCGGCGACCCGCAGGTCGTAGTGCGAGGCCAGCAGCGACAGCAGGCGCTGGTCGAGCACGTCGGGGGCGACGGCTGACCCTTCCGAGGCGAGCACCTGGACGGTGCTGCCCTCCCCCGGGGTGTGCTGGACCTGCAGCACCGCAAAGTGCGGCTCACCCGAGCGGGTGCTGACGACGTGCTGGGTACCGCTCCACGTGCGTGCCCGCGCGGCCAGGGCGGCCGACTCGAGCATGACCATCGCTCGGCTGACGGAGCCGGCGGCGGGCAAGGCGTCGGCCTCCGGACCGGGGGCCACGACCGCGGAAACGGGGCCGCTGGTCATCAGCGCACCTAGGCCGGTGACCAGCAGGAGCAGGCGGAGCCTGCTCACCGCACCGTCATCGTCGACCACGCCCTGACGGGGAGCTGCTCGACGACACGCTCACCAGGTCGAGCTCGGTGAAGGGGACCTCCTGCGACGTCGCGCCGTGGTCCTGCACGAAGCCGGCGTTGGCCGGGTCTACGGGCGCGACCGGACCGCGTGGCGGTGGCCCCGCGATGCTGAGCGCACCGCCGAGCCCCATCACGACCAGGGCGCCACTCACCGCTGTGCGACGCAGCCGAGAGTGCGAACGACGCCCACCGTGTCCCCGGCGCACCGGTCGGGCATCGGGACGGCCGGAAGGGGCGTCACACAGTGCCGAGATCTCCGCGAACGCCGCCGTCGACAGCAGCCGTGCGGACAGGTCGAACGGCACGACGAGGGGTTCGGCCCGGAGCAGCTGCTTGAACCGGCGCAGGGCATCGACCTCCGCGCGGCACGGCACGCAGTGGGTCAGGTGGACGAGGACCTCCTCGCGTGGGCCGTCGGCGAGCTCGCCGTCGACGAACGCCGTGACCGCCGCGCCGAGGTGAGCGGTCATGCCAGCGCCGCCGAGGACGGACCGGCCGACAGCGGGCCGGTGCGCAGGCTGGGCGCCCGGTGGGCGAGGGCCGCCCGGAGTTGTGAGCGCCCGCGGTGGATGCGGCTCCGCACGGTACCGATCTTGATGCCGAGGGCGTCGGCGATCTCGTCGTAGGGCAGTCCCTCCAGGTCGCACAGCACGACGGCAGCCCGAAAATCCGGCGGGAGGGCGTCCAGGGCCGCCTGGATGTCACCGTCGAAGTGGGCATCGTCGTACGCCTGCTGGGGGCTGAGCTCCCGGCCAGGAAGGCGCTCGGCGTCGTCGGGGAGGGCATCGAACCGAATCCGCGCCTTGCGGCGGACCATGTCCAGGAACAGGTTGGTGGTGATGCGGTGCAGCCACCCCTCGAACGTGCCAGGGGTGTAGCTCGACAGGCTCCGGAACACCCGGACGAACACCTCCTGGGTGAGGTCCTCCGCGTCGTGTCGGTTGCCTGTCAGACGGTAGGCCAGCCGGTACACGCGGGCGGAGTGGTCGCGCACGACCTCATCCCACGTGGGCGGAGCCCACTGCTCTGTCAACGGCACCTGCTCGACCAAACTCATGAGGAAAGTCTGCCTCCACAGTCTGGGAATCACCTGTCAGTCATCGCAACGCGGCGCTGCGCCCCACCGTTCCCGCCCGGCGTGCACCCCCGGCAGTAGATTCCGTGCATGGACGGCAACAACGCGCTGCAACGCTGGCTGGACTCCTGGCTGCTCGAGGACGCTTTCCTGACCGCCGCCCGGTCCCGGGCCGCGGAGGTCGGGGTGAGCTGCGTCGACGCCGTCACCGGCTCCACCTTGCGCCTGCTGGCAGCGGCCAGCGGCGCCAAGGCCGTGGTGGAGCTCGGCACGGGAGCGGGCGTCTCCGGGCTGTGGCTGATGCGGGGGATGCGAACCGACGGCATCCTGACCACCGTTGACCCGGAAACCGAGCACCAGAGACTGGCCAAGCAGACCCTCATCGAGGCCGGATACGGCTCCGGCCGGGTGCGGCTGATCGCCGGGCGCGCGCTCGAGGTGCTCCCCCGGCTGTCCGACGGCGCCTATGACCTGGTCTTCTGTGACGCCCTGCCGACGGAGAACGTGCACTACCTGGAGGCGGCTGTGCGCTTGCTGCGGCCCGGCGGACTGGTCGTGTTCGCCGGGGCCCTCGGGGACGGCCGGATCGCCGACCCGTCTGCCCGCGACCCCGAGACGGTGGCCCTGCGCGAGCTCGGAAGGCAGGTCCGGGACGACGAGCGCCTGGTGCCTGCCCTGCTGCCCATCGGCGGCGGTCTGCTCGCCGCCCTGCTGTCCTGACAGACGCGCGCAGCCGGGGGCCGCGCCGCTGTCGCGTCAGGGCGGCGCGCTGCCCCTGCGCCGTTCCTGGTCGACGACCGCCTCCCGGTCTGCGAGCCGAGCCAGGCCGGCCAGCGGCTGCGCCATGCGATGGTTGCCCCGCAGCCGGTCGGCGTTCCGGTCCAGGAAGGCCCAGTAGCCGGCCGTGAACGGGCACGCCTTCTCCCCCACGCGGACGGCCGGTGAATAGATGCACGGCCGGCAGTAGTCCGACATCCGGTTCAGGTAGGCCCCCCCGGCGGCGTAGGGCTTGGTTGCCAGGACGCCACCGTCGGCGTGCTGGCTCATGCCGACGACGTTGGGCGTCATGACCCACTCATAGCCGTCGACGAAGGCCTGCTGGAACCACCGGGACAGCTCCTCCGGGTCCCAGCCGCGCTGCAGCGCGTAGTTGCCCAGGACCATCAGACGAGGGATGTGATGGACCCACCCCCGCTCGCGGACGTCGCGCAGGACCGAGGACAAACAGCGGGCCTCGACGGCCTCCGCGTCCAGCTCCCACATCCACGCCGGCAACGGCTCCCGGGCCTGCAGGTTGTTGCGGTGCCGGTAGTCCTGCGGGGTGTGCCAGTACATCGACCAGATGTACTCCCGCCATCCCAGGATCTGCCTGATGTAGCCCTCGGCGCTGGCCAGCGGGACACCGCCTGCGCGGTAGGCGTCCTCGGCGCCACGAACCAGCTCCAGCGGGTGGAGCAGCCCCAGGTTCTGGGCCGGGGACAGGGCGCTGTGGGCCATCCACGGGTCGTGGGCGAGCATCGCGTCCTCGGACGGCCCGAAGGCCGCCAGCCGGGTCCGGACGAAGTGCTGGAAGGCCTGCAGTGCCTCCTCGCGGGTTGCCGCCGACCAGCGAGGCCCGTCCTCGCCGAGGAAGCGGACGGCGCCGTCCGCCTCCCACCGGTTGAGGTCCTCGCGCACCTGCGCGTCGACGGCGTCCTCGACCGGCCACCAGGGGCCCTCGACGTCGAGTCCCCCCTTGGGAGGCGGCTCGCGGTTGTCGTGGTCGAAGTTCCAGCGCCCGCCGGTCGGCTCCACGCCGTCCATCAGCACGTCGAAGCGACGGCGCTGCCCACGGTAGAAGTCCTCCAGCAGCAGCCGCTTGCCGCCTGCGGCGAACGCCGCGAAGTCCTCGGCCCGGGTCGCAAAGCCCAGGTCGGGTACGACGGTCAGCCCCCGTCCGCGCACGAAGCCGTCCGCGGCCCGGGAGGTGGGTTGCACGACCTCCAGCGGGCCGTCGACCTGGTCGAGGGCTTCGGCGTAGGTGTCGGTCTGCAGGAACAGCGCCCGGTCGCCCAGCTCCGCAGCCCGGTGCCGCAGCGCGGACAGCACCAGGTGCGCCTTCTGGCGGTGCACGGGCCGGCGGCGCAGCACCGACGTGGACTCCACCAGCAGTACCTGCTGGTCGGGGTCGGGCAGGTAGTGCGGCCCCAGCTGGTCGGCGAACAACCAGCGGCGCATGGCCCCTGCTTACCTGACCGGCCGCGTCCCCGCACCCGGGAGCTGTCCGGCGCCGGGTCTACTCGACTCTGCGGGGCCCGACCGCCGAGTTGAGGACCCCGGAGTTTGGGAGCAGAACGATGCCCTCTGCAGTGTCGAGCTGGACGTAGGTCAGGCCGATCGACAGCACCCGACCGGAGTAGACGCCGCCCATGGCGCCGCTGCGTACCGAGATCTCGTGACCGACCTGGAAGGGGCGGTTGAGCAGCAGGACCAGTCCCGCCACGACGTTGCCCAACGACTGCTGAGCGGCGATCCCCAGGACCACACCGGTCACGGCGCCCGACACCAGCAGCCGTTGCACCGGGACCTGCAGCAGGACCAGCAGCAGCAGGGTCGTGGTGGTGTAGCCGACGAGCGTCAGGAGCAGTGCGACGACCGAGCCATGGGCGTCACCGAAACGGGCTCGGCTGGCGTCGGCGACCTCGCTGGCGGCACTCCGGACCGCCATCACCGCCAGAGCAACGAAGCTGACGCTGCCGGCGAGGGCGATCGCGCTGTCGGTGAGCGAGCGGGAGGAGAGCTCGCCGTACACGCGCACGACGGTGCCGGACATGAGCGCCAACAGGCCAAAGCAGACGGCCCGCTTGAAGTCGGGGCGAAGATGCTTGGTGAGGCTGTGGTTGAGGGTGCCCGGAGTGGGCTCGAACGGGGTGAGCGTGCGGATGGTGGACCTCCTGCTCTGGGGTGGATCTGCCTTCCCCGGCCACGCTAGGCACAGTTCCTGACGCCGACCTTTCCCGGGGCAGTGAGCCTCGCCACGCCGCACGCGGCCCTGCGGAGCGCTTTCGGCCCTCGCGGGGCGCTTCAGACTTTCGCGCGGGAGGCTTTAGACCGTCGCGCGGCCCGCTTTGCAGGAGCGGCGGCAAGGGCCTCGAGCCAGGCAACGAGCAGGCGTACGCCGTAGCCTGTGCCTCCCTTGGTGAGCTCCTCGTCGTCGCCGCCGGACCACGCAGGACCGGCGATGTCCAGGTGCGCCCAGGGGCGACCGCCCGAGAACTCCTGGAGGAACAGCGCAGCCGTGATCGAGCCGCCGGCGAGCTTGAGCTGGGGGTTGCCGATATTGCGCAGGTCGGCCGTCGTGGACTCGAGGGCCGGCCGGTAGTCCTGCACCAAGGGCATCCGCCAGACCTGCTCACCTGAGGCCTGGCCGGCGGCGAGGAGCTGGCCGGCGAGGGTGTCGTCGGAGGCGAACAGGCCGGCGATCTTCTTTCCCAGCGCGACCGGCATCGCGCCGGTGAGGGTGGCGACGTCAACGATCACATCCGGGTCCAGCACCCTGTCGGCGTAGGCGATCCCGTCAGCCAGGACGAGCCTTCCTTCGGCGTCGGTGTTGAGCACTTCGACGGTGGTGCCGCCGTACTGCGTGATCACGTCGGAAGGGCGCTGGGCCTGTCCGCTGGGCATGTTCTCTGCCGCGCAGGCGACGACGGTGACCTTGAGCGGGAGCTTCAGGTCTGCGACGGCGCGAAGCGTCAGCAGAACCGCAGCAGCTCCGCCCATGTCCATCTTCATGGTGAGCATGCCCTCGTTGCTCTTGATCGACAGTCCACCGGTGTCGAAGGTGATGCCCTTCCCGACGAGCACGACGTGGAGCGCGCCACCCCCGTCGTACGACGCCTCGATGACCCGGGGAGGACGGGCCGAGCCCATGCCGACGGCGACGACCCCGCCCCAGCCCTGGGCGCGCAGCTCGTTGTCGTCACGGACCCCGATGGTGAGGCCCTTCAGCAGCACCTTGGCCTGCGCCGCGAGCCAGGCAGGCGTCTTCTCGGCAGACGGCGTGTTGACGAGGTCGCGGGCCGTGGCGGTCGCACGGGTCACCGCGACGGCGCGGTGCAGAGCTCCCCCGAAAGCGTCCGGGTCGCTGACGACCAGCGTGACGTCCTGAAGGGGACGCGGTTCGGCGGTCTTGAGGGTGAAGCTGTAGCAGCCGAGCAGCAACCCCTCGACCAAGCCGACCAGGGCCTCGCAGGTGAGGGGGAAACCCCGGAGGTCGACGGCCAGCGAAGGGGAGGTCTTGGCGCGCCGGGCGAGCGCCGCCCCCGCCTTGCGTAGCGCCGCAGCGGACGCGTCACCGGTGCCGAGCAGCAGGACCCGCTGGTCGTCAGTGGAGGACGCGGTGACCAGCTCGCCGGCCTCGCCCTTGGCCTTCTCCCGCACCAGGAGCCCGGTCAGCTCGGCCGGGCAGTCCCCCAGCACCACGACCGGCTCGCCGGGCCCGGTGGGCACGGCGAGCACGGCGGCCGCTGGAACGTTCCCGGACAGGGTCAGGGAGGGGAGGGAGGCCATCGGGGTCTAGGAGACGACTGCCTTGAGGGCGTCACCCAGGCTGGTGGCCTCCTCGGCGTTGAGCTCGACGACGAGGCGTCCTCCACCCTCCAGTGGGACGCGCATCACGATGCCGCGTCCCTCCTTGGTGACCTCGAGCGGACCGTCACCCGTGCGCGGCTTCATGGCCGCCATCGCCGTACCTCCATCAGTCAGGTCCATCAGAGCAACGCGGCGCGGGGAACCCCGCACCGCCGGTGTGCTGACCATTCTCCTGCATGGCGCGTTCGGCGTCGAAACCGGTCGCCCGAAGTGCCTGGTGCACGCGGTCTCGACCGGCGTTGCGACGAGCACGTTGCTGGGCTGGCATGCTCGGACTTCGCCACCCACTGGGAGAACGCGTATGTCTGATGCCGTCCTGCTCGATGTCACAGGGGCCGTTGCCACCATCACCCTGAACCGTCCAGACTCGATGAACTCCCTGACGCTCGAGGCCAAGCTCGCCCTGCGCGAGGCCGTCGACGCGGTGACCAACGATGCCCGGGTCCGCGCCCTCGTCCTCACCGGCAGTGGAAGGGCGTTCTGTGTCGGGCAGGACCTTCGCGAGCATGCCGCCCTGCTCGCCTCCGACGACCCGGCACCGCTGTCCACGGTCCGTGACCACTTCAACCCCGTCGTGACCTCGCTCTGCGCGCTTCCCTTTCCGACGATCGCGGCCATCAACGGCACCGCGGCCGGCGCTGGCCTCGCCCTCGCCTGCGCCTTGGACCTGCGCATCGGCGCGGTCGGCTCCCGTTACACCACCGCTTTCGCCGGGATCGGCCTCACCGCCGACTCCGGCCTGTCGTGGACCCTTCCTCGGCTGGTCGGCGCTGGGCGCGCCACCGCCCTGCTGCTGCTCGCCGAGCCGTTCTCCGCCGAACAGGGCCTGGAGATGGGGCTGCTGAACATGGCCGTACAGCCCGAGCAGGTCCTACCCGCCGCGCAGGAACTCGCTGCCCGCCTCGCTGCAGGTCCCACGACGGCCTACGCGTGCCTGAAGCAGTCCCTGGCCTACACCAGCCACAGCACCCTCGTCGAGGCTCTGGAGAAGGAGGACGAGCTTCAGGCCCGGGCCGGGGCGACGGTCGACCACGCGAGCGCGGTCGACGCCTTTCTCGCCAAGCAGCCTCCGGTCTTCACCGGCCACTGAAGCGATCCTGCGTTCAGGACAGCGCGCGAGACCGTGGGCACAGTCAGGCCCGGACGGGGCGCCCCTGCTCGACCCAGCGGGCAAACTTCCGCAGCGACGCCTGCACCCCGGCAGCGAAGATCGGCCGTACGATCGGCCAGCCGAGCCGACCTACGACGCCGAACGGAAGAACCAGACCTTCGCGCCACACGAACGTGCTACGCCCTTCACCGCGGTCACGCACCTCGAACTCCCCCGTCCCACGCACGACCTTTCCCGTGTGCAGAACATGACATCTGTAGGGCGGGTCCCACACGGTGATGTCCATCGTGTCCAGGAACCCCAGCCGCCCCACCCCCGTGAACGCCTCGATGCCGCCACCCACGGACTGCCCGCCGAGGGCGGTAGCACGGACCTTGGTCCCGAGCATCCACTCGCCCTGTCGGCTCCAGTCCGTCGCGCCGGCCCAGGTGTCTTCAACGGGGGCGTCGACATCGACGGTGAGCTCCAGGAACGCGGTCATGCGCAATCTCGCTTCATGGCCTGAGTATCAGACCCGCGGGAGTGCATCGCCAGTCGCCCGCGCCAGCTCCGCGCCGCCCTCAGTTGGGTGGTCCGGCGGCTTGTACGGCGATGGGTGCGCGTCAGCGCGTGGCCATTCGGTCACAAGCAGCGCCTAGGTGGCCGGCCGGTCGTCGGGAGCTTCGTTGGCCAGGAGGTCGGCGGGGTTGTGGTCCGACCATGGCTCGAACGGGCGCCACTCCGCATCGGTCGCGGGCGAAGGCTGCTCGGCTGACGCCGCTTCTGGCAGCTGGCGGCCCACGTGCTCGGCGGGGAGCACCTCCGGAAAATCATCGAGCGGGTACGGGGCAACTGCTGGGGTCGGCTTCGGCTCGACCCTCGGCTCCTCGGCGAGCCCGGCCAGGGTCTGCTCGAGCTGGGTGATCCGCTTGTCGCGGGCACCGAGCTCATCGGCCAGCCGGGCCAGGACCTCGTCGACCTCGCGCATGCGATAGCCCCGGAGGGTGAGCCCGAAACGCACCTCGGCGACGTCCTCGGGCTGGACCGCGCTCTCGGGCAGGCCCAGGTCGGGGGTCGCCGCCGGGGCGTCCTTGAGGAAGTCGCTCTCGTGCGTGGCGACCACGGCGGCCACGAACAGCACCACGAGGACGGCAACGACGACGAGAACGGTCAGCACGCCGAGCATGGTCGCACGCGCCCCTGGCCGTCACGGGGAGCCCGGGCCGGATCTGCGTAGCCTCAGGGCCCCACAATCTACGGCTCACATGGAGCTGGGGTCCGCCTCGAGCGCTTCTTCCACTGTCGGCGTCATGAACCGCGGAGCGACGAGCCCCGCCTCGATCCGGTCGAAAGCGTCCTCGACGCAGTCCGCCCACTCCAGCGCCGCGGCTGCCTCAGGGCGCACGAAGCCGCGCTCGACCATCAGCGCGACCTGCGCCCGCAAAGGGGCGTACAGCCCGTCGAGATCGAGCGCCACGACCGGCTTGTCATGCATCCCGAGAAAACGCGACGTCCACACCTCTGTCAGCTCCTCGAGCGTGCCCAACCCACCGGGCAAAGTGAGGAACGCGTCCGCCCGGTCGTCCATGATCCCCTTGCGGATGCGCATGTCCGGCACCACCAGCAGCTCATCAGAGTCCTGGTCCCCCACCTCGAGCTGGAGCAGGGCTGCGGGGATCACCCCGAGCGTGTGCGCCCCTCCGGCTCGGGCAGCGGCTGCGACGGCTCCCATGCACGACAGCGCTCCGCCCCCGCTCACCAGCGAGTGCCCGCGCCGGGCGAGGACGGCTCCGACGGTCGAGGCGAGGTCGACGTACACGCTGGAGATGCGGGGGGAGGAGGCGCAGAAGACGCAGATGACTGCCACTCAGTCGTTCAGCGGCCCGTGGACGAGCAGGCCCTCCCCGAACTTCTCACGCTCGGCGACCTTGATGATCGCGACCGCCTCGTCGACGTCGTCGGTCACGGTGAACAGGTCGACGTCACCAGGACTGATCTTCCGGTCCGCGAGCAGGGTCCCACTGACCCAGTCGAGCATCGGGGTCCAGAACGCCGTCCCGAACAGCACCAGGGGGAAGCTGGTGATCTTCCCGGTCTGGATCATCGTGACAGCCTCGAAGATCTCGTCCAGCGTGCCGTAGCCGCCTGGGAAGGCGACATAGCCGATGGAGTACTTCAAAAAGCAGGTCTTACGCGCGAAGAAGTAGCGGTAGACCATGCCCAGGTCGACCCACTCGTTCATGGACTGCTCGAACGGCAGCTCGATCCCCAGCCCGACCGACGTCCCGCCGGCGTCGTGGCACCCCTTGTTGGCCGCCTCCATGATCCCCGGACCGCCGCCGGTGATCACCGCATAGCCGGAGTCCGACAGCTTGCGGCCAAGTTCTTCGGCCTTGGCATAGAACGGGTCGTCGGCATGGGTGCGCGCGGAGCCGAAGACCGTGATGGCCTTGCCCAGCTCAGCCAGCATCCCGAAACCCTCGACGAACTCCGACTGGATACGCAGGACCCGCCAGGGATCGGTGTGCACCCAATCCGAGGGTCCGCGGTTGTCGAGCAACCGCTGGTCGGTCGTGCTGAGCTTCACCTGCCGCCCCCGCCGACGGACCGGCCCTTCCTGGCGCGAGGGTCGGTGCGAGGCGCCCTGTGCCTCGGCGTTGGCCTCGACGGAGTCCTGCTCGTGTTCCCGGCGGCTGTCTTCCATGCTGCGGAACGCTAGCCCGTGAAGGCCTCTCTCGGGTGCGCCACCCAACCTCAGCCGAGGTAGGCGGTCAGCAGGGCCGTGGCCTGCGTGATCTGACGGACGTCGACGTGCTCCTCGCGGGTGTGGGCGAGGTTGGGGTCTCCGGGACCGTAGTTGAGCGCCGGGATGCCGAGACTGGCGAACCGGGCGACGTCAGTCCAGCCGTACTTCGCCACCGGGGTCACACCGACGGCTTCCACGAAGTGCTTCGCCGCGGGCTGCGTGAGGCCAGGAAGGGCTCCGCCACTCGAGTCGGTGCACGTCACCTCGAAGCCGGCAAACACGTCGCGGACGTGCTGCAGTGCCTGCTCCTGCGAGCGGTCCGGAGCAAACCGGAAGTTGACGGTCACGACGCAGCGGTCCGGAATGACGTTGCCGGCATGGCCACCGTCGATGCGGACTGCCTGCAAGCCTTCACGGTAGACGCAGCCGTCGATCGCCACATCCCTTGCCTGGTAGGCGTTCAGGACGTCCAGCACGGGGCCGGCTGCGTGGATCGCGTTGACTCCAAGCCAGGACCGCGCACTGTGGGCGCGCTTGCCCGACGTCGTGACGTCCACTCTCATGGTTCCCTGGCAGCCGGCTTCGACCTGCACGTTGGTGGGCTCCATCAAGATCGCGAGGTCTGCCTGCAGCCAGTCACGGTGGTCGCTGACGAGATGGCCGAGACCGTTGCGGTGCGCCGCCACCTCCTCGTTGTCATACAGCACGAAGGTCAGGTCGTACGCCGGGTCGGTGACCGTCGCGGCCAGGTGCAGCAGGACAGCGTCGCCGCTTTTCATATCCGAGGTACCGCAGCCGTGCAGCAGGTCACCCTCGCGGTGGCTCGGGAGGTTGTCGGCGATCGGGATAGTGTCAAGGTGACCGGCGAGCAGGACCCGGTGGGCACGACCGAGGTCGGTGCGGGCAACGACGTTGTTGCCGGCTCGGGTGGTGGTCAGGTGGGGCAGGTCGCTCAGCGCCACATGAACGAGGTCGGCCAGTCGCCCCTCGTTGCCGGAGACGCTCTCGATGTCGACGAGCACCTGGGTCAGCGCGATGGGATCGCCTGTCAGGTCGAGGGTTCCCGTCATCGTCAAGGTGCAACGCCGTGCTCGCGCAGGATCTCGTTGAGGGCCAGTTTGTCATGGACCTGACCCTGCTCGAGGTAACGAAGCACGAGCACGCAGGGCAACCCGAAGTCGCCGCCCTCGAAGGACTTCACCCGGGTCGACCCGACGCAGACTGCACGCGCCGGGGCCACGCCTCGGTCGAGCTCCTTGCCGGTCTCGGCCTCGAAGACGCGGGTGCTGCTCGTGAGGATCACCCCGGCGCCAAGCTTTGCCCCGAGGCGCACGCGGGCTCCCTCGACGACCATGCTCCGGCTGCCGATGAAGGCGTCGTCCTCGATGACCACCGGCGCTGCCTGAGGTGGTTCCAGGACCCCACCGATGCCGACGCCGCCGGACAGGTGCACGTTTCGGCCGACCTGCGCACACGAGCCGACCGTGGCCCACGTGTCGACCATGGACCCGGCCCCGACGTAGCCGCCGATGTTGGTGTAGCTCGGCATCAGCACCACCCCTGGCTCGAAGTAGGACCCCCATCGGGCCAGCGCCCCGGCCACGACCCGGACACCGTCGAACGTCGTCTTCAGCGGAATGCGGTCGTGCGTGAAGGGGTCGCTGCCCTGGACCATCGGGAGCACCTTGAAGCTGAGCAGGATCGCCCGCTTGGCCCGCTCGTCGACGACCACGTCATCCCCAACGACCTGGGCCACCCGCGCCACCCCCGTGTCGAGGAGGTCAACGGCAGCGACGACCACCCTGCGCGCGTCGGCGTCAGCGGGAGTGAGATCCCCGCGCTGGTCCCAGAGCTCGTCGATGAGGGGGCTGATCGCACTGTCCGTCATGGCCCTGAGCCTAGCCAGGGCTGGGCCCGAGGCGTGGGGCGCGCGGGTACTGCGGGCGGGGCGGTCAGGCGGTGAGGCGGTCGACGGCAGCGGCGATCCGCTCGTCGGTGGCTGTCAGGGCCAGCCGCACGTGCTGCGACCCTGCAGCACCGTAGAAGGCACCGGGCGCGGCCAGGATTCCCTGCTCTGCAAGGGATCGCACCGTCACCCAACAGTCCTCATCACGCGTGCACCACAGGTAGAGGCCTGCCTCGGAGTGGTCGATCCGGAAGCCGGCCTTCTCGACCGCGGTCCGCAGCAGGGACCGCCGGGCTCGGTAGATCTCCCGCTGGGCGAGCACATGCGCGTCATCGCCCAGGGCCGCGACGGTCGCGGCCTGCACCGGGGCCGGGGGCAGCAGTCCGATGTGCTTACGGGCCTCGACAACAAGACCGACGGCGTGCGCGTCACCGACGAGGAAGCCAGCGCGGTAGCCGGCGAGGTTGGACCGCTTGCTCAGCGAGTGCAGGGCCAGCAGCCCTTCTGGTGACCCGCCCGACACCGACGGGTGCAGCACCGAGACCGGTTCGGCCTCCCAGCCGAGCTCGAGGTAGCACTCGTCAGAGGCGATCAGGACCCCGTGCTCGCGACCCCACGCCACGATCCGGGCCAGCTCCGGGGCGGGCTGCACCTCACCCGTCGGATTGCTGGGGCTGTTGACCCAGACCAGCCCCACCTTTGACGGGTCGTGCTGTGTCGGGTCGTCGGTCGCGACCGGCTCACACCCCGCAAGGCGGGCCCCCACGTCATACGTCGGGTAGGCGAGCGCCGGGATCAGCACCTGCTGGCCGGTGATCCCGAGCAGCACCGGGAGCAACGACACCAGCTCCTTGGAGCCGATGCTCGGGCACACGTTGGCGGCCGTCACGTCAGCGCCGAGGCGGCCCACGGACCACGCCACCAAGGCAGCGCGCAGGGCCGGCGTGCCTATCGTGAGCGGGTAGCCCGGAGCGTCACTGGCCGCCCGCAGCGCGTCTTGCACCACGGCCGGTGTCGGGTCGACCGGCGTACCGATCGAGAGGTCGACGATGCCGTCCGGGTGCTGTCGGGCCGTGTCGCCGAAGGGTG
>JAYUBO010000100.1:0-4884 GCA_043740815.1 Frankiales bacterium | reverse complement strand
CGGATCGCCTGCCACACAGGGGGAACCGGACCGGTCAGCGTCGCCTCCAGGGCGGCGAGGGTCGTCTTGTCGCAGCGGAAGGCGCGGTAGAGCGGGTGCTTCCTGAGTTGGCTCACGGGCTGGAGCTGCCCGAGGACCAGCCCTGCCTGCGGTCCACCGAGAAACTTGTCACCGGAACAGGTCACGACTGCGGCACCGGCCCGCAGGGCCGCTGTGACGTCGGGCTCGTCCGGCAGCAGGGGGTCGGCGGCGAGCAGCCCACTGCCGACGTCTGCCACCACCGGCACTCCGAGACCGGCGAGCTCCGCGACGCCGACGCTGCTTGTGAACCCCACGACCTGGAAGTTGCTCGGGTGCACCTTCAGGATGCAGCCGGTCTCCGGGCCGACCGCATCCCGGTAGTCCTCCAGCCTTGTCCGGTTAGTGGTTCCGACCTCCCTCAGCCTGGCTCCCGTGGACGCGATCAGGTCCGGGAGCCGGAAGCCGTCGCCGATTTCGACCATCTCGCCGCGGCTGACCAGGACGTCCTTGCCCGCAGCCAGAGCTGTCGTGGCGAGCACGAGGGCCGCGGCCCCGTTGTTGAGGACCAGAGCGCTCTTCGCCGCGGGAACAGCCGCGAGCAGGGCCGCCAGGGCGCCCCTGCCCCTGGTGGCGCGGGAGCCAGAGCTCAGGTCGAGCTCGACGTCGACGTAGCCGGACGCCCGAATCATCGCCTGGACAGCCGCCTCCGACAGCGGTGCGCGGCCAAGGTTGGTGTGAAGCACCACGCCGGTCGCGTTCAGGACCGGGCGAAGGCTGGTCGCGGACGCGGGGAGCTGTCCCACCACCGTCGACACGACCTCCTCAGGAGCAACCGCGCCCTGCCGAATCTGCTCCTGCACCGAGGCGACGACAGCCTTGACGGTCCGTGCCCCGAGTCTGGATGCGGCGGCCACGAGAGCGGGCGCCGCCAGCACCTCATCGGTGCGGGGCACCAGGCGTCGTAGGTCAGTCATGCGCTCCCTCTGTTCGGCGGAGGCGGAAGGGAATCGAACCCTCCAGGCCCAGATCCTGGACCTCACCGGTTTTGAAGACCGGGGGCAGCACCAGCCAACCGCACGCCTCCAGGGACCACCCTAGGGTGCCCGGCTACGACACCTGACGTACGTTCGGCCCATGAGACTCACCTCCTATGCCCACGGTGGCGGCTGTGCGTGCAAGATCCCGCCGGGTGAGCTCGAGGAGGTCGTGCGCGGCCTGGTCGGCCTCAGCTCGCCCGACCTGCTGGTGGGCCTGGACGATGGCGACGATGCCGCCGTCTACCGGGTCGACGACCGGACGGCGATCGTCGCGACTGCCGACTTCTTCACCCCGGTTGTCGACGACGCCTACGACTGGGGTCGGATTGCTGCGGCTAACGCCCTCTCGGACGTGTACGCCATGGGTGGCCGGCCCGTGCTGGCGGTCAACCTCGTGGGCTGGCCTCGCGACGTGCTTCCCAAGGCGCTGCTCACCGAGGTGCTGCGGGGTGGGCTCGACGTCGCCCGCGAGGCGGGCTGCCACGTCGCCGGCGGTCACAGCATCGACGATCCCGAGCCCAAGTACGGCATGGCCGTCACCGGCCTCGCCGACCCCGATCGCCTGCTGCGCAACGACTCCGGTACGGCGGGGCTGCCATTGACGCTCACCAAGCCGCTGGGCGTCGGCGTCCTCAACAACCGCCACAAGAGCACCGGCGAGGTCTTCCCGCAGGCCGTGGCGACCATGGTGGCCCTCAACAAGGACGCCTCCGAGCGGGCTCTGGCCGCCGGCGCCAAGGCAGCAACCGATGTGACCGGGTTCGGGCTGCTCGGCCACCTGTACAAGCTGGCCCGGGCGTCGGGGGTGACCGCGGTCCTCGACGCCGGCTCCGTGCCCTATCTGGATGGGGCACGCGAGGCACTGAGGGACGGCTACGTCAGCGGCGGTACCAAGCGCAACCTGGAGTGGGTCGCGCCACACCTGCAGTCCCGGGTCGACGCCGGCGAGCTGCTGCTGCTCGCGGACGCCCAGACCAGCGGTGGCCTGCTCGTGGTGGGGGAGGTGCCCGGCTACCCGGTCATCGGTCATCTGGAGCCACGGGGATCGTCGGTGCTGCAGGTGCGCTGACCGGCGCTGGCTCGTCAGCCCCGGCGGGCGTCCACTCGCTCGCGCTGCGGAACCACCGTGTAGCGCGGGTCGCGGGCGGACTCCTGCCCCGCCTCGAAGATCGCAAAGCGCGTGCAGGCTGAGCCAGTCAGCAGCGCCGCCCCAGACAGCACTCCCAACGCCCGCGAACGCCTGGCCCCGAGGGCCGTCACCGCACCGAGGGCCGTCAGTCGCTCTGCCATCCGCCACAGCCGACCGGGCTTGCCTTCGTGCAGCGCCTCGGCGGCCAGGCCCATCGAGCGTTCCATCCGGCGCTCCATACCGAGCTCGAGCAGCGCGCCACCAATCGCCAGGCGCTGTGCCGGTCCGGACTCTGCGACCGGCGACGCCAGCATGCCCAGGCCACCCGAGGCCGCCGCGGCGGACCCGACGAAGACGAAGGGCAGCTCGCGGTAGGCCTCGTGCCAAGCCGGCGTCGCGGTGTCCGCCAGCAGCACCGCGGTGTACGACGCCACCGCAGGGGCCGTCAGCGCGGCCACCAGGCCCGCCGGTCGCGCGAGCGGCGCCAACAGCCGGCCGAGCCAACCGGGCGCGACCTCGGCCACCCCCGCCAGGCCCACCATCGGGCCGTAGGCCGTGAGGACCCAGGTCCCCATCGACATCGGCGAGGACGGCTTGGCGACCCGGAGCATGTTGACGAAGCGAGAGGGCTTGCCAAGGTCATGGACGAGAGCAGCCATGGAGGCCGAGATCGCCGCCAGGGCAGCCACCCTGCTCGATCGACGCAACCTCGGCCGGTCGGTCAGGTCGGCGCCGGCACCGAGCAGCGACGACCCGGCCGCCAGGCCCCCCAGGAACAGGTAGGCCGGGATGTCGTCCTTCCACGGCGAGGCCTTCAGGACCGGGCGGCCGTAGTAGGAGGTGAAGGTGGCGGGCGGCACCATGAGCCGCTCACCCCGACCACCCCCACGGCCTCCACCGCGCCGACGACGTGGCTGCGTCACGCCCCACCTGCGAACACTGCGATGGCCCCGGCGAGCAGCGCGGCCGCAGCGAGCCCGGCTTTCTTCCACATCTGGGGCAGCTCCCGGGTGGTGACGACCGGGTCCGGCGGCAGGCCGTAGACCTCCGGCTCGTCCAGCAGCAGGAAGAACGCGCCCAGCCCGCCGACGCCGTCGTCCGGCGACTCGCCGTACAGGCGGGCGCTGGGGACGCCGCTCTCGTGCAGGGCCTCCACCCGGGCGGCCGCCCGCTCGCGCAGCTCATCGAGGTCACCGAACTGGATCGACTGCGTCGGACATGCCTGAGCGCAGGCAGGCGTCAGGCCGTCGTGCAGGCGGTCGTAGCACAGCGTGCACTTCTGGGCGATGCCTTCGTTCTTGACCCCCTCCCCGACCCGCTTGTCGATGACCCCGAACGGGCAGGCGGGTACGCAGTAGCCGCAGCCGTTGCAGATGTCCTCCTGCACGACGACGGTCCCGAACTCGGTGCGGAACAGCGATCCGGTGGGGCAGACGTCGAGGCAGGCAGCGTCGGTGCAGTGCTTACAGACGTCGCTGCTCATGAGCCACCGGAAGTCGGTGCGCTCCGCGCCGTTCTGCTGACCAGGGAGCCCGATCGTCGGCATACCGAGGGCAACCGGGGGGACCGGTTGCTCGATGAAGGCGACGTGTCGCCAGGTCGAGCCGCCGAGGGCACCGGTGTTGTCGTAGGAGGAGCCCAGCAGGTTCATCCCGTCCTCTGGTACGTCGTTCCACTGCTTGCAGGCGACCTCACAGGCCTTGCAGCCGATGCAGATGCTGGTGTCGGTGAAGAAACCCTGACGTGGCGGCGGGTCGACCCAGCCCGCGTCCAGAGCGGGGTTGGAGGTCATTTCCTGGGCTCCTTCGGGGTCAGGCGCAGGTTGCCGGTCTCCACGGTGATACCGGCGCGGCTGCGATAGTCCTCGACGAGCCGCAGCAGGGCAGCGCCTCGGGGACGACGGCCGGGCTGGATGTCGCAGGACGCGACCTTCGTCTCCTGGATCTGCGCGTTGGCGTCCAGGACCAGCCCGAACAGGTCGTTGGCCGAGTCTCCCTGGACAAGTGCCTGTCCCCCAACTCCCCAGTGGTAGGGAAGTCCCACCTGGTGGATGACGCGACCGCCGACCCGCAGGGGCGTGATCCGCTCGGTGACCAGCACCCTGGCCTCGATCGCCGTGCGGGCGGTGATGATGGTGGCCCAGCCGAGCGGCTCGAGGCCCCGTTCGGCCGCATGCTCGGGCGAGACTTCACAGAAGAACTCGGGCATGAGCTCCGACAGGTAGGGCAACCAGCGGCTCATCCCACCGGCGGTGTGGTGCTCGGTGAGCCGGTAGGTGGTGAACACGTACGGGAAGACGTGCGCGCCGACCTCGCCCGCGGAGGGGTTCATCAGGTTCTCCTTGCGCTTGAACACCTCGCGCGTCGGGTTGGCCTGCTGGTGGTAGAGCGCATTACGCACCGGTGACTCCGCCGGCTCGTAATGAGCCGGCATCGGCCCGTCCTTGAGTCCCTCCGGGGCAAACAGCCAGGCCTTGCCGTCGGCCATCATGACGAAGGGGTCGTCCCCGTTGAGGGCGGCCGCACCGGTGGCGCCCTTCGGAGCCCGGTACGACGGTGGCTTGTCGACCTCGAAGTCCGGCACGTCGGGCCCCACCCAGCGGCCGCTGTCTGCGTCCCACTGGAGGTAGGCCTTGCGGGCGCTCCAGGGCTTGCCGTCCGGGTCGGCGGAGGCACGGTTGTACAGCTGGCGCCGGTT
>JAYUBO010000099.1:0-11426 GCA_043740815.1 Frankiales bacterium | reverse complement strand
ACGCGACTGTCCGCCGGGTGGATGCGTTGCAGGAGGGCCACGAAGTCAAGCCCCTTTCCTGCGGCAATGACGATCTCACCGTCCACGACGCATCGCTCGGGCAGGTTCTGCTTCACGGCCGCGACGACCTCGGGGAAATACCGGGTGAGCGGCTTCTCGTTGCGGCTGCCGAGCTCGACCTCGTCACCGTCCCGGAAGACGACACACCGGAAACCGTCCCACTTCGGCTCGTACAGGAAGTCGCCCTCTGGGACGTCGGGGATGCTCTTCGCAAGCATGGGCTTCACAGGTGGCATGACCGGCAGCTGCATGGCGTCATCATGCCGTGCTGTGGGTGTGGGGAGCCTGAGTCAGAGTGGCCGGAAGCGGCGAACGCCTTGGCCAGCAGCGGTCGTCCGCCCCGAGACAGGGTCGACCCAGCTGGTGAAGTCCTCCAGCGTCCGGATCGCGAACGGCGGCCCGTCGACCGGGTAGAGCGGCAGGTACACCACCGCCGTACGGGTGTCGTCGTTGGCGTCATGGCCGAGCCCGAGCACGAGGTACTGCGGTCCCTTCCAGTGCTGGTAGGTACCCGGGGTCACGGTCACAGCACGCACCATAGGGTGAAGCCGATGAGCCGACTGCGCACAGCCTCGCCGTACCTGCTCACCGCTGTGCTCGCCGTTGCGGGGCTGACGCACTTCGTGCGGCCCGGGTTCTACGACCCGATCGTGCCGCACGCACTGCCAGGGCCGGCGCGGGCTTGGACCTACGCCAGTGGTGTTGCCGAGCTCGGCGTCGCTGCCGCGGTCGGCAACGCCACCACCCGACGCCGAGGCGCTCTTGCTGCGGCGCTGCTGTTCATCGCGGTCTACCCGGCCAACATCCAGATGGCGGTCGACGCCACAAGTACTGCGGAGAAGGCGATCTCCTACGCCCGACTGCCCCTGCAGATCCCCCTGATCGTGTGGGCCTGGAAGGTCAGTAGAGCTGCCGGTCAGCGAGGGTGGCGCGTCCGAGCTCGATGAGGGGTGGGATCCGCTCGGCGAACCCGTCGAAGCCGGATCCGACCATCGCCCCGAGCTGGGCCCGCATCACGATGCCGGCACACACGACGGCGAGCTTGAAGAAGCCGAACGCCAGGTACCACGGCAGGTCGCTGATGTCGGCGCCGGTCCGCGCGGCGTAGCCGGCCGCGACCTCGTCCCTGGTGAGGAAGCCGGGCAGCGTCGTCACAGCCGAAACGACGCTGCCGCCGGTGCGAAGGTCATTGTCGTCGGCCTGGATCCAGTAGACGAGCAGGATCCCCAGGTCGGCCAGCGGGTCTCCCAGGGTGGACATCTCCCAGTCGAGCACCGCGTTGATCCGACCCGGCTCTGTCGGGTGCAGCATCGTGTTGTCGAGGCGGAAGTCGCCGTGCACGATGCTCGAGCGGTGCGTCGTCGGGAGCGATGCCGTCAGGGCTGCGGCGAGCTCGTCGACGAACTCCATGCCCCCGATGCGGGTCGCGTCCCACTGCTTGCTCCAGCGGCTGAGCTGACGGGCGAGGTAGCCGTCGGGCCGGCCGAACTCACCGAGCCCCACCGACCGGTGGTCGACCAGGTGCAGCGAGGCCAACACATCCAGCAGCCCGTTCGAGATCAACCCCTTGTCGGCGGGCGTCGAGGCATAGCCCACGGGAAAGTCGGTCGTGACGATGTGCCCCTCGACGCGCTCCATGACGTAGAACGGCTGCCCCAGCACATCCGGGTCGGCGCAGAAGTGCAGCATCCTCGGGACGGGTACGGCGGTGTTCTGCAAGCCGGACATGACGCGGAACTCCCGCCCCATGTCATGGGCGGTCGGCAGGATCTGACCCAGTGGCGGCCGCCGGAGCACCAGCGAGCCGGTGGGGGAGTCGACCCGGTAGGTGAGGTTGCTCTTGCCCCCGGAGATGAGGCTGACCGTCGCCTCGGTCCAGGCCTCGTCGGACAGGACACGAGCCAGGTAGGGGCCGACAATCGCCGGGTCGGCGCCGGCAACAGGGGCGGTCATGTGCCGCAACCTAACCTCCGCTGCAGTGAGACCCCGCGGCAGGTTGGGGGTCGCCTCGTAGAGTCGGGACTCGTGCCCGTCCGCCTCGTCGACCGAGAACCCGTCGTACCCCCTGGGGCTCTGGTCGAGGCGATGGTGCCGCCGCCGGGCTTCGTCAGTGCGCGCTTCGACAGCTACGTGCCCGCCCCAGACCAGCCCTCGCAGGCCGCTGCTGTGGGCACGCTCGAGGCTTTCGCCGCAACTCTCAGGCCACCACCGCGCAAGCGTTTCGGCCGCACACCGAGCCGTGAGGGCAGGCCCGGGGTCTACCTCGACGGGGGGTTCGGTGTCGGCAAGACGCACCTGCTCGCGTCGCTGTGGCACGCGGCACCAACGCCGCGTGCCTTCTGCACGTTCGTGGAGCTCACGCACCTGGTCGGTGCGCTGGGCTTTGCCACGACCGTCACGGCCCTCAGCGACCACCGGCTGCTCGCGATCGACGAGTTCGAGCTCGACGACCCGGGTGACACAGTCCTCGTCAGCAGCCTGCTGAGCCGGCTCGTCGACGCCGGTGTCCGACTGGCCTTCACCTCCAACACGCTGCCCGGCTCCCTGGGGGAAGGGCGCTTCGCCACCGGCGACTTCCTGCGCGAGATCCAGTCCCTGTCCGACCACGTCACCTCGATCCGGGTCGATGGTGAGGACTATCGGCACAGGGGTCTACCCGCTCCGCCGGTACCCCTCGAACGCGGCCAGCTCGAGGAACGCGCCCAGGCGCCGGGAGCGTCGTACGACGGGTTCGAGGCTCTTTTGGAGCACCTCGCCCGGCTGCACCCCAGTCGGTACGGCGCCTTACTCGACGGCCTGTCGCTGATCTGCCTGGACCGGGTCGTGCCGGTCACCGACCAGTCCGCGGCGCTGCGCCTGGTGGTGCTGATCGACCGCCTCTACGACCGGGACCTGCCGGTCGCCACGAGTGGGATCCCGCTCGACCAGCTGTTCCCGTTAGAGCTGCTGGCGGGCGGCTACCGCAAGAAGTATCTGCGGGCGCTGAGCCGGGTCACCTCGCTGGCCCGGGCATGAACCGCTGGTGGCTGTACGCCCTGGTCCCCCTCGTCGTCTTCGGCCTCAATCTCCTGCCGGCCTTCGCACCGCCGACGTGGGCCTTGCTCGTCTATTTCAGACTCAGGTGGTCACTGGACATCGTCGCCCTGGTCGCCCTCGGTGGGGTCGCCGCCGGTGGGGGGCGATTCCTGCTGGCCCGCGGGACGAGGCTGCTCGCCGACCACTTGTCCCAGGACCGTCGGGAGCGGCTCGAGGCGCTGGGAGCCCGGGTCCACCGAAACCGGGCCGCAGGGGCGGGTGGCCTGGTGCTGTTCGCGATGTCGCCGGTGCCCTCAGCGCAGCTCTTCGAGGCTGCCGGGCTGCTCCGGTTGGCACTGGTCCCGCTGACCGCGGCTTTCTTCGCCGGCCGCGTCGTGAGCTACACGGCCTACCTGTTGGGGGCAAAGGCCTCGGAGGGGACCAGCCTGGAGAAGGTGGTGACCTCCTCATTCACCAACCCGTGGCTGGTCGCGGTCGAGCTGGTGCTGATCACTGGGCTGGTCGCCATGCTCGCCGGAGCGACCCGAAAGCGGTCCTGACCCGCTCAGGAAGGACTCAGGCTCCGCGTGGTCAGTCCGGGCCACAGGTGCGGCGTTCCGATGCGGGCGCGGGCATCAAGGCAGCTGACTCCGTCGTGGGTGACGAGCAGCGGGTTGATGTCGAGCTCCAGTACCTCGGGCAGGTCACGGGCGATCGCGCCGAGAGCGAGGACGACCCGGGCCGTCGCGTCCAGGTCCAACGGTTGCTGGCCGCGAAAGCCGCCGAAACGCTTTGCGCACCGCAGGGACGAGATCTGGTCCACGGCCTCGGTGAGTGAGGCGGTCGGTAGCCGAAGTGCCCTGTCCTGCAGCAGGTCGGTGTAGATCCCTCCCGCGGCCACGAGCACGAGTGGCCCCACCTCCGGGTCGACGGTCAGGCCGAGCAGGAGCTCCAGGCCGCCGTCGCTGCGGTGCATGCGCTGCACCAGTGCGCCTTGCATCGCCGGTCCCAACCGCGCGGCCAGCTCGTCGAAGGCGCGGCGTACCGCCTCGGGGTTGTCGAGCCCGAGCAGCACACCGCCTCCGTCGCTCTTGTGCAGCAGCGAAGGGCCGTACGCCTTCAGCGCGACCGGGCCACCGAGGTGCTTCGCCGCCTCGAAGGCCGCGGAGCTGTCGTGCACCTCTTGAACGGGCACAACCGGGATGTCGTAGGCCTCGAGCATCGCCGCGACCTGCCCTGAGGACAGCCACTCGCCGTCGGGGGCGGCAGCCAGCAGCCCACGGGCCGCAGGCCGAGCCAGTACGACGGTGGCCTCGGGTGCGACGGCGTTCCGGCGCCAGGCGGCGTAGCCGGCCACCAACCCCAGGGCGCGCAGGGCGGGCTCGGGGAACTCGAAGCTCGGGACGACGGCCGCCCCATCGCCTTCCTGCAGGGCCGAGGGGGGCCAGGCAAGACCGGGGAACGTTGCCACCAGGGTCTGGTCGGGAACGGCCTCGTGGGCTCTGCGCACAGCACGGGCAAAGTCCTCCTCCGACCCCCGCACCATGGGTGTGTAGATCGCCACGACGGCATCGACGCCGGGATCGCGCAGGACCAGTGTCAGTGCCGCCTCGAACGTCGAGACGTCGACCGTCGCCAGCAGGTCGACGGGGTTGGTGGGGGAGCCCATCGACGGAACTAGCTCGGCAAGGCCCGAGCGCGTCTGGTCCGACAGCTCCGCGACCTGGAGGCCCGAAGTAGCGCAGGCATCTGCGGCCAGGACCCCCGGGCCGCCGGAGTTGCCGATGATCGCGACCCGATGCCCGGTCGGGAGTGGGGCAGCGTCAAGGAGGCTGAGAACGTCGAACATCGCCGGCAGGTCGTCGGCCCGGATGACGCCGGCCGCACGCAGCATGGCGTCCACGGCAGCGTCCGGTGAGGCGGCGGCGGCGGTATGTGACCGGCCCGCGCGGGCGCCGGCTTCGGACCGGCCGGACTTCACGACCACGATGGGCTTGGTCAGCCCCACGGCGCTGGCGACCCGGACGAACCTGCGGGCGTTGCCGAAGGACTCGAGGTAAAGAGCGATGACCGACGTGCGGGCGTCCCGCTCGAGATAGCAGAGCAGGTCGTTGCCGCTCACATCAGCCTTGTTTCCTGTCGACACGAAGGTGGACAGACCGGCGCCGCGTCGCTCCGCGTGTCTGAGGGCGGCGATGCCGACGGCACCGGACTGGGAGATCAGCCCGATCCCGCCCGACAGCGGCTGGGCGTCGCAGAACGTCGCGTTGAGCCGAACGCCAGGGTCGGTGTTCACGATGCCCAGGCAGTTGGGACCGACGAGCCGCAGCCCTTTCGCGCGGCAGAGTGCGAGGAGCTCCCGCTGGCGCTGGCGACCGGCGTCACCGGACTCGGCGAAGTCGGCGCTGAGCACCAGCAGACCTTGCGCTCCGGCCGCAGCGGCCTCGCCCGCGACCTCGAGGACCTGCGCTGCGGGCACGGCCACGATGACCAGGTCCACGGGCGCGGCGAGGGCCAGCAGGCCATGTCGGTCAGTCACTGCGTGCACCGGGCCGGAGAAGCCCCGAGGGGTCTGTGCGGAACGACCTCTCAGCGAGGCACACACGCGCTCGGCCACCGAGTTGGTCTTCGCGCTCCCTACGACGGCGACACTGCGCGGTGCCAGGACGTGCGCGAGCGAGGCGCGTTCGGCGTCGGCCTCCCGGCGGTGCAGGGCGGAACGCAGCCGTGGGCTGTCGTCGAGATCCACCGACAGCTCGCACACCCCCGCCCCCACGTCGCCGGTGTGCGTCGCGAAGCCGCTGTCCGCGAGGAGCCGGAGCATGGGGGTGTTCTCGAGCAGCACGTCAGCGGTGAAGCGCCGGATCCCCTGGCTACGGGCGGCGTGGGCGAGGTGCTCCAGCAAAAGCGCGCCGAGGCCCTCGTGCTGGTGCTCGTCGTCGATCAGCACGGCCAGGTCCGCGGCCTGAGGATCGCGCGCGAGCCGGGCGAAGCTGGCCAGGCCGACGACATGACCCTGGACGAGGGCCACCAGCGCCTGCTGGTCCCTGGCGGTCAGCATGAGCTGCTCGACGTACCACTGGCCTGGTCGGTCGGAGACGCTGAAGTAGCGCCGGCTGCGCGTCCGCAGCGACACCCTCGCGTTGAGGTCCGACAGCGCTTCCCTGTCCTCAGCGGTGAGCTGTCGGACCTCGGCAAGGGAACCCGAGCGCAGCAGGACGTGCACGCGCAACGGGGAGGAGGGCACGGCAGTAGTGGTCATGAACGTCACGGTCGCCGGTGGGGCCTGGGTCCACCAGGAGCAAAGGTCCCGACTCCCAGGCTGCGCGCCGGAGGCCGTCGACCTGCCAGGACGGGACCTTGGTCCCTAGGTCCCGATGTCTGGGCACGGGAGCGTGGAGCCCATGAGCGCCGAGACCCTCGCCCGATGGCAGTTTGCTGCCACGACCATCTACCACTACCTGTTCGTGCCGTTGACAATCGGACTGTCGATCTTGGTCGCCTGCATGCAGACTGCCTGGTACCGAACGGGAAACCCTCGGTGGAAGGCGCTCACGAAGTTCTACGGAAAGCTCTTCTTGCTGAACTTCGCGATGGGGATCGTGACGGGCCTCGTGCAGGAGTTCCAGTTCGGCATGAACTGGAGCAATTACTCGCGCTTCGTCGGGGACGTCTTCGGCGCCCCGCTGGCGATGGAGGGGATCCTTGCCTTCTTCCTGGAGTCGACCTTCCTCGGCCTGTGGATCTTCGGCTGGGACAAGCTCCCCAAGGGAGTGCATCTGGCGTGTATCTGGATCGCCGCCATCGGCACCAACCTGTCGGCGTTCTTCATCCTCGCGGCGAACTCGTGGATGCAGCATCCGGTCGGTTACCGGATCGACCCGGTCACGCACCGCGCTCGGCTCACGTCGATCTGGGCCGTCCTGACGAACTCCACGGCGCTGGTCACGATCCCGCACACCCTGGCTGCGGCGTTCGTGATGGCGGGCATCTTCGTGGTGTCCGTCGCCGCCTGGCACATCCGGCGCGGTGCGGGCGACGTGTTCGGTCCGGCGCTCCGGCTCGGCGCGGTCACGGTGCTCGTGGCGGGGTTGGCCACGGCGTTCACCGGCGACCTGCAGGCGCGGATCATGACCAAGCAGCAGCCCATGAAAATGGCCGCAGCCGAGGCGCTCTACAACACCTCGGCGCCCGCCTCCTTCTCGCTGCTCACCATCGGGTCGCTCGACGGCAACTCGGAGCGCTGGAGCCTGCGGGTTCCGAACCTGCTGTCGCTGATGTCCACCGGTGACCCCAACGGTGAGGTCAAGGGCATCAACGCCCTGCAAAAGGAGTACGAGCAGAAGTACGGCGCCGGGGCCTACAAGCCCTCCATCCCGCTGGCCTACTGGACCTTTCGCCTGATGGTCGGCTTCGGATTGCTGGCCGGCGCCCTTGCGGGGTGGGCGTTGTGGGCTTTGCGCAAGGGGCGCCTCCCGTCGGGTCGATGGTTCTGGACGGCGGCGACGTGGTCGCTGGCGCTCCCCATCGTGGCCAACTCCACGGCCTGGCTGTTCACCGAGATGGGGCGCCAGCCCTGGACCGTGTTCGGGCTGCTGAAGACGTCCCAGTCGAGCTCGCCGACGGTGGGTACCGGCCTGGTGGCGACGAGTTTTTTGACCCTCACGCTGCTCTACGCCGCACTCGCCTTCGTCGAAGTGCGACTCATGCTCGACACGATCCGTGCGGGTCCGGCGATGGAGGTCGTCGACCTGACGACCATCGAGCAGCCCGAACCCGCCTTCGCCTACTGATCAGGGGATATCGACATGCACCTGTACGACGTGTGGTTCGTGCTGATCGCGGTCCTGTGGATCGGCTACTTCGTGCTCGAGGGCTTCGACTTCGGCGTGGGCATGCTCATCCGTCTCATCGGCCGGGATGAGGCGGAGCACCGGGTGGTCCTCAACACGGTGGGGCCGCTCTGGGACGGCAATGAGGTCTGGCTGATCACCGCGGGAGGCGCGACGTTTGCCGCCTTCCCGGACTGGTACGCGACGTTGTTCAGCGGCTTCTACCTACCGCTTCTGTTGATCCTGCTCGCTCTGATCGTGCGCGGCGTCGCCTTCGAGTACCGCGGGAAGCGCCACGACCCAGTCTGGCGAAGGAACTGGGACGTGTGCCTTTTCGTCGGCTCGGCGGTGCCTGCTCTGCTCTGGGGTGTCGCCTTCGCCAACATCGTCCGTGGCGTGCCCATCGACGCGGCCAAGGGGTACACCGGTGGCTTCTTCAACTTGCTGAGCCCCTACGCCCTGCTGGGCGGCCTGACGACACTGAGCGTGTTCCTGCTGCACGGGGCGCTGTTCGTGTCCCTCAAGACCGACGGTCCGGTTCGGGTGCGCGCCCACCGGATAGCGGGTCGGTTGTTCCTCGTCGCGACCCCGGTGGCTGCGAGCTTCCTGCTCTGGACCCTGTTTCAGCGGTGGTCGCCGTGGAGTGCGGCAGCGGCAGCCCTGGCCGCAGCGGCGCTGCTCGGAGCGGCGGCAGTCCATGTCCGTGGCAGGGACGGTTGGGGGTTCGCGCTGAGTGCCGCGGCCATCACGACCACGGTGGCCGCGCTGTTCCTGGCGCTCTATCCGGCTGTGATGCCCAGCTCGACCAACTCTGACTTCGACCTCACGGTCAGCAACGCGTCGAGCTCGCCGTACACCCTGGGAGTGATGTCCTGGGTCGCCCTGCTCGGCCTTCCCGTCGTGCTGAGCTACCAGGCTTGGACGTTCTGGGTCTTCCGCAAGCGCCTGGGGACACAGGACATCCCGGCCGCGACGGACAGGACGCTCCCCCGAGAGCGCGTCTCGTCGAGCCGGTGAGGCCGTTCGACCCTCGGCTGCTTCGGTACGCACCACGGGCCCGGTCCGGGGTGGTGCTGACCGTCCTGCTCGGAGCGCTGCGCGCGGTCCTGGCGGTGGCCCAGGCCCTGCTCCTCGCCCGCGTTCTTGCCCGCGGCTTCCAGGGCGTCGGCCTCGAGGAGCTGCGTGCGCCTGTGCTCTGGGTCGGCGCCGTCCTCGTCAGCAGGGGCCTGCTCACCTCGCTCCAGGACCTCGTCAGCCGCAGGACCTGCACCGGTGTGCAGGAGCAGCTGCGGCGCCAGGTGCTGGCACGGGTGGCGGCGCTGGGCCCGGACTGGCTCGCCCACCGTCGCAGTGGGGAGCTCGCGACGCTGGTCGGCCCGGGAATCGGCTCGCTGGAGGGCTACTTCCGTTCCTATCTGCCGCAGCTGGTGCTGTCGTTGCTGGTGCCAACCAGCGTGTTGGGGGTCCTGGCCGTCATCGACTGGCGCAGCGCCGTGATCGTGGCGGTGGCGCTGCCGCTGCTCCCGGTCTTCCTTGCTCTGGTGGGTATGCACACCCGACGTGCGACTGCGCACCAGTGGCGCGAGCTCTCCCAGCTCGGCGGTCACTTCCTCGACGTCGTGACGGGGTTGCCGACACTGCGTGCCTTCGGACGGGCGCAGGCCCAGGTCGACGTACTGCGTCGCCTCACCACGCGGCACCGCGAAGCCACCATGGCCACCCTGCGCACGGCGTTCCTGTCGTCGCTCGTGCTCGAACTCGTCGCGACGCTGGCGGTCGCCGTGCTGGCGGTCTCCGTCGGCTTTCGCCTGCTTGCGGGTGACGTCAGCTTCCAGACCGCGCTGGTCGTTCTCCTGCTCGCCCCGGAGGCCTTCCTCCCGCTGCGGGCCGTGGGGACGTCCTTTCACGCCGCGATGGACGGTGTGAGCGCCGCGCAAGCCGCCTTCGACGTCCTCGACCAGCAGCCCCCCACACCAGCGGGTCAGGCACGTGTGAGCCCGCGCCCGACGACGGCAACCGCCATCGAGCTGCGGTCAGCGACCGTCTTGCACCACGACCGGGGTGTATCGGCACTCGGCGGTGTCGATCTGCGGGTCGGCAGGGGGGAGCACGTCGCCCTCGTCGGCGCCAGCGGCTCCGGAAAGTCCACGCTGCTGGGCGTCGTCCTGGGGCTAGTACCCGTGGCGTCCGGCCAGGTGCTGCTCGACGGGGTGGCCCTGGACCAGAGTGACCTGGATGCCTGGCGCTCCCGGCTGGCGTGGGTGCCGCAGGCTCCCCATCTGTTCGCCCGGAGCGTCGCTGACAACATTCGGATCGGCAGCCGGGGGGCGACGGACGAGCAGGTGCGCGCTGCCGCGGCCGCCGCCCACGCCGAGGAGTTCGTCCTCGCCCTGCCCCACGGGTTCGACACGCTGCTGGGGGAGCGGGGCACAGGACTGTCCGTCGGCCAGGTACGCCGGATCGCCTTGGCGCGCGCCTTCCTGCGTGACGCCCCGCTGCTGCTGCTGGACGAGCCGACCGCCGGGCTTGACCCGCACAGCGAAGCGCTGGTTGCGGCGTCCCTCGGGCGGCTCTGCGCGGACCGTACGGTGCTGCTGGCGACCCACCGGCGTGAGCTGCTCGACCCGTCGTACCGGGTGGTGGAGCTCGACAGGGGCGCCATCCAGTCGTCACTCGTGGCCACCTGATGAGGGTCCTGCTGGAGCTGGCCCACAAGGCTGGGCACCGTCGGGCACTGGCGCTCGCGGCCATGCTGTCGGCGTTGACCTACCTGTCCGCGGTCGCGCTGATGGGCCTGTCGGCGTGGCTGCTCAGCCGGGCCGCCCAGCACCCGGCCGCTTCTTCCTTGGCCCTCGCGGCGGTAGGGGTGCGTTCCCTCGGCCTGGGTCGGGGGCTGGCGCGCTACGCCGAGCGGCTGGTCGGGCACAACGCCACCCTCACCGCGGTCGCCGAGCTGAGGGTTGCGGTGTTCCAAGGGTTGGTCACCGAGGGCGGGCAGGCGCCGAAGTCCGGCGAGGCGCTCGCGCAGGTTGTCGGTGACGTCGAGGCCATCCAGGACCTGTGGCTGCGCTGCCTGCTGCCGTGGCTGTCCGCAGCCTTGGTCTCGGTTGCCTGCGTCGGGGCTGTGTGGTGGTGGTCGCCAGGCGCGGGTGTCGTCCTGCTGGTCGGCTTGTTGCTCGGGTTGACCGTCGTGCCTGGGCTCGCGGCGATCGTCGCCCGCCGGGAGGCGGCGCTGGCGGCCACGCGGGCGCAGCATCTGGAACGGGTGCTCGACGTGGTGCATGGCTGCGCTGACCTGACCGTTCTCGGTGAGATGCCGCGGGCTCTTGCCGACGCGGCGGAACAAGCACAGGCCCTGGCGGCTCTGGACCGCAGATCCTCGGTACGGGCCGCCCTGCTCAGCGGGCTGGCCACGACACTGCAAGCAGTGACGGTCCTGGGGGTGCTGGTCGTCGCCCTGCCGGCGGTACAGCGCGGGGACCTGCCGGGTGTCGACCTGGCCGTGCTGGCCCTGGTCGC
>JAYUBO010000098.1:0-2555 GCA_043740815.1 Frankiales bacterium | reverse complement strand
TGAGGGAGGCCACCTTCCTGCAGGTGCAGGCCCAGACCACGGCTGTGCGAGCCGCGATGGTGGATCGGCTCCTCGCCGAGCAGTGAGGCGCGAGCTCCTCAGCGCGTCACGGCCGGCTCATGCCGGTGGCAGCGCCTGCCCGGCGGGTCGAGCACCCTCACCCAGGCCGTCGCAGCTCGCGCACCGCCAGCACCACGAACCACACATCCACCACGGTCAGCCCGAGCCGTTGGAAGCCCCCGTCGTACCTCCCGGCGAGGGAAGCCAGCAGCGCGGCCGCGCTGACACCCCCTGCCGCGTACGACGCGAGGGCAGCCGTCCGGTGGCCGCTCCGGTCAAAGGCACGTCCTCCGAGCAGCGGTGAGCTCGCCATCCCGAGGTAGGACACGCCGGCCGCGAGCGCGTGTGGGGCATCGCCGAGGGACGACCCCAGTGGAAGGGCCGCGACCCCGAGGGTGCCGACGGCGGCGGCCGCGACGCTGGCTCGCAGGGCGGGCTCGTCGAGCGCTTTGGCCAGGACGGGAGCCCAGAAGGGCGCGAGGGCGGCGAAGCCGAGGAACCCCGCCGTCATGAGCGGTCGGGTGGGCGCACCCACGCGCGCCAGCTGGCTGATCGCGTCGGTGAGCGGGTCGTAGCCATCGGTCAGTAGCCCGCCGACGACCCAGGCCGTCACGAAGCTGACAGGGGCGCCAATGCCGCAGAGGGCACCGGCCTTGCGGGAGAGGGAGCGCACCGTCGTCACGGTAGCCGGAAGGTCACCCGTGACCGGATCCTGACAGATCTCACATCGATGTCTTGACACTGAGGGCATCGATGACAAACACTGTGACGATGATCACCACCCGGGAAGCGCTGCTGGACGCCGCGTACGACGCCGCCCTGGCGGGCGACTGGGACCGGGCCCGGATGGTGGATGTCGCCCGCGCGGCCGGCGTGAGCAGGCAGACCCTCTACTACGAGTTCGGGTCGAAGGAAGCGCTCGCCGAGGCGCTGGCCCTGCGCGAGGCAGCCCGTTGGATGGCCGGCGCCGACGCCGCGATCGTCGGGCACGACGGCACGCCCTCGGAGGCCGTCGCCGCCGGCACGGTGTGGACCCTCGAGGAGGCGGCCCGCAACCCGCTGCTCAAGGCGGTGCTCACCGAAGACGAGGGTGGCCTGCTGCCCTATCTGACGACCCGTGGCAGCTCCCTCCAGAGCGCTGCGCGCGAGCATCTCGCGGAGCACCTTGCGGCAGGCTGGCCGCAGATTCCGGCGGAACGGGTTGCGCTGGTTGCGGACACCGTGACCCGTTTGACGTTCAGCCATCTCGTCCTACCGGGCGGTCGCCCCGAGCAGGTCGCCCACGACATCGCCGTACTTGTTGATTCCCTGGTTGAAGGAGCCCTGGCATGAGCACCCACGAGCTGTACGTCACGCCCGCCGACATGGCGACGTGGGACGTGGAGGCGCAAGGCGCCGCCCGCTTCACCTGGGAGTACGACGACGGCCGCGACCAGCTGCTGAGCCTTTATCAAAAGGGCAAGGACAAGCAGTGGGACCAGGTGCACCGCATCGACTGGTCCGAGGAGGTCGACCCCCACGACCTGCTCGGGATGCCGGACGAGGCCATCTCCATCCACGGCACCCCCATGTGGGACAAGCACTTCGCTCACGACGAGAAGGCCCGCAAGGAGCTAGGCCTGCACCTCGGTGCCTGGCAGTTCAGCCAGTTCCTGCACGGCGAGCAGGGCGCGATGATCTGTTCCGCTCGCATCGTGGAGTCTGTCCCTGACCTGGACTCCAAGTTCTACGCCGCGACGCAGACCATGGACGAAGCGCGGCACGCCGAGACCTACGCACGGTTCCTCCAAGAGAAGGTCGGGATGCTCTACCCGATCAACACCCACCTCAAGGCGTTGCTCGACGACACCCTTTCCGACAGCCGCTGGGACATGCCCTACCTGGGGATGCAGGTCCTCATCGAGGGTCTTGCGCTCGCGGCGTTCGGCTTGCTGCGCGATATGACGACCAAGCCGCTGCCTAAGCAGATCCTCGCCTACGTCATGCAGGACGAGGCCCGCCACGTCGCTTTCGGCCGGATCGCCCTGCGCGACTACTACTCCCAGCTCACGTCCGCCGAGCTTGCTGAGCGCGAGGAGTTCGTGGTCGAGGGCTGCTACCTCATGCGCGACCGGTTCCGGCAGCAGGAGGTGTGGGAGAACATGGGTCTGGACGTCGAGGCCTGCCTCGAGGCGGTCGCGAACGCGCCGTACTTCCAGGCCTACCAGTCGCTGCTGTTCACCAGGATCGTCCCGTGCGTCAAGGACATCGGTCTGTGGGGGCCTAAGGTGCAGAAGGCCTACGCCGACATGGGCGTCACCCACATGGCCGCGACCGACCTCGAGGCACTGATGCGCAGCGACGAGGACATCGCCGACCGCGTCGACATCGAGCGGCTCGCCGTCGACGATGGTGACGCGCCACCTGTTTTGCTCCAGTGGCTCGAGGCCATCGACGTTCGTGTTCGCGCGAAGCTGCGCGCCGCGCCGCGCGACGAGCGCGAGCAACCCATCGCG
>JAYUBO010000097.1:0-19938 GCA_043740815.1 Frankiales bacterium | reverse complement strand
CTGAGTGTTCTTGCGACCGACTGGCAGCTCACGAGCAAGGCGCTGCGGCCGTTGCCCGACAAGCACAGGGGGCTGGTGGATCCGGAGGCGCGGGTCCGTCAACGCTACGTCGACCTGGCCGTCAACCCGAGCAGCCGGCAGATGGTGCGCGACCGTGCGACGGTGATCCGCCTGGTGCGAGAAACCCTCCACGGCAAGGGATTCATCGAGGTCGAGACCCCTACGCTGCAGGTCATGCACGGCGGGGCTGCGGCCAAGCCGTTCGGCACGCACGTCAACGCCCTCGACCTTGATGTGACGCTGCGGATCGCGCTGGAGCTCTACCTCAAGCGGGCCGTCGTCGGAGGCATCGACAAGGTCTTTGAGATAGGCAAGAACTTTCGCAACGAGGGCATGGACTCCACGCACTCGCCGGAGTTCACGATGCTGGAGTTCTACGAGGCCTACGGCGACTACGACACCGTCGCCGATCTCACTCGGGAGCTGATCGTGACCTGCGCCCGCGCTATCGGACGGACAGTCGTCTACGACGGCCGCGTTGATCTCGAGCAGCCTTGGCGTCATGCCACCCTGTTCGAGCTCGTCAGCGATGTTGTCGGTCGGGCCGTCAGCGCGGACACCTCCCTGGAGGAGCTCCTCGCCCTGGCGGCCACGCACGAGGTGGTGCTGCAGCCGGGCTGGTCCGCCGGTGAGGTCGCGCTGGAGTTGTTCGAGAAGCTCGTCGAGCACACCCTGATTCAGCCGACCTTCGTCCGCGACTACCCCGTCGACGCCCGGCCGCTTGCCCGCGACCACCGCACCGACCCGCGACTCGCCGAGGCCTGGGACCTCGTCATCGGAGGGACCGAGCTGGCCACCGGTTACTCCGAGCTGGTCGACCCGGTCGAGCAGCGACGACGCTTGACGGCCCAGTCCCTGAAGGCGGCGGGTGGCGATCCCGAGGCGATGCAGCTCGACGAGGACTTCCTGCGCGCCCTCGAGCACGGCGCGCCACCGATGGGCGGTCAGGGCATGGGCATCGACCGCCTGGTCATGATGCTCACCGGCCAGCCGATTCGCGAGACGATCTTGTTCCCGCTGGTCCGCCCGACCGGGTGAGGCGGCTGGCCCTGGCAGCCCTGCTTCTGGCCTCCTGCTCCAGGGGTACGCCGGATGCCGGGCCCTCGGCTCAGGGGCTGCCGTCCTTGCCCCCCGCCACCCGCGCTCCCGTCGTACCAAGCCGGACAGCAGCTGCGCATTGGTGGCGGCCGAAGACCGGGGTGAGCTGGCAGTGGCAGTTGTCCGGGCCGCTCGACCTCACGGTCGACGCCCAGGTCTACGACGTGGACCTGTTCACCACGACCGCCGCCCAGGTGCGTGAGCTGCACTCCGCCGGGCGCCGCGCGGTCTGCTACCTCGACGCAGGCAGCTGGGAGCCGGGCCGTCCCGACAGCTCAGCCTTCGCGCCGGCTGCCCTGGGCACCCCGCTCGCGGGCTTTCCGGACGAGCGCTGGCTCCATATTCGTCGGGGTGATGTGTTCCGCGTGCTGGCCCATCGCACCGACCTGTGCCGGACGAAGGGGTTCGACGCGGTGGAGTTCGACAACGTCGACGGGTATGCCAACTCGACCGGCTTTCCGCTGACCGCGGCGGACCAGCTGCGCTTCAACCGAGCCCTCGCGACGATGGCCCACGAGCGCGGACTCGCGGCTGCTCTGAAGAACGACCTGGAGCAGGTAACGGCACTGGCGACGGTCTTTGACTTCTCCGTCGACGAGCAGTGCGCCCGGCACCACGAGTGTGCCCAGCTCACGCCCTTTGTTGCGGCCGGCAAGCCGGTGTTGCACGTGGAATACGATCTGGCGCCTGCCCTTTTCTGCCCCGTCACCCGTCCACTGGATTTTAGCTCGCTCGCCAAGAACCTTTCCCTCGACAGCGCCAGAGTGTCGTGCTGAATGCCGAGAAGAAGGGGAAGATAATCGCTCGAAACCTTCCTTCTTTGATTTTTCGGCAGATTTCCGCTTTCCTTTCCGATAACTGCGACGGTATGTCGTTCGCCAGCGTGAGGGAGAAAACATCATGGCGCAAAGAGTTCAGGTTCTGCTGGTCTGTGACCTGCACGACGGGGAGGTCGAAGGCACCGAGACGATCACGTTCAGCCTGGACGGCTCGTCCTACGAGATCGACGTGTGCAATCCGCACGCCGTCGAGCTTCGGGACGCGTTCGCGTCCTACGTCGGAGCGGCTCGTCGCGCCGGTCGGACGCCCGTGGCCGCCGCCCGCAAGGGTCGCCCAGCGTCGAGGGCAGCAGGCAACCAGAACGTCACCGAGATTCGCGAGTGGGCACGCGCCACCGGCCACCAGGTCAGCGAGCGCGGGCGCCTGTCGGCGGCTCTCGTGGCCGCCTATGAAGCTGCCCACTAAAGCGCTCTCGGGGCGTCCGGGCGTCCCTGAGGGGTGTTCGCTGCCAGCGAACCGGCTCCCGGGAACGGCAGGGCCCGGCGCGAGGTTGTTTGCTTAGCTGGAGGTCGTGGGGACAGTCCTTGATGGTCAAGTCTCGCTTTCGCGGATCCGGCGTTAGTGTGCGGGTAGGAGACGGGCACGCCACACGTGCTTGTGGGATCACCCGCCCCGTGAGGAGCGAAAGATGTTCGAGAGGTTCACCGACCGAGCCCGCCGTGTTGTCGTCCTGGCCCAAGAAGAGGCCCGGATGCTCAACCACAACTACATCGGGACCGAGCACATCCTGCTCGGCCTGATCCATGAGGGCGAGGGTGTCGCGGCCAAGGCGCTGGAGTCACTCGGGATCTCCCTGGAGGGTGTCCGCAGCCAGGTCGAGGAGATCATCGGCCAAGGCCAGCAGGCCCCCTCGGGCCACATCCCCTTCACGCCCCGGGCCAAGAAGGTCCTGGAGCTGAGCCTGCGCGAGGCGCTGCAGCTCGGCCACAACTACATCGGGACCGAGCACATCCTGCTCGGCCTTATCCGCGAGGGTGAGGGGGTCGCTGCTCAGGTGCTCGTCAAGCTCGGGGCCGATCTCAACCGGGTCCGTCAGCAGGTCATCCAGTTGTTGAGCGGCTACCAGGGCAAGGAGCCGCAGGCCTCCGGCGGGGGTCCCGCCGAGGGCACGCCGAGCACGTCCCTGGTCCTCGACCAGTTCGGACGCAACCTCACGCAGGCCGCCCGGGAGTCCAAGCTCGACCCGGTCATCGGGCGCGAGAAGGAAGTCGAGCGGGTCATGCAGGTGCTGTCCCGCCGCACCAAGAACAACCCTGTCCTGATCGGCGAGCCCGGCGTCGGGAAGACCGCCGTCGTCGAGGGTCTCGCGCAGGCCATCGTCAAGGGCGAGGTGCCCGAGACCCTGAAGGACAAGCAGCTGTACACCCTCGACCTCGGCGCGCTGGTGGCCGGCTCGCGGTACCGCGGTGACTTCGAGGAGCGCCTGAAGAAGGTGCTCAAGGAGATCCGCACCCGCGGCGACATCATCTTGTTCATCGACGAGCTGCACACCCTTGTCGGCGCTGGCGCCGCCGAGGGCGCCATCGACGCTGCCAGCATCCTGAAGCCGATGCTGGCCAGGGGCGAGCTGCAGACCATCGGGGCGACGACCCTTGATGAGTACCGCAAGCACCTTGAGAAGGACGCTGCGCTCGAACGCCGGTTCCAGCCGATCCAGGTGCCCGAGCCCACCCTGGCTCACACGATCGAGATCCTGAAAGGCCTGCGCGACCGCTACGAGGCACACCACCGAATCTCGATCACGGATGCGGCCCTGGTTGCCGCTGCCACCCTGGCCGACCGCTACATCAGCGACCGCTTCCTGCCCGACAAGGCGATCGACCTCATCGACGAGGCCGGCGCGCGGATGCGTATCCGCCGGATGACGGCGCCGCCGGACTTGCGCGAGTTCGACGAGAAGATCGCCGGCGTCCGTCGTGACAAGGAGTCCGCGATCGACGCGCAGGACTTCGAGAAGGCCGCGTCCCTGCGCGACAAGGAGAAGACCCTCCTGGCGGAGAAGGCCACCCGCGAGAAGGAGTGGAAGGCCGGTGACATGGACGTCGTGGCTGAGGTCGACGACGAGCAGATCGCCGAGGTCCTCGCGATCTGGACCGGCATCCCCGTCTTCAAGCTGACCGAGGAGGAGACCGCCCGCCTGCTGCGGATGGAGGACGAGCTCCACAAGCGTGTCATCGGCCAGGAGCAGGCCATCAAGGCGGTCTCCCAGGCGATCCGTCGCACCCGGGCCGGCCTGAAGGACCCGAAGCGTCCCGGTGGCTCGTTCATCTTCGCGGGGCCCTCCGGGGTCGGGAAGACCGAGCTCGCCAAGACCCTCGCGGAGTTCCTGTTCGGCGACGAAGACAGTCTGATCACGCTGGACATGAGCGAGTTCATGGAAAAGCACACGGTCTCGCGTCTGGTCGGCTCACCCCCCGGTTATGTCGGTTATGACGAGGGCGGCCAGCTCACCGAAAAGGTGCGACGCAAGCCGTTCTCGGTGGTGCTTTTCGACGAGGTCGAGAAGGCCCACCCGGACGTTTTCAACACGCTGCTCCAGATCCTCGAGGACGGTCGCCTGACCGATTCCCAGGGGCGTGTCGTGGACTTCAAAAATACCGTCCTGATCATGACATCCAACCTCGGCACCCGGGACATCGGCAAGGGCTTCAACCTTGGTTTCCAGAAGGACAATGACAAGATCGGCGCCTACGAGCGGATGAAGACCAAGGTGGAGGAGGAGCTCAAGCAGCACTTCCGGCCCGAGTTCCTCAACCGCATCGACGACATCGTCGTCTTCCACCAGCTCAGCCAGGACGAGATCATCACGATCGTGGACCTGATGCTGGCTCGGGTCGACACCCAGCTCCGTAACAAGGACATGGGCCTCGAGGTCACGACCGCAGCCAAGCTGCTGCTCGCGACGCGCGGCTACGACCCGGTGCTGGGAGCCCGCCCGCTGCGCCGCACGATCCAGCGGGAGATCGAGGACAACCTGTCAGAGCAGATCCTGTTCGGGACCCTCAAGGCCGGTGAGATCGTCGTCGTCGACACCGAGGGTGAGGGTGACGAGCAGAAGTTCACCTTCCGCGGCGAGGCCAAGCCGATGATGCTCGTGCCCGATGTGCCGCCGGTCGACCTGGCCAAGACCGCCAAGACCGCCGAGACCGCCGAGAGCGAATAGCACCAGAGCGTCTTCCAGAGGCCGGTCCCCCGAACAGGGGGCCGGCCTCTGTGCACGCACCGTCGTCGAGGCCGACACCGACGGACCGGGCAGCACAGCCGCACCTTCCCCCCCAGTCGCTTCGACAAGTCGGTAGCGTCCGGCCCATGGAGCAGCCCTCGGCCGAGCCCGGCCCTGACGGACCGGTCATAGCCGGTCCGCTCGCCATCCTCTTCCGGTCCACTCCCGATGCGGTTGTCGTCCTGCGCGAGGGCCGACTGGTGGCCAACAACGAGCCAGCCGAGATGTTCTTCGGCGCCGCGGGATCGGAGATCGCCGACGTCGTGGACCTTCCCGCGTTGGCCGGACAGGTCCCCGCAACTGGCATGCACCGGATTGCGATCCCACCCCACGGGGTCGCCGACGTGCTGCGGCGAGTGGTGTCGCCCTTCGAGGCGCTCATCATCCGCGATGTCACCAAGACCGTCCGCAACGCGGAGGGGCTTCGCAAGATCGCGGCGGTCAGTCGGCAGCTGATGACGCAGCAGCCGTCAGTTCCTGCCGTCATCCAGCTCGTCGTGAGCGAGGCCAAACTCCTGCTTGGGGCGACGTACAGCGCGTTGCTGCTGTTGCGTGAGGGCTCGCTCACCGAGACCAGTCACTTCGTGTACGACGCTCCGCGACACCTGTTTCCGACCCGGATGCCGCGGGTGGTGGGCCTGTTGTCGGTCCCGGTCGCCTCCCGCGCGCCGGCCCGCCTGGACGACATCCGTGGGCACCCGGCCGGTGTCGGCCTGCCCGGGGTGCACCCACCCATCGGTCCTCTGCTCGCCGTACCGATCCTGGCGGGGGAGGAGGTCATCGGGGAGCTGGCCGTCGCCAACAACCCTGAGGGTCGGGTCTTCGACGAGGTCGACGAGCAACTGCTGCAGGATCTGGCCGCGCACACCGCCGTGGCGGTCCGGTGGGCCCAGCAGGCCGAGCGGATACGTGAGCAGGAGCTGCTGCGCCAGGAGGTTGTCGACACCGCTCGCCATGACATTCGGACTCCCTTGGGTGCCGGCAAGGGCTATGCCCTGCTCCTGGCCCGCAAGCTCGACCGGATGAGCCCCGAGCAGGTGGCGACCGCGCTGGCCGGGCTGACCGGTGCCTTCGACCGGATCGAGTCGTTCACCGACCGGCTGCTCTTCGACGAACGCCAGGAGCTGGTGGGGGTGGCCCCGCAGTGGGCCCCGATCGACCTGGAGGCCATGCTCGGGTCGCTCCGTCGCGACGCCGAGGCGGCCATCGGCCGCGACGCGGTGCAGGTCGAGATCGATCCGTGCGCTCCGACCCACGTCTTTGGCGACCAGGAGATGGTGCGCGAGGTCCTCGACAACCTCGTCGGCAACGCCCTCAAGCACTCACCCGACGATCGCCCCGTCGTCGTAGTCGTCCGAGGCGAAGGGGATCAGGTTCGGCTTGACGTGCGGGACGAGGGACCGGGGATTGCCCACGGCGAGCAGGCCGCACTGTTCGAGCGGTGGACCCGCACCGACTCGTCACGGAGCCGCCAGATGCCCGGCTTCGGGCTCGGCCTGTCCATCGTCAAACGCCTCGTCATCGCCCACGGGGGCACGCTCGGCGTCAGCTCACAGTCGGGCGACGGCGCGACGTTCTGGGTCACCTTCCCCCGCGAGGGGCCGCCGTCCGTTCCGGAGTCGGGTCCGCAGTAACTCACCTGGTCGGGTCGCGTGGTCGAGCATGGGCCGGCCAACTGGTTCATCGGGCAGCGCGTAGCGCCCGTCGGGCAGCGCGTCGACCAGACCGTCCGCGACGAGGCTGTCGAGCGCCCTGGCCCGCTGGACCGGCTCCTCCCAGACCTGGTCGAGCAGGTCTGCCTCTACCGGCTCGGTGGTCTCCCGCAAGACGGCCAGCAGTCGGCCGCGTACCTGCCGGTCGGTGCCTGCATAGCCCTGGGAGCGCTTCACGGGGACGTCCAGAGAGGGTGTGCCGAGCGTCAGCCAGCGGCAGTTCTCCGCGATGGGGCACGCCTTGCAGCGCGGTGCCCGTGAGGTGCAGACAAGCGCCCCGAGCTCCATCAGTGCGACGGAGGCCACAGCCGCGTCCTCGTCGGTAGGGGGGAGCAGGGCCTCGACCAGGGCCAGGTCCCGCTTGGCGACGGGCGCATCGGCAACCCCCTCGACGACCCGGGCGACGACCCGTCGCACGTTCGTATCGACGACCGCGTGGCGCTGCCGCAGGGCGAAGGCAGCGACGGCCCTTGCGGTGTAGTCGCCGACCCCCGGCAGCCCCAGCAGCTCCGGCACAGTCGTCGGCAGCTCGCCACCGAAGCGCATGACCACCTCCGATGCCGCCGCATGCAGCCGTAGTGCCCGGCGCGGGTAGCCCAGTCGTCCCCACATGCGGATGGCGTCGCCGCTCGTCGATGCGGCCAGGTCTGCGGCCGTCGGCCAACGGGTCAGCCAAGCGTCGTAGGCGGGGATGACCCTGGCCACGGGGGTCTGCTGGAGCATCACCTCACTGACCAGCACCGCGTACGGCGAGGTCCCCGGCGCGCGCCATGGGAGCTCGCGGGCGGCGGCGGCGTACCAGGCCACGACGGCTGGGATCCAGGGGGCACCGGAGGTGAGGTTGGGCTCGTCGCTGGAGGTGAGGATGGGCTCGTCGCCGGAGGTGAGGATGGGCATGGCTCCACGATCGTCGCAGGTTGGCGGTCTAGGGTCCGAGGTGATGGCACTGCATCCGGTCGGTCCACTGTCGGCGTCGACGTACTGGCGCCGGCGGCTGCTGTTGTTGGGCGGACTGCTCGTCCTGCTTGTAGTCGCCAAGTCCTGCGCTGCCGGTGGGACCAAGGCGTCGCTGAAGAAGCCGTCCGCTGCTGCGACCAGCAGGCCCACGAGCACGAATGCCACGAGCAAGCCGTCCACCGGCCCCACGACACGGCCGACGATCCGTGCGAGCGCGACGACCCAGCCGGCCGGGGAAGCCCCTGTCTGCGCGGACAGCGCGGTGACGCTCACAGCAACGACGGACGCAGCGACGTACGGGTTGGGAGCCGGGCCGAAGATCACCATGACGGCCCGTAACAGCTCCGCCGTGTCCTGCCGGCGTGACCTCGGCAGCGGTGCGGTGGAGCTTCTGGTCTACAGCGGCCAGGACCGCTTCTGGTCCAGTGACGACTGCAACCTCGGCCGAGCCGCGGGCGTCGTGACCCTCGGTCCGGGGCAGAGCCAGTCGGTCGTGAAGACCTGGCCGGGCGTGCGGTCCGCTCCCGGCTGCAGCGGTAGCAAGCGGGCGGCGACGGTCGGTACGTACAAAGTGGTGGCCCGGTTGGGGACTTTGCGACGCGATGGCGCCGTCTTCACCATCCACGCCTGAGCCTGCACCCCAGGACCGCTTGCCCCGGGCGCTCAAGGGTTCTCCCCAACGCGACGACACTTTGCCTAGACGCCCAGGGTCAGGAGCGAAGTCGTGGGAACGGACACCGCATGCGTGGGCGCGCGTGCGTTGCTCCGAAGGGAGTTCGCCAAGGAGATCGCCGACCGGCTGCCCCACCTCGAGGCGCTGCGTTGCTGTCCAGGGCAGGCCGCCCTCCAACTGGCCCGCCGGGACGCGCACACGCTGGCGAGCAGCGCCTGGGTCGTCGGGGAGCCCGAGCTGTCACGGGTGGCCCGCGAGGTGGAGCACCAGCTCCCCGCAGGCCCCGTGGACGAGCTCCTGTCCCTGCTCCGGAACTGGACTCCGTGACCGCGCCCGTCACCCCGGCCCTGACCACCGTCGTCGTCGTCGACGACTCCCCGGTTCAGCGCCGCTTCGTCCGGGGTGCGGTCGAAGCCGATCCGGACCTCACGGTCATCGGCGAGGCCCGCAACGGCAAAGAGGCGGTCGCTCTGGTCGCTCGGCTGCGCCCGGCAGCGGTCCTGATGGACCTCGACCTGCCGGTGATGAGCGGCATCGAGGCGATCGAACGGATCATGGCGGCCAGCCCGACGCCGATCCTGGTGTACAGCGCGCATGTCGCCGGGGTGGAAAGCGCGAACGCGCTGGAGGCGCTCGCGGCCGGCGCTGTCGACGTCCTTGCCAAGCCGGGTCCGGAGCACATTGGCAGCCTCGACGAATACGCCCACCAGCTCCGTCGCCGGCTCAAGGTCGCCGCCCGGATCCGGGTCATCACCCACCCGCGGGGCAAGCTCCGCGCGCAGGTCCTCGCCGGGCTGCCGGGGCTGCAGGCGGAACCGGGGTGGGCACCCGAGCCTGCGGAGGTCCGGCAGGGCGTGGCCCTCATCGCTATCGGTGCGTCCACCGGCGGGCCGCAGGCCCTGCACACGCTCCTGAAGGATCTCCCGGCTGATCTCACCCAGGCGGTCCTGGTCGTGCAGCACATGGCGGAGGGCTTTATCCCTGGGCTGGTGTCTTGGCTCGACCAGTTGGTTCCGCTGTCGGTGCTCGTCGGAGGCGGGGGAAGGCGCCTGCTGCCCGGGACGATCACCATCGCCCCCAGCGGAGCCAACCTGCTCGTTCTCGACGATCGGCTTCGGGTCCTGTGCCAGCCGCCCGAGGCCGGGCAGTTCCACGTACCCGGTATCGACCAGTGCTTCAGCAGCATCGCCGCCGCCCTGGGTCCCGAGGCGATCGGGGTCCTGCTGACGGGCATGGGCCGCGACGGCGCGGTCGGCTTGAAGGCGATGCGCGACCGCGGTGCGGCCACCCTCGGCCAGGACGAAGCGACCAGCACCGTCTATGGCATGCCCCAGGTGGCCTTCGCCCTCGATGCCGTCGAAAGGCAGCTGCCGATCGACCAGATGGCCCCGACTCTGCTGAGTCTGGTGGGGCGGGCCACGTGATGGTCAGCCTGACCCAGGAGCAGTTCGACGCGTTGCGCACCCTGCTCGCAACGGCCGCGGGGCTGGTCTTCGACGACTCCCGCAAGAAGTCGATGTCCTTCTCGGTCATGGAGCGGATGCGCGAGTCCGGCGCGCGGGACGTCCCGGCGTACCTGCTCTTGCTCGCGGACCCGACCGAACAGCAGCGGCTGCTGGACGAGGTGACCATCCAGGAGACGCACTTCTTCCGCAACCCACCGCAGGTGCGGGCGCTGCGGGCCTACGTTCTGCCCGAGCTGTTGCGACACGCCGACGCTCACGGTCGGCGCCTACGGATCTGGAGTGCAGGCTGCTCGACCGGCGAAGAGCCCTACAGCTTGGCGATGATGCTGCGGGAGCTGCTGCCGCCCGGTCCGGGGTGGGACGTCAAGGTCCTGGCGACGGACCTGTCGAGCCGGGCCCTCGCCGCGGCTGGCACCGGCCGCTACGGCGCGCGGGCCGTTGCTCTGGCCTCTCCCGAACAGCTCGCGCGGCACTTCGAACCGGGTCCGAACGGAACCTTTGAGGTCCGTCAGGAGGTGCGCGACCTGGTGGAGTTCCGGCACCACAACCTGGTCACCGAGGCGGCCCCGTTCGACGCGCCGGAGCGTGCGGACATGATCCTGTGTCGCAACGTGACGATCTACTTCGCGCGCGAGACGACCCGGGCACTGATGGGACGGTTGCACCGGTGCCTGAGAGACGGTGGCTACCTGTTCCTGGGCCACTCGGAGACGCTCTGGCAGGTCAGCGAGCAGTTCCGGCTGGTCTCGCTCGGGACCGGCCAGTCGGCGGCCTTCGTTTACCGGCGGATGGACGTGACCGCAGCCACCCAGTTGCGGCAGGTGCTCCCGGACCGGCGCACCCTCGACGAAGGGCCGCCGGTGGTCGAGCGTCGTGTCGGCCCACGCCGGGCGAACCCCGCCCGGTCCGAGCCGTCCCGTTTCGTACCGCCGCTCGCCGCGGTCGAGCCTGCGCCGAGCACCAGTGCGGATGATGTGCTCAGGCAGGCACGCACAGCCCTGTCTCAGGGCCGGTACGACGTCGCCGCGCAGCTCGCGGCCGATGCCGCTGCCCTTGAACCTCTGCGGGCCCAGGCGTTCTACCTTCGCGGGCTTGCCTTGGTCGACGCCGCCCGGGACGCGGACGCACTGCTGGACCTGCGCAAGGCGGTCTATCTCGAGCCGAAACAGGGGTTCGCGCACTTCCTGCTAGCGGGAGTCCTGGATCGCCTCGGGCATGCAGGGGCCGCCGCCCGGGAGTACGCGGCGGCGGCCGACACCCTGGGACTGCAGCCGGGGGACGCGACGGCTGACGAGCTCGGGGGACGTAGCGTGCGTGAGCTGGCGCAGCTGTGCCGACAGCTCGAGGAGAGACTGTCCGCACAGACCGCTGAAGGCGTGCAGGTGAGGGGAGTCCGATGAGCGGTCTGGTGACGTTCGTCCTGGGTGAGCGCGACTACGCGACCCCACTGGCGTCGATACGGGAGGTCGTTCGGCTCGAGGGCCTGGCAGACCTACCCGGCATGAGGCCACCCTTGGCGGGAGTCCTGGACCTGCGGGGGACAGCCCTACCCGTGCTCGACCTGCGCCTGGGAACGACCGCCAATAGTCGCGGCGACGTCCTGGTGCTGGAGAGCAACGGTCCGGACAACCTGGTCGGCGTGGCGGTGGACCGAGTGCAGGCCGTGGTCGCCGAGAGCGACCTCACGGCGTCCGGCACGGCCACCGACGAGCTGCCGTCTTACGTCGTCGAAGTCCTTCGCGGCGCCCGCGGTCCGGTCTTTCTGGTCGACCTGCCGCGCATGGTCGAGGCCGCCCGTAAGGTGGCCCTGTGAAGCACGGAGCAGGCAAGGCCCCGAAGCGGGCGTCGGATGCGATGTTCGTCCTCGCGATCGCGCTGCTGGTCGTGGCGATCGCCACCTCGACAGCGGTGTTCTACCTGCTGGCAGGCCTGGCGCTGCTCGCCTCCCTCGTGCTGACGCTGGTGAAGCGTCGGCGGGCAAAGGCCCGTGCGAAAAAGGCTCAGCCTGCTGCTTCTGCCTGAGCCGTGCTGAGCAGGGCACGCCGCCGGGTAGCGCTCAGACGTACCGCTCGAGGATGCTCGACTCGGCCAGCCGCGACAGACCCTCACGCACCGAGCGGGCCCGGGCCTCGCCGACGCCTTCAACGGCCTGGAGGTCGTCGATACCTGCGGCGAGCAGCTTCTGGAGACCTCCGAAGTGCTCGATCAGTCGGTCGACGATCTGGTTCGGCAGGCGCGGGACCTTGGCCAGCAGCCGGTAGCCACGCGGGCTCACGGCCACCTCGAGCTGCTCCGCTGCACCCTGGTGTCCGAGGGCTCGAGCGATCACCGTCGGGTCGAGCAGATCGGTGCCGGTGAGGGCGTCGAGCTCCGCGAGAATGTGCTCGATGCGCTTGGTCTTTCTGCCGGTGCCCGGCACCAGATAGTCGCGGACGATCAGCTCCCGCTCGCTCTCCACGCCCGCCATCAGCTCGTCGAGCTGCAGGCTGAGCAGCCGCCCGTCGGAGCCGAGCTCGACGACGTAGCCCTCGATCTCGGTAGCGATCCGCCGCACCATCTCGAGCCGCTGGCAGACCGCCATGGCGTCGCGGACCGTCACGAGGTCCTCGATCTCGAGAGCGGACAGGGTGCCGGCGACCTCATCGAGGCGCAGCTTGTAGCGCTCGAGGGTGGCAAGCGCCTGGTTGGCACGGCTCAGGATGGCGGCGCTGTCGTCCAGGACGTAGCGCACGCCGTCGACGTACAGGGCGATGATCTTCATAGACTGGCTGACGCTGATCACGGGGTAGCCGGTCTGCTTGGCAACCCGCTCCGCGGTGCGGTGCCGGGTCCCGGTCTCCGCGGTTTCGATGGTGGCATCCGGGACCAGCTGGACGCTGGCCTTGATGATCTTGGTCAGGTCGCCGTTGACCACGACGGCGCCGTCCATCTTGGTCAGCTCGCGCAGCCGGGTCGCGGAGAAGTCGACGTCGAGGTCGAAGCCACCCCCGCACATCGAGGCGACGAGCTTGTCGAAGCCGAGCACGATCAGAGCCCCGGTGTTGCCGCGCAGGATCCGCTCGAGCCCATCACGCAGGGCGGTGCCGGGCGCGACCTGGTGGAGCGTCGTGCGCAGCAGGTCGTCGGTCGAGGACGTGGTAGCCACGCGCGTGCTCCCTCCCAGGTGGTTGAGCGTGAGTCTACGGCCGGGGCACCGTACGGCGGGCTCGTCCGGCCAGGGCGTTGACCGCGCGTAACGCCGTGTCGACGTCGACGACCTCCAGCACCTGCATGCCGTCGGGAGGCGTGCCACTGCCGGTGGGGACAATCGCGGCAGTGAAACCGAGTCGCGCTGCCTCAGCCAATCGGCGCCCGATGCCCTGGACGGGTCGGACCTCACCGGACAACCCGACCTCCCCGATCGCCACGAGGCCGCCTGGAACGGGAGCCTCGCGGCAGGCGCTGCGGACGGCGAGGACAAGGGCCAGGTCGGCGCCGGGGTCGGTGACCCGCATGCCACCAACCGTGGCGGTGTGGACATCCTTCTTGGCCAGCTCCGGGGTGCCCGCGCGCTTCTCCGTGACAGCCAGAACCATGGTGACCCGACCTGGGTCCAGACCAGACACGGCCCGCTTGGGACTGTTCTCGCGGGAGCACTCGCTGACCAGGGCCTGGACCTCGGCCAGCAGCGGTCGGCGGCCTTCGACGGTCACGGTGACGCAGGTGCCGGGGACCGGGTGGTCGGAGCGGGACAGGAAAAGCCCTGAGGGGTCGGCGAGGCCCTCGATGCCAGTCTCGGTCATCTGGAAGCAGCCGATCTCGTCGGCCGCCCCGAAGCGGTTCTTGACCGCTCGCACCATCCGCAGCGACGAGTGCCGGTCGCCCTCGAAGTGCAGCACGACGTCGACGAGGTGCTCCAGCAGCCGCGGACCGGCGATGCTGCCGTCCTTGGTGACGTGACCGACGAGCACGGTGGCGATCCCGCGCTCCTTGGCGACAGAGATCAGCGCGGCGGCGACGGCCCGGATCTGAGTGACCCCACCCGGGCTGCCCTCGACGTCGAGCGAGCCGATGGTCTGGACGCTGTCGACGATGAGCAGTCCCGGCTGGACGGTGTCGAGATGGCTCAGAACCGCGGCCAGGTCGGTTTCGGCGGCAACCCACAGGTGCTCGTTGAGAGCACCGGTGCGACCAGCCCTGAGGCGAACTTGAGCGGCGGACTCCTCACCGGTGACATAAAGCGTGGGCGACTGCTCGCTGGCGGCCTGGGAGGCGGTCTCGAGCAGCAACGTCGACTTGCCCACACCTGGCTCTCCGGCCAGCAGCACCACCGACCCGGGGACAAGGCCACCACCCAGGACCCGGTCGAGCTCACCGACTCCGGTGGGCTTGCAGCGGGCGTCCTCGGCGGACACGTCGCTGATGCGCAGGGCGGGGGACCTCACGGGCCCCGCCGTGACCCGCAGCCCCGGGCGTCGGGTCTGTGCGGCCTCGGTGATACTGCCCCAGGCCTGGCACTCCGGGCAGCGTCCAACCCACTTGGAAACGGTCGTCCCGCACTCCGCGCAGCGGTGGGACGCTCGCTCCTTCGCCGGCCTGGTCACCGAGCTCCGCTCACGACGGGAAGGCTGACGACGGGACAGCTGACGACGGGGAAGCCCACGGTGGGACAGCTGGTGGTCCGTGCCGGTGCCCGCATGCCGCCGACGGTAGCGGCGCCTACCGACAGGGAAGGGTCGGCGCGCGCAACTGTGTGGACAGCAGCGTCAACCCTGCCTGTATGGGTCCTGGGCAGGCGTCCGCTCGGACAGCCCGTTGTTGCCGGCACGCACAGGCACCCTGACCGTCGTGCGCGGGGCCTTGGCGAAGGTGAGGGTCACGTTGAGATAAGTACCGGCAGCGAGCGGCTGCGTCAGCCCGGTCAGGGAGATCACCCAGGTCGCCGTGGAGGCCCCCCGGGCCGGCACCTCGATGCTTGTCAGGGGCTTGCCCGAGTCGGTGAAGGAGACGGTCGAGGCCACGTCGCTCGAGGCGCTGACAAGGGCGTCCGACGTCTCCCCGCTGTTGGCGAACAGGCCGGTGATGCTCGCCGTTCCGCCGACGGGGATGGTCGAGCCGGTGTCGGGGCCCGTCACGGCGAGGTTGCGGACGGCCAGCGAGCCGACGTCGGTGTTGGCGCCGTCCCGGCGGCCGACCTCCTGGTAGGTCTGGGCGTGCAGGCCGGTGCCGCACGCGGAGCAGGCCAGGCCGGTGCTGAGCGCCAGGGCGGCGAGGGTCACGGGGCGGCGCACGAGGGCTCCTCAGGAGTCAGCTGGACAACTTGCGGTGACACGACGGTGCGGGGGACAGACGGTGCGGGGGACAGACGGTGCGGGGCACTACGAGCGGGCGAGTACGGGCAGGTCGGCGGCGATGTCCGACGGCGTCACACCGCCGGGGTAGACGACCGGCAAGCGGTCGAAGGAGTTGTAGGCGAAGATCACCGCGGAGTGGGCCACAGCGTAGCCAAGGGGTCCGAAGTGTTTGTGCGGGGCGGTGCCCTTCTCGTTGACGTGCTGGTCGGGGTGGCCGGCGAGGGTGGGCGCCACGCCGTCCCGGTACGCCGGCTGGATCCCGGTGGCCTTCTGCGCGGCGTCCAAGGCCGCAGGGGAGCCCAGCAGGCCGATGAAGTCGGTGGAGAACTGGTCGAGCCAGCGACGCAGCACCGGGGCCGTGTCCCGCTTGGGGTCGGTCGTCACGAAGATCACTCGTACCTTTGTGCGCAGCCTGGGGCTGACCGTGCGCAGTGCGCTCGCGAGGTCAGCCATGGCGGTGGGGCACAGGTCCGGGCAGTGCGTGTAGCCGAAATACACATACGTCGGACGGCCCTTGGTCTGCGCCTGGAAGTCGTAGCTGCGTCCGGAGGTGTCGGTGAGCACATACGCCGGTCGGGCAGGAGCCGGTTGCGGCTCTACCCCGTGGTAGCCGGGGGAGGCCTTGATGGCGAGCTTGTCCGTGGACGCCGCACCGCAGCCGCCCAGTAGGGCGACGGTCAGCAGCAGGGAAAGGACGCGCACTGCATGATCCTCGTGCACGTCAGGTCAAGCTCGCGCCGCGGAGCAGGAGCAGGCCTACGTCGACGACGGCGACGACGATGACCGACAGGAAGGGCGCGCGGCTGCGGGGACGGCGACCCTGGGCGAGTCCGACAGCGAACACGACCACAGCGGTGGCGACGGCGAGGGCGCCTGCCACCGTCGTACCGGGACCAAGGGCTAGCAGGACGGTTGCGGCCACCAGCGCCAGGCCGCTGAGCACGGTGGTGGTGCGGCGCCCGAGACGGTGCGGCAGCCCCCGTACGCCGGTCTGGAGGTCGTCCTCGAGGTCGGGCAGCACGTTGGCGCCGTGCGCCCCGACGCCGAGCAGCGCACCGGCACCGGACGCCCACCAGGGTGCCCAGGGGTGGCCGGGCAGGCTCAGGGTGACGATCGACGGCACCAGTCCGAAGCTCACGGCGTACGGCAGGAAGGACACGACCGTCGCCTTGAGCCGGGCGTTGTACAGCCAGGCCAGCGCCACCGCCACCAGGTGCGCCAGCCCGGCGGCGGTGCCAAGCAGCAGGCTCAGCGGGACGCTGGCCGTGGCGGCCAAAAGCGCCGCGGCGCGCACCGTCTTCACCCGCAGCCCCTGGACGACGGGCTTGTCGGCGCGGCCGACGGCAAGGTCGCGGCGGGCGTCGAGCCAGTCGTTGCTCCACCCGACCGACAGCTGGCCGCTCAGGAACGCCGCACCGACCCGGAGGGGACTCGCTCCGACGGACCCGGCCAGGGCGGCTGCAAGGGCGGTGACAGCTACGGTCGGTTCCGGGTGGCTGGCCCGTGCGAGCCGGGTGAGCAACAAGGTGATCCGGGGCACGTAGGCACTCTGCCGCACCCCGGCCAGCTGACGGAGGGGGTGGTCGTGAGGCGCCCCGCGGGGGGACGCCGACCGGCCCGATGCACTGGCGGGGGTACTTTGTCAAGACCCAGCCGGGGGCTGTGGACGGGACTACATGCCTTCTGACCTGCGGCTTTACTCTCAGGCGGGCCTCGGTCGGCCCGGTGGCCGTGGTAGTCTGAGGTCCGGCGAGAGGACCACCACGTGACGTTCAAGGTTGGCGAGACAGTCGTCTACCCGCACCACGGCGCAGCGCTCATCGAGGCAATCGAGACGCGCACTATCAAGGGCGAGGACAGGATCTACCTCGTGCTCAAGGTCGCTCAGGGTGACCTGACCGTCCGGGTCCCTGCAGACAATGCGGAAATCGTCGGCGTCCGTGACGTCGTCGGCCAGGCCGGCCTCGACAAGGTCTTCGAGGTCCTGCGGGCCCCCGCGGTCGAGGAGCCGACCAACTGGTCGCGTCGCTACAAGGCCAACCTGGAGAAACTCGCCTCGGGCGACATCAACAAGGTCGGAGAGGTCGTCCGCGACCTCTGGCGTCGTGACCGGGAGCGCGGCCTGTCGGCCGGCGAGAAGCGGATGCTCAGCAAGGCCCGCCAGATCCTGGTCAGTGAGCTCGCTCTCGCTGAGGGCACCAACGAGGACAAGGCAGAGGCGATCCTCGACGAGGTCCTGGCCTCCTAGATGGGCGGGCGTCCGGCGGGGACGGCCTCGACCGTACCGGCCGGGTCATCCGCTCGGCGTTCGCGGTCCCGGCCGCCGACGGTGGTGCTCGAGGTCCTTCGGCTGCTTGTCATCGTCTTCTTCGCCGGCGCGGGCTACGAGGTCGGCTCCGGCATCGGGCCGGAGCGGCAGGTGCTCGGGGTGTTGAACGGGACCGCCGTCGGCCTTATTTTGGGCGTCGGCCTGGGCTACGTGCTTGGCGGCGTCCTCGGGCGGACCACCGCAACCTCGGCCGAGGGTGTGCGGTCGCGGCTGCAGGAGACCTCGGTCGACCAGCTCGTGGCCGGTGCGGTCGGCACGGTCGGCGGAGTGCTACTCGGTGCCGGGGTGGCGTGGCCCGTCTTTCTACTGCGGCAGTCCTTCCTGGCCTTTCCACTGTTCGGCTTCGTCGTGGTCGCCCTTGGCTACGTCGGCTTCCTCGTCGGGGTCAGCAAGCGCGACGGGGTGCTCGCGATCTTCGGCGAGCGGGCCGGCCTGGCGCCTCGGTCGGCGGCCGCCTCGGCGCTGCCCCGGGTCGTTGACACCTCGGTCGCGATCGACGGGCGGATCCTGGATGTCGTGCGGGCCGGTTTCCTGCACGGACAGATGTACCTTCCAGCCCCGGTCCTCGCCGAGCTCCAGGGCCTCGCCGACGCCGGCGATGACACCCGCCGGGCAAAGGGCCGCCGAGGCCTGGAGGTCCTCGAGGCCCTGCAGCGGGAGCCCGCGGTCGACCTGGAGGTGCTCGACCTCGAGGTCCCGGGCGTGGCCGAGGTCGACGCCAAGCTCGTGCGGATCTGCCTTGACCGAGGCGCGGCGCTGCTGACGCTGGACACCAATCTGGCCAAGGCGGCAGCCCTCGCCGGCGTGCACGTGCTCAACATGCACGCGCTGGCACTCGCCCTACGACCGCCGGTCGCCGCCGGCGACGTCGTCCGGGTGCTGCTGCAGAAGCCCGGCAAGGAGACCGGTCAGGCGGTCGGCTACCTCGACGACGGCAGCATGGTCATCGTCGAGCACGCGAGGGACCGCATCGGCGGTGAGGTGGGGGTGCACGTCACGAGCGTGGTCACCACCGCCAACGGTCGGCTCGTGTTCGGCCGCCCGGGCGATGGTTCGGCGGCTGCGCACCCCGGTCCACCCCGGCGTGCCACGACGGCGCCGTCTCCCGCGTCGGTGCCACCCCGCACCCGGTGACCGGGCGTGTCGGCGTCGTCGTCCCCGCCGCCGGGCTCGGGACCCGGCTCGGCCCCGGCGCCCCAAAAGTGCTGCGAGACCTGGCTGGCGAGCCGCTGCTCGTCCACGCCGTCCGCCGGCTGCGCGAGTGCCCGTCGGTCGGCCCCGTCGTGATCGCAGCACCACCGACCGAGGTCGCCGCCGTGTGCGCCTTGCTGACCTCGTACGACGTCCTGGTGGTCGCTGGTGGTCAGGAGCGACAGGATTCGGTGGCCGCTGGGCTTGCCGCGCTGCCCGCCGAGGTCGACCTCGTGCTCGTGCACGACGCGGCGCGGGCGCTGGTGCCGGTCGCCGTCGTCGAGGCCGTCGTAGCGGCCCTGCGGGCCGGCGCGGAGGCGGTAATCCCGGTGCTGCCAGTGCCCGATACGGTCAAGCAGGTTGATGACCTCGATCGGGTGGTGGCCAGCCTGGACCGTCGTGAGCTGCGGCTGGCGCAGACGCCGCAGGGGTTCCGGCGGGCCGTCCTGGTGGCCGCGCATGCAGCCGCACCGACGTCGGGCGACCTGCTGGCCACCGACGACGCGGGACTCGTTGAGCGGCTCGGCTGGCCGGTTTCTACCGTGCCGGGGGCCGAAGAGGCGTTCAAGGTGACCCGCCCCCTCGATCTCTTGCTCGCCGAGGCGGTGCTGGCCAGTGGCTGAGCTGCCCCGGGTCGGTATCGGAACCGACGTGCATCCGTACGCGGCCGGCCGGCCTTGCTGGGTGGCCGGTCTACGGTGGGACGGTGTCGACGGTCTGGCCGGGCACTCCGACGGCGACGTCGCCGCGCACGCCGCCTGCGATGCGTTGCTGTCCGCCGCCGGGCTCGGCGATCTCGGGTCCAACTACGGCACGGCAGATCAGGCCTGGGCCGGGGCGTCCGGTGCCGCGTTGCTCGCCGAGACCCTGCGCCGGGTGAGCGCGGCCGGCTACCTGATCGGCAACGTCGCGGTCCAGGTCGTCGGGAATCTGCCAAAGGTCATCCCGCGCCGGGCGGAGGCCGAGGCGGCGCTGTCCGCGGCCCTCGGCGGCGCGCCGGTCAGCGTGTCCGCGACGACCACCGACGGCCTCGGCCTGACCGGACGAGGGGAGGGC
>JAYUBO010000096.1:0-6693 GCA_043740815.1 Frankiales bacterium | reverse complement strand
GGAACTCCTTGGGGTAGCGGGTAGGCACGAAGCTGATCCTTCCAGCGAAGACCACGTCTTCACAGGTCAGGAGTCAACCGAACCCTGGGCAGTCCCGTCCGTGGTCGTTACAGCTAGGCCGGCCGAAATGTTCCTCCATGCCGAGGCATTCCCTGGGTGGCGTCTCAGTGACGGCTAGTGGCTGGCGTCCTGCTTGCCCCGGATGTCGCCTTGGGTCCAGGCGGTTGACAGGTCTAGCACGAGGAACATTAGGGCTGCGGCTGTGCTGGCGGCGAGCGCGATGGTGAGGGCCCGTGTCCATCGGCCGGCTAGGGGTGGTTGGTTGCGTGGTTCCAGGATGACGGTGTGGACGGCTGGGATGGTGCGGGCCAGGACGTGGAGGCCGGTGGTGACGGCCCAGAAGATAAAGCTCACTTGATGCAGGGTCAGGGGGGAGACGTCGTGGTTGAGGACCGTGAACCAAGGGTGGAACGTTGCGGACGGTCCTAGTCCGATGAGTAGTACGCCGCTGCCCAGGACGGCCAGGGTCGCGAGTACGACAAGGGGACCGAGGATTCGAAGCAGGAGGGGTGGAGGTCCGGCTTGGGTGTAGTGGGCGTGGCCGGTGTAGTAGCGCAGGATCCGCCAGCTGGTGGCCGCGGTCTTGGCGAGGGATGGGGGTATGAGCAGTAGCCCGATCGCCAGGTGCCAGGTGATGAGGCCAGTAACGTTGATGAGGGTCAGGAGTTCGGCCAGCATCAACACGAGCAGCGTCAGTCCAAGCCAGGCGGTGAGCCGGGCGTTGCCTGCGGGGCCGCCGGTGCGGGGAAGTGCTGCGTCGTGGCGGCGGTGGCTCCCACGCGCGGTGTTCACGGCTTCGATAAGGACCGGCGGCACGGCCATCAGGCCACTGCTATGTCGGTGTTGAAGTAGGGCTCACCGTGTTGGGGGCGCATGTCAGTGCAGGTGGGCGGCGTCGAGGGCGGCTTGCAGGGACTGTTGGTAGCCGCCGGAGGTGTAGGTGGCGCCGGAGACCGTGTCGATGTGGCCGCTTTGGGCCTGCAGGGTTTCGCTTTGCAGGATCGGGATGGCTTGGCTGTTGATGATCTGGTCGGTCTGGCCGCTTTGCGGGTAGTCGATGGCGGTGGCGGACAGGATCCGGCCGCTGCGGATTTTCAGTTGGACCTGGACCGGTCCGTACTGGGTGTCAGCAGACGATCCGTTGACCACCACGATCGCGGCTGAGGCCGCAGGCGGGGAGCTGGTAGCTGACCGCGTGGACGGAGGTGTCGCGCCTGGTGTGGCGAGCGGTTTGGTGGTCGTAGTGAGGATCCCGACGGGTGCGGCTGCCTGACGGGGGCGGCGCAGGGAGCTGCTGTTGGTGCTGGTCGGGTAGAGGGCCAGCAGCCCCAGGGTGAGGCCGGTGGCCCCGAAGACGTAGGCGTTGCGCCGGGCTGCCCGGACGTGGGAGCTGCTCATCGGGCGCCGGCCTTGTGGGCGGCGTCCGGCCTGGACTGCAGCGAATGTTGGTAGCCGCCGGAGGTGTAGGTAGCTCCGGAGACCGTATCGATGTGGACGGTTTGCGCCTGGAGTTCTTCGTGGTTCAACTGCGGGATGGCCTGGCTGTTGATGTCCCTGCTCTGCTGGGCTTCGTGGGGGTAGTCGATGGCGTCCGCGCGGGTGATCCGAGCGTTCTGCACAGTGATCTGCAACTGAACCGGCCCGTACTGGCTATCGACCGGGGCACCGTTCACGGTCACGCTGGGAGCCCTCGTCGATGCTGGCGCGGCACTAGACGCATGCGACGGTCCCCGGCGAGCCGCCGCGAGCGGGACGGCAGCAGTCTGGGTGCGGAGGGCGCTGGCCGTGGGTGGGCTGGTGGGGTTGTGTGCTGCTCGCGAGGGCCTGCGGGGTGACACCGTCGGGACCGTAGGAGCCGTCTGTGCTGCCATGGGTGGCTCGTGGCCGATCGCTCGTGGCCGGCTTGCACTGGCCCCCGCACTGGCAATGGCGGCCGAAGCGTCCGTCGACGGGATGGTCACCACCACTGCGGGCTGCGCCCAGGTGAGCACGTCGGGTCCTCGTTGGGCGCAGGTCGGCGTACCGCAGACAGGACGGGTGTGGGTCACCATGTGAACCGTTCTTGGTGCAGTTGAGCGGGCGGGAGCCCGGCCGACAGGGCAGCAGCACACGCGGCGTCCATCCAGGCGTCCGGACCGCAGACGAACACGTCGTACTCCGGCAGGTGCGGGATGAGTTGCCGGAGTGCGTCTTGATCGCGCTGCTGGGCGTGGTCCCGAGGTAGCCACGACGGGCGTCCCGGGACACGGGGGCCGGTCAGGTAATGCACGGTGACGCCCCGCTGCCGGGCGATCTGGTCCAGGTCAGCCCGGAAGATCAGGTCAGGCTCGCTATGGGCGCGGTAGATCAGCACGGCGTCTCCCGGCGCGTACGGCAGGTCCTCCAGTAGTGCCCGTAGGGGGGTGATGCCGATCCCGCAGGCCAACATCGCGACCTTCGAGCCGACCCGGTGTTCCCCCGTCAGATGGCCGTAGGGCCCTTCGATTAGAACCTTGGTTCCCAGCTGTAACCCCGCCAGGCGGTTGCTGCCATCTCCGAGGTCCTTCGCAGTGATCTGGATCCGGCCGGGGCGCGGCGCCGCAGACAGCGAATAAGGATTACCGCGCGACCATCCCGGGCCGTCCATGAACCGCCAGATGAAGAACTGCCCAGCCTGCGCATGGAGCCGCTGGAGCCCTCGGCCCCCCATCCGCACGGTCACCACGTCATGGTTCTCGCGTACCACCGAGGTGACCGTGATCCCGTGATGCAACGTCCGCCACACCGGCACCGCGACCCGGAACACGACCACCGCACCGGCAGCGACCGCGTACGACGCCCACCAATACACCCGCGCCCAGCTGGAACTGGTGAAGTCCTGCCCTGTCCAGATCTCGTGCGGGATCGACAGCCCCACGCCGAGGTAGGCGTACAGGTGCAGCAGATGCCACGACTCGTACCGCAATGCCCGGCGGGCCCGCCGCACCGAACTGACCGTCACCACCACCAGAGCAGCCGTCCCCGCAACCGCCAACAGCATCCCGGCGTAGTCGGTTGTCAACGTCCACGCCTCAGCGACCACGTTCACGCGCGCCGTCAAGGCGTACCCCAGGGTGATCAACACGGTGTGGACCATCAGCAAGTTGAACGACCAAAACCCGACCAGTCGGTGCCGGCGAGCCAACTCATCCTGACCGTAGCTGCGCTCGATCATCGGCACCCGAGCCATCAGCAGCACCTGGATCAGCAGCAGATCCGCAGCGACCAGCCCCGTCAAACGCCCCAACGACGTCAACTGCACCGCCGAGGTCGCACCCAAGCCCTGCAGACCCCGACCCGACAACCACAACACGGTCACGACCAGCGCGCTCACCCAACACGAAGCAGTCACCGCGTCCCGCCACCACGCCGGTGACGGCCGAACCCGAACGTGCTGCTCAGCAGGCCCCCGATCAGCCCGACGGGACACCGACCCATCCACAGTGCGCCCAGGACCGTTGCGCAGAACCTGCCTGCTCACCAGAACACCCCTCCCCGCCTCGAAGACCCCTACACCCGACACAATCCCCCAGAATTCTTGGAACAGTCTTGGAACGGAGCACGCTCACAACAACGCCCTAGACCCGATGCCGAGCCGAAGGATGGCGATCGTCCTTGCGACGTCGCCGGCCAATGGCTGGACACCGCAGCCATTGCCCCTCAGCACCCGCATGGTCTGCGCGCCTATCTGCTGGATAGCGCCGGACCGGCCGCTGCGCTCACGGCTCTCAACCAGCTCGCTGCTGCGCTGCTCCCGAGGAGTTCGCTACCACCGAGGCACTCGCCCCCACCTGCGTCCTCACGCTCGTTAATGCGGGACAGAGGCCGCCATCCCCCGCGACGGGGACCCGACGGCTGCAGCCCGCGAGCGGGCCAGGGCTGGGCCTGTCGCGGCTTGTGCTCTACGGTCAGGACAGGGCGACGCTGGCAGGCGACGACCGCTTGATGCTACGTCGCGCCGGACTGATCGGGCGCCCAACGACGGAGCTCCAGCAACATTGCGACCGGTCGCTGTCGGCTAGCGAGCCCAGCGAACGTGATCCCGACGCGCTGCTCACGACCCTGCTGCACACGCTCACTACGACGAACATCACCGATATAGCCTTGTTGGCGGCGGGCTCCACTGAGGTCGTCTGCCCGGACCATCGCACCCCTGCAGCCCTGCCGAGAGATCCTGCAGGTGGCGAGCGCGCAGTCCCACGCGCCCTGGACCGCTTGTGGTCCGATCCGCGCCCGGGCGATCCCGACTACGTCCGGCTCGAGCAGTTGCTCCACGCCCCCCACACCGGCGACGTCGTCAAGATCAGCGCCCTCTCCGGCTGCTACCAAAGTGAGTACGCCGGCGCCATCCGGCTTACCGGCTGATCGAAACAGCCGACATCGACCCCGACAGGCACGGTGCCTCGCTCTCGCGGCAGATCGACCTCCGGGCGCTCATACGAATCGTTCAACCCGAAACGCATAACGTCCGGCTCCAAGAAACGCCCGCCCACGCGAAGCGCCCCGAGTTGGTTGGATCTGTGCCGACTGCGCAGGCGGGGAAGTCGAGTGTCGCAGCCAGGACATGCGAGGCCCTGGTCTGATGATGAAGACCGCCGCTCGGGCAACCAGTTTCGGCCTCACGAAGGGGTCTTCCCATGTCTTTCCGCAAGCGAGCACTCTGCGTCCTGCTGGTGTCCTGCACAGTTGCCATCGCCGGGCAGACGCCACTGCCGCCCGCCGAGGCAGCGCCCGCCCCCTACTTCCCGACCCAGCTCGCCCACGTCGGCAACGCCAAGCAACTGGTGGTGGTGACCGGCAGGTCAGCCTCCTCCTCCTACGCCACGCTCCGGACCTACCAGAAGGGCAGCGACGGCCGCTGGCGGCAGCAGTTCGCCCCGATGAACGCTAGGGACGGCTACCACGGCTGGTCGTGGGGAATCCGACGGATACAGGGAGACGGCACGAGCCCGATCGGGACCTTCACCCTCACCACCGCCTTCGGGCTCAGCGTCAACCCCGGCACCCACATGAGGTACCTGCACGCCGACCAGGACGACTACATGGCGGGCGACCAGCGGGACCCCAGCACGTACAACGTGCTGCAGACGTCTGCTTCCAGCACCAGGACGTGGCGCAACGACAGCAGCAACTCGGAGCGGATCGGGGCCTCCCCGACGCAGTACCGGTACGGCATAGTCATCGACTTCAACCGGCCGGTCGCCTCCACCCTCAGCTACTCCAAGGCCCACAACGAGTACGTGACGAACCACCCGGCGAACACCAAGCTCGGGTTCGCCATCTACCTACACGTCAGCGGCATGGGCTCCACTGCGGGCTGCGTGTCGATCGCTCTCGCCGACCAGGTCAAGGTCATGCGCTGGCTCAACCCAACGATGAACCCAAAAATCGTGATGGCTCCCATGGCCAACATCCGACAAGCCTGAAATCGCACACGTTCGGGCTGGCCCCGAGCCGGTGGCTCAAAACCTGTGAACTTGGATGTGCCCGTTGCGCTCGTGGTCGGGGAGCGTGCCACGGGCGACCTGCCGCCCTCACGCAGGGCGTCGTGGCCGCTGTGATCGACGTTGTGGTTCAACTTCGCGGGCCTCGCCGGGGCCCAGCGCGCGGGTAGCTCTCGGTGTCGCAGAAGACGTTGCTCCTTACGAGGGCCACCGCCAGCTCACCGAGTGCTAGATCGGCGAGCCGGGTCAGGGACCAAGCCGTCAGCGGCCGCCCCTGGGAGCAACTGGCCATGCTGCGGTCTCCCTCGCCGGTGCTCACGTGTTCCTGGCGAACGCGCTGCGCCCGGGATGGGTTTAGCTGCCGGTCGGTGGTTACCGCATGTTCCCGGTGTGGCCCAGGGAGTACCGGCCGGGCTGTGGCCAGACGCACATGCCATGGGGCTTCCTCGGTACGGCGATCCGCCTCAGCAGATGCCCATCGGTGGTGGAGATGGCGTAGACGGCTGCGTCATAGCGTCCCGACAGCCAGAGCACCCGACCGTCCGGGCTCACGCCGCCCACATCAGGGCTCCCGCCACCGGGTATGCGCGGTCTGGCGTTCGTCCCGGTGGAGGTCAGAGTGCGGCGCGGCGTGCGCTGCCGCACGGTCGGCCGCTGTGGCGGGCCCACGGCGCCGCAGCCACCACCACGCCATGCACCGGGCAGGACACCCGCGGCGAGTCGGCCTCCAGCACGGCCTGGATGAACCCGAGGTCCAGGGCCCGCCAGCGCCGCCGGCCCTCGCCCTGGTCGTAGCCCTTGCAGCGCTTGCCGCACTGCCCACAACGACGACGCTGGCTCGCGTGAGGCCGCACATGAGCCACCACCAGCTGCTCGACTTCGTCGTACTCGATCCTCTCGATGCAGGCCTGCTCAATTCCGAACAGCCGACCATAATCTGGCGTTGCGCACGCCGTTCCCCCGCCATCTTGCGATTCCGAACTCGACACTCGAAACCGTAGGCGGGGAACGGCGTGTCGCTCGTCAGGGGCGCTCAAGCACCCACGGAAGCGTCAGGAGAGCCGGAAATTTCGCCGTGCGGAACTGCCGAGCGTGGGGCCACGACGACGTCAGGGTTTCGGAGCCTCAACGTCGCGAAGCAGCACGTCCGTCGTGTGCTTGATGTGTTCTT
>JAYUBO010000095.1:0-4930 GCA_043740815.1 Frankiales bacterium | reverse complement strand
GCCCGTCCCCGACCTGCGCGGGCGTCAGCGGCGGGAGGCCGTCAACGCGGCCCGAGCCCCGCGCAAGGCAGTGCTGTAGTAGGCGATGTCCGGGCGCATAGCTGCAGCCAGCGCCAGATGTTCCACGGCTGCCGTGAGGTCTCCGAGCTTTGTGGCGGCAAGGCCCAGTCCGAACTGGGCGTAGTCGTCGGCCGGGTTGATCGAGATGATCCAGGAGAAGTTCTCGCGCGCTTCCGGGTACATGCCCATGTCGAACTGCGCCCGGGCTAGAGCTTCGCGCGCCATCCGCGACTCAGGCTCGGAGGTCACCGTGTGCCCGAGCACCTGCACGGCCGCTGCGGCATCACCGCTCTCGAGCAGTTCCACGCCTCGGGTGTACCAGTCATACGCGTCACCTTGCGGCACGTGGTCCGGCGGCGGCGGCGGCAGGTCGGAGAACGGCCGGGGCTTCTCCTCGTCCGGGGCTCGCGGGTCATACCGGGGGTCGTACCTGTCGGACACGCCGACTCCCTCCTGTTCGCTTTTCCCGGTGGCCCCGCGTGTCGCCGGGCCTTGTCATCCTCCATAGCGCCGTGCTCGTCCGTGCTTGTTGTGCTTGTCGGTGCTGGTGACCATCATGCCTGTCTGTGCTGGGGCGTGGCTCGCCTGGCTGGACGCTTAGCATGCCGATCATGTCCGCCGACCCGAACCTACCCGTCTCAGCCTTCGCTCCAGCGCCGTCGGCGGACGGGTTGGTTCTTCAACCCTTCCGTGGACTGCGCTACGCCGAGGGCATCGACCTGCGCGCGGTCACCTCCCCGCCGTACGACGTCATCGACGCCGCGGGCGTGGCGGCGCTCGAGCAGGCGAGCGATGTCAACGTCGTGAGGCTTATCCTTCCACGCGACGAGGCCTCACCGGGGGACCGCTACCTTCGCGCTGCGAGCACGCTCGACGCCTGGCGGGCTGCTGGGGTTCTCGTCCCGGACGAGGAGCCGACGCTCTACGTCTACGAGCAGTCCTCCGCCACCCACGCCCAGCGCGGCCTGCTCGGCGCGCTCGCCCTGACGCCACCGGAGGACGGCATCGTCCTGCCACATGAGAACACGATGTCCGGCACAGTGTCCGACCGACTGGCGCTGTACACCGCGGTCGGCGCTGATCTCGAACCCATCTTCTTGCTGTACGCCGGCGGCGGCGCGGCAACCGCCTCCGTCGCTGCCGCCTCCGCGCGCCCGCCACTGCTCGACGTGCTGCTCCCCGACGTGAGCGCACCGGAAGGGCTTCGTCACCGCCTGTGGGCGGTGACCGATCCAGTCGAGTTGGCGGCCATCGCAGGCGACCTGCACGGCCGCACGGCAGTCATCGCCGACGGTCACCACCGCTACGCGACCTACCTCCAGCGTCAGGCGGCCGCCCACGCGGCCGGCTGGGGGCAAGGCCCCTGGGACTTTGGTCTCACCTTCCTGGTGGACAGCACGTCCTTCGGTCCGCAGGTGCACGCGATCCACCGCGTCGTTCCGCACGTGGAGGCCCGGGAGCTGGCCCGGCGGTCAGAGGGTGCGATGACGGTGCACGACCTGGACGGCAACGACCTCGACCGCGCGATGGCGGCGCTGGCCCAGGCCGGTCTCGTAGGCGCGGCCTTCCTCCTGGTGAGTGGAGATGGTGGCACGGTGCGGCTGCTCACCAGTCCGCAGGCGGCACGCCTGGAGCTGGCCCTTCCCGCCGAACGCTCCGCTGAGTGGAGGGCCCTGGACGTGAGCATCCTGCACTCCTACCTGGTCGCTGATGTCTGGGGCCTCGTCGACGATGTGGAGACCGTGCGCTATGAGCATGACGTCGCGGCGGCCTTGGCGGCAGCGGCGGCGACCGGGGGGACGGCAGTCCTGCTCAACCCGACCCCCGTCGGCGCCGTGACCAGGGTGGCCGCTGGCGGGGAGCGGATGCCAAGAAAGTCGACCTTGTTCACCCCCAAGCCGCGCACCGGCCTGGTCATGCGGGACCATGACGACGCCTGATGCGCGCTGGCGGGTCACGCGGCTCTGGCGAGTCCTTTCGCCTTGCTGACCTCTACCTCGTAGCGCGAGCTTGCCCCCGCCGGCCCGCGCCAGAAGCGGCGCCGCAGGGCGCCCTCGATGCTCATAGCAGCTCGCGGTCCTCGGCTCGAGCAGCCAGCCGTCCCACGAGTACCACCTCGTTGCGTGTTTGGATCTTCATCACGTCCTCCTTACCTGGCCCAGCGGGGCGCGCCACAGCCTGGCCACCAGGACGGCGTGCTGTGGCGCTGGGTACGCATCTGTGGACGATCGCCGCTGCTGTGGACGAGGCAGCCGCTCCTCCGGTGCGCCGCCAGCCGGCCAGTCAGTCAGTCAGCCGTAGGTCGTTCTCCTCGTTGCCGTCGCCGGCCCCTCGCGCTCCCTCTGGCGCGACAAAGCCGAGACCCGTCGTGCCCGCAGCCGGCCGACGTCCGCGCTCCGGCACAGAGGCGGTGGCGGCATCAGACGGCACTGCAGGCGCCGGGCCTGCCACCGATATGGGGCTCACCGTTGCGGGGTCCGGCTCAGCTGGCGTGAACACCGGCCGCCCACCAGCAAGGTCGCCACCATCACGATCATCGCCACCTCCAGAACGGACAGCCTCCACCGTGTGTGCCCTGTCCTTGCGCGTCGCAGCCTGCCGGACCACATCGGCTGCCAGCCCTGCCAGTTCGTCACGCCCGACCGGGCGGCGCGACCCGGAGGCGTCCTCACCAGCCATGCCAGCTCGCTTCCACTGCGACGCCGGTTCGTCCGGCTGCTTTGCCTCGCCGCGGGTGGCTTGCTCGGCCAGGTCCGTGGGATCGGCGTCTTCCAGGTCATTCAGGACCAGGCCGTCCAGCTCCATCATCCGGTCCTCCGCGTCCGTCTCACCCGTCGCGTCGATGTCGGCTGCGCGCGCGAACCACTGCCGGGCCTCGTCCTCCCGGCCGGCGTCGAGCAGGGCGTCGGCGTAGGCGTAGCGCAGCCGTACCGTCCAGGGCCGCACCGGACCCTCAAGAGCGGCCACCTGCAGGGACACCACCGCGGCGTCCGCCTGCCCGAGATCGCGCCGGGCACCGGACGCAACGATCAGCAATTCCACGCGAGTCGCCGGACTCAATCCCGCAGCCTGGGGATCCTCCGTCACCAACAAGGCACGATCGGGCCGGCCGAGCGCCCGCTCGCAGTCGGCCATGACTGCTAGGTGCTCGGCATCACCGGTCATCCGACGTGCAGCACGTAATTCGCTCAGCGCCTCGGTCCACTCCCCCGCCGTGTAGGCCACCAGCCCATTCGCCTCGCGCACCGCACCGACCCGCCCAGCCAAGGCGCGCGCCGCGCGGGCGTGCAGCAGCGCTGACTGCGGCTCATCGTCCATCAGACGGCCGGCCATCACCAGGTGCTTCGCAACGATCTCGGCCGTCTCCTTCGTCAAGGACGCAAGCTCCTGACGTATCTCACGGTCAAGCTCGCGCGCATCGACGTCGTCGGGAAGCGCTACCCGGGCCATCTGGCGTCGAGCTTCCCGCCTCGGGTCGTACGCCCGTTCCTCCCCTGCGGCGGCCTTGCCTCGGGGACCGTCGCCTCGGGAGTTGCGAGCCGGGTCGCGGCTGTCCGGCAGCCGACTCATCCTGTCCTGTGAGCTCGCAGACCGTTGGCTGCTCGCACTCGCAGACCCCTGCGTCGCGGCTCGCACCCGGCCTGAGCCCCCGGCTCCCTTGTTCGCGTACTGCCCACTCCCCGCTGAACGATCCTGACCTGTCTTGGATGCAGGATTCGAACGGGAATCACCCGGCGTCGCAGCGCGCGGTGTGTGTCCAGTGGACACGCTGCCACCAGGCGACGACCGAGGCTTTGCGCTGCCACGCCGGCCTTGGCGTGCTGGCCGCCCGTCCGAGGCCGCCGTCTCGTGGGGACCAGTCATGAATACTCCCTGAGAAAGGGCCAGATCCCGCAGCTTGAGCGCGAGAATAACCGAAAAATCAGATCGACCCTACAAAGCACTCCAGGGGACAACCTGATGGTTGTCCCCTGGAGTGAAGAAGTGTCCGGCGGCGTCCTACTCTCCCACACAGTCACCCGTGCAGTACCATCGGCGCTGAAAGGCTTAGCTTCCGGGTTCGGAATGTTACCGGGCGTTTCCCTCACGCTATGGCCGCCGAAACTCTATGGAGATATATCGGTGAGACTCCACCTGTCAGAAGGTGAGATCAACGATTCCCGACCGTATCTCGGGAACCGCACAGTGGACGCGTATGCTCGCTCACCCTAAAGTGAGCTCAGAGCAGCAGTTTATAGTTAAGCCCTCGGCCTATTAGTACAGGTCAGCTGCATGGATTACTCCACTTCCACTTCCTGCCTATCAACCCGATGGTCTCGTCGGGGGCCTTACCCGGTTAACCCGGTGGGAAATCTCATCTTGAAGCGAGCTTCCCGCTTAGATGCTTTCAGCGGTTATCCCTGCCGAACGTAGCTAAACAGCAGTGCTCTTGGCAGAACAACTGTCACACCAGAGGTTCGTCCGTCCCGGTCCTCTCGTACTAGGGACAGCTCTTCTCAAATCTCCTGCGCGCGCGGCGGATAGGGACCGAACTGTCTCACGACGTTCTAAACCCAGCTCGCGTGCCACTTTAATGGGCGAACAGCCCAACCCTTGGGACCTACTCCAGCCCCAGGATGTGACGAGCCGACATCGAGGTGCCAAACCTTGCCGTCGATATGGACTCTTGGGCAAGATCAGCCTGTTATCCCCGGGGTACCTTTTATCCGTTGAGCGACACCGCTTCCACAAGCCAGTGCCGGATCACTAGTCCCGACTTTCGTCCCTGCTCGAGATGTCTCTCTCACAGTCAAGCTCCCTTGTGCACTTGCACTCGACACCTGATTGCCAACCAGGCTGAGGGAACCTTTGGGCGCCTCCGTTACATTTT
>JAYUBO010000094.1:0-3688 GCA_043740815.1 Frankiales bacterium | reverse complement strand
GGCAGCCGGCGGCGAGGCCGTCCCCAACTACGACAGCGTGATGACACCCGAGGGCGGCGCCAATATCGTCACGACCGCCGTTGAGGCGTTCGGCAAGGTCGACGTCGTCATCAACAACGCCGGCTTCCTGCGCGACAAGAGCTTCCTCAAGCTGACCTGGGACGACCTGGACGCCATCATCGACGTCCACCTCAAGGCCGCCTTCTACGTCAGCCAGCCAGCCTTTGCCGTCATGAAGGAGAACGGCTACGGCCGGTTCGTGTTCACCGCGTCCAACGCGACGTTTGGCAACTTCGGCCAGACCAACTACGCCGCAGCCAAGAACGGCCTGATCGGCCTGTCCAACACGATCGCCGTCGAGGGGGCCCGCAACGGCATCCTGTCCAACGTCATCATGCCGGTCGCGGGTACCCGCATGACGCAGGAACTGTTGGGCGAGTTTGCTGCTGTGCTGGCACCCCAGTACGTCACGCCGATGGTCTGCTACCTGTCCAGCGAGACCTGCACCACCACGCACGGCGCCTACAGCGCCGCAGGCGGTCGCTATGCCCGCGTCTTCACCGGCCTGGTCCCCGGCTGGTTCGCCGGCAAGGGCGCCACCGTCGCGGCCGAGGACATCGCCGCGAACATCGCCCAGATCGAGAAGCAGGACGGCTACATCGTGCCCACCAGCACCACCGACGAGATCATGGTGCTCGCCGGGCTGTTCAACTAAGCCTCGCCCGGCGCAGTGTTCAGACGTGGCCGACAGCGACGACGTGCTGGACGTCAGGGCTCGGTCGGACCCAAGAGCGCGTCGAGGAACCGGGTCACCCCAGGCGACGGCAGCAGCAGCTCCGCTACGGACGGCACCGGTGGCGCCTCACGCTCAAGCTCATCGAAGTTGGGCTCCGAGCGCTGGTCGGCCATCCGGTCCTCGAGCTCGGGCAGCGGTGGCGGGTCGAGAGCGAGCTGGGTCCGGACCTGCTCAGCGACCTGCTCGGCCAGCTGTCCGGTCAGGTGCTGGCTCAACTGCTCGCTCAACTGCTCGCTCAGCTGCTCGCTCAACAAGGCCTGACGGACCTTTGCCAGCCGCTCGGCGCGAGCCAGCTGCGCCTGCACCTGCGCGACCACCTCTGCCGCCCGGCGCTCTGCCTCCCGCGCACGCCGTTCATTGCGCTCCGCGCGTTCACGAGCACAGGCCAGCATGTCGCTCAGGGTCGCGGCGTACAGCGGGGTGTCGGTGGGCGGCGGCTGGCTCATGCGGGCAGCCACGCCGGTCCGAGCGGAGCCAGGCCGGTGACAGTCAGCACGGCCTCGCCCTGCTCGTCGGACGCCACAGCGTCGATGACGGCAGTGAGCGCCCAGTCGTGCTCACCTTCGGGGTCGGCAAGCACCTGGGTGACCACCTCGCCGTTCCACCGGAACAGCTCGGGTCCTCGCGCATCGGGGCCGGAGCCGATGGAGTCGTGGTCGGCGAAGTAGGCGTCCAGGGCGGTGTCCCAGTCGAGCTCCGGGTCCATCTCGCGCAGCAGGTCGATCCGCTCGAAGGACAGCGCATGGACCCGGCGCCACATCGCGTTGCGCACCAGCACCCGGAAGGCGCGACTGTTGCGCGTCACGACGGCAACGGGTTCGGGGGCGACCTCCCCGCCTGCGGTCAGGGCCGCCCACTCATCGAGCAGGCTGCTGTCGACCTGGCGGACGACCTCGGCCAGCCACAACGTGAGGTCTTCGACCTCCTCGGTCCGGACCGCGTCGGGCACACTGCGCCGGAGGGCTTTGTAGGCGTCGGCAAGCGCCCGAAGGACCAGGCCCTCCGACCGCCCCAGGCCGTAGAAGCTGACGTACTCGTTGTAGGTCATGGCGCGTTCATACATGTCGCGCGCGACGGACTTGGGGCGCAGCTCATGGTCAAGGATCCACGGGTTGGTCTGCTGGTAGATCGCGTAGGCGGCGGTGAGCAGCTCCTCGAGCGGCCGCGGGTAGGTGACCTCCTCGAGCCGCTCCATCCGCTCGTCGTACTCGATGCCGTCGGCCTTCATCTCACCGATCGCCTCACCACGGGCCTTCTTGCGCTGGGCGCTCAGCACCTGGCGCGGGTCGTCGAGCGTGGCCTCCACGACGGACAGCACCTCCAGCGCGTACGACGGCGACTCCCGGTCCAAAAGCTCGAAGGCCGCGAGCGCGAACAGCGCGAGTGGCTGGTCGAGGGCGAAGTCGGACCGCAGGTCGACGGTGAGCCTGACCCCCTGCGCCGTCCGCTCGATCACTCCCCCTCTCTCGAGGGCCTTGAACAGCCGGATCGCCTGACGGACATGGATTCGCTGGCGCTGGTAGGACTCATGGTTGTCAAGCAGCAACCGTCGCATGTGGCCGAAGAAGTCCCCGCCGCGGGCTGCCACGTTGAGGATCATCGCAGCGGTCACCTTGAAGTGACTGGTGAGCGTCTCGGGCGTTGCCGCGACCAGCCTGTCGTGGGTCTTCTCGTCCCAGGACACGAAGCCCTCCGGCGGCGACTTACGCTTGTAGGACCGCTTCTTCTTCTCGTCGTCACCGAACTTGGCGAGCACCCGGTGGTTCTCGATGACGTGGTCGGGGGCCTGCACGACAACCAGTCCGGCGGTGTCGAACCCGGCGCGTCCTGCCCGCCCTGCGATCTGGTGGAACTCCCGGGCGCGCAGGTGTCGGACGCGCCTCCCGTCGTACTTGGACAGTGCGGTGAAGACGACGGTCCGGATCGGCACGTTGATGCCGACACCGAGGGTGTCGGTGCCGCAGACCACCTTCAGCAGCCCGGCTTGTGCGAGCTGCTCGACCAGGCGGCGGTACTTCGGAAGCATCCCGGCGTGATGCACTCCGATGCCGTGCCGGACCAGGCGCGAGAGCGTCTGACCGAACCTCGTCGTGAACCGGAAACCGCCGATGAGCAAGGCGATCTGGTCCTTCTCAGCGCGGGAGCAGACGTTGACGCTCATGAGGGCCTGGGCCCGCTCGACGGCCGACTCCTGGGTGGAGTGGACCACGTAGACGGGAGCCTGGTGGGTCGCGAGCAGCTCGGCGAGCTTGTCGTGCAACGGCTCGAGAGACCACTCGAAGGTCAGGGGCACGGGACGCTCGGCGCCGGCCACCTCGGCGACCGGACGGCCGCTGCGCCGAGCCAGGTCCGCCCGCAGGCTCTCGGTGTTGCCGAGCGTCGCGGACATCAGCAGAAACTGGGTGCTGGTCATCTCCAGGAGCGGAACCTGCCAGGCCCAGCCGCGCTCGGGGTCGGCGTAGTAGTGGAACTCGTCCATGACGACCAGTCCGATGCCGGTGTGGTCGCCGTCCCTCAGCGCCCGGTTGGCAAGCACTTCTGCTGTGCAACACAGGATCGGGGCACCCGGGTTGACGCTGGCGTCACCCGTGGCCATTCCGACGCTGTCGGCGCCGAAGACGTCGCACAGGGCGAAGAACTTCTCGCTGACAAGGGCCTTGATGGGGGCGGTGTAGACCGACTGACGACCCTCGCTCATGGCGGCGAGGTGGGCCCCGACGGCGACCAACGACTTGCCGCTGCCCGTCGGGGTCGCGAGCACGACGTGGCTGCCGGCGAGAACCTCGAGCAGGGCCTCCTCCTGCGCCGGGTAGAGCGCGACCGGCGACCAGGCCGTGAACGCGTCCAGGACGGCATCCGGCCCGCCGCTCACCGGTCGCAGGGCGCTGCCGA
>JAYUBO010000093.1:0-4668 GCA_043740815.1 Frankiales bacterium | reverse complement strand
GGCTGGACCACCGAGGCGACCATCTAAGACCAACCGCCGTTCTGAGCCCTCGACCGCGTCCCGCTCAGCTCCGGGCAAGCCGAGCGAAGCCGTGCCAGGTGGGGTGCGCTCGAGAACCCGGTCTATGTTGCCAACCTTGTGGCGCACCCCGAGGTTGAGCTGCAGGACCGAAACAGCGAAGTCCGAGCTGGTGGCCCGCGAGGTCAGGCCCTTGCTGGGAGGCCGTCAAGCTGTCGGGCCGTTGACTGACGCCCGAAGGAGACTGAGCGGGCTACTGCACCGCATCCAGCAGGTACCGCTGGTGGCCAAAGTCGGCGCGCCACGGCAGGTCGAGCAGTTGCATGACCCCACTGTCATAGGGCTTGTCCGTGGACAGCAGGATCTGGCGCAGGGCACGGTTCACGTCAGGGTGGGTGAACTCGATGCGGCGCAGCCGCATCAGGTGACCATCGCCGGTGTGCAAGGTGAGAACGCCACCATGCTGGCTGGACTTCATGCCGCCCTCGACAATGCTGTCACGCAAAGCCAACCGGTACGGGCCGAACTTGCGCACCGCGACAAAGTCCGAACCGACCACGACCCGCCGCGACCACAGGGCATACGACAGGGCGATCACCAGGACCGCCGCAATGGGGTAGTTCCACAGTGAGTAGCCCGACACCAGGGCGATAGGGATGTACAGCACCGAGCCGGCGAACACGCTGGTGACGCCCTCGACGAGTGGGACACCACACTCGCCGCTGTGCGGCAGTGGCAGATCTTTGCTGCGCCAGATGGTGAGCACCGGTGGGGCATCAGGATCTAGCGCCGGGCCTGGCACCGCCCGCGAGGCCTTTGCGGAGGCGATCTGGGAGCGACGTCGCTCGCGACGGTTCAACGGCAGTGGGGCCGACGTGCTCACGCCGACCACGCAGCGGACGGAACGAACGGGCATCGGGGACGCGTCATACCCAACAGTGTGCCTGCAACTTCGGTGCAGGCGCTGCTCGAAATCAACATGCGACTGCATGGGAAGCGATGATGTGGATCACGCCGGCAGGTGAGGACATCATGCAATCAGCGAAGCACGACGGAAGACGTCGGCGCTCAGCGGGTGGCGGAGTCTCCAGGTGATCGCGATGGGGCGCTCGCCCTCGTGCTCGACGTAGCCGGCCGGGCCGAGGCAGAGGAAGGGTCGAGGGCCGTTCCAGTCATTGGCCCGCGTCTCCCGCGTCAGGATGAGCACATGACTGCCCCGGGCCCGGTGGTTGAGGTATCGCTGGCCCGTCGGGGAGCTCACCGCCGTCGCGTTCTGGGACTCCCAGTGGAACAGCTCGGGGCTGATCGCGTAGTCGGCGTACATGGTGGTGGGGGAGTAGTCGGCTTCGCTCTTGCGCAGCGTCACGAAGAAGGCGTCCGTCTGGACGGCCTCGGACCAGACGACGCCGGCGACAAAGGCCGAGGGCTTGCGCGTGAGGGACGCCCAGGCGAGAGCGGCAAGGGTCTCCTCGCGGCTGTAGTGCGCGTTCGTCCGCAAGGTCACCTGCTGCAGGCCGGCCTCCAGCGGCCCACTGACATGCTCGGCCTTCGCCAGGCCGAGGGCGATGACCTGACGGAGCTCGTCGCACACGGCCGGGCTCTGCGTGAGGACGTCGAATCCGGCCTGGTAGCTGGCATGACCACCGCCGTTCGGCCACAGGGAGAAGAACAGCATCCGGGCGAAGGCCTGCTCGCGAGCCCACAACTGGTCGTACCGGAAGGGGTCTGAGAGCAGGCGGGTGTAGAGGGTGGCGCGCTCGACGTCGTCGACGTGCGCCAGCGCGGACGTGCGCTTGAGGAGCTGCTGGTCGGCGGGGCCCTCGTCGAGGGTGGGCAGTCCCGCCGTACGGCGAAGTGCTGTCCACGAGCCGGCGCGGAAGACATCGGTGAGCTCACGTCCGCTGGCCGCGAGCCACCCCGCGAGGTCGAGGTCGCCGTGACTGCGGATCTCGGCGAGGAGCTCCTTCTTGCTCAGCTTGAGCTGGCGCTTGACGTTCTCCAGGACGACCTCGCGGGCGACCTTGTCGAGCACGAGCTCGCAGCCGGACGGCAGGAAGGCGAAGCCACTCTCGAGCTGACGCTCCAGGCCCGCGCGGCTCGTCCCGGTCAGGGCGCGGTACTTCAGGTCGAACCTGAACTCCTTGCGCTGCATGCCAATGAAGTCCAGAACCGTGAGGACCGGCTTGTCGGCTGTACGACGAAGCCCGCGCCCCAGTTGCTGCAGGAAGACCGTCGCGCTCTGCGTCGGACGCAGCAGGAGCAGGGTGTCGACGTCGGGGATGTCGAGGCCCTCGTTGAACAGGTCGACGGCGAACAGGACGTTTACGTCTCGCTGGCGCAGTGCGGTCAGGGCATGCGCGCGGTCGTCGCGACTGGTGGTGCCGGAGACGGCGAGAGCGGGGATCCCTGCCTCGCGGAACTTCTCGGCCATGTACTCGGCGTGCTTGACGGAGGCGCAGAAACCGAGAGCGCGCATCAGCTGCGGCTCCTGGATCTTGACGCGCAGCTCACGAAGGACGATCCGGACGCGGGCGTCGTCGGCCGTGAAGATCTTTTCAAGGCCCGCGATGTCGTAGTCGCCGCGACGCCAGTCGAGCTGGCTGAGGTCGGTGGTGTCGCTGACGCCGAAGTAGTGGAACGGGCAGAGCAGGTCGTTCTCAAGGGCGTCCCACAGGCGGAGCTCGGCAGCGGTCCGGCCGTCGAAGAAGGAGCGTACGTCGACGCCGTCACTGCGCTCGGGAGTGGCGGTGAGGCCGAGCAGCTCGATGGGCTGGAGGTGTTCGAGCAGGCGTAGGTAGGTCACGGCTTCGGCGTGGTGGAACTCATCGACGACGACGACCTGGAAGTGTTCCGGGGGGATCTGGTCGAGGGTCGCGGCCGAGAGGCTCTGAATGCTGGCGAACACGTGACGCCAGTGGTCGGGGACGGCGCCATCGACGTACAGCTCGCCGAAGGCTCCGTCAGCGAGGACCTCGCGGTAGGTCCGCAGGGACTGCTCGAGGATCTCCTTGCGGTGGGCGACAAACAGCAGCGAGGGACGGTCGGGTAGACGCGCATAGTCCAGCGCCGCGACGACGGTCTTGCCGGTACCGGTGGCTGCGACGACGAGGTTGCGGTGGTGGTCGTGGAGCTCGCGCTCGACGTGGAGGCGGTCGAGGATCTCCTGCTGGTGCGGGTAAGGACGGACCTCGAGGCCGCTGACCAGGAACGTGACGGTGCCGCGGTCCTGCAGCCCACCGGCGATGGCGAGGGCCTCATCCAGGCGGGCAGCGTCGGTGTCGGGGTTGTAGAGCGCGAAGGCGGGGTCGGCCCAGTAGGAGTCGAACGTCGCCACGAACTTGGCCAGCAGCTCAGGGGTGTGGGAGCCGGCGAGCTTGACGTTCCACTCGAGGCCGTCGAGCAGGGCGGCCCGGCTGAGGTTGGACGAGCCGACGTAGGCCGTGTCGTAGCCGGAGTTCCGCCTGAACAGCCACGCCTTCGCGTGGAGTCGGGTGCTTTGGGTCTCGTAGTTGACTCGAACCTCGGCACCGAAGTCGCGGACGAGGCGGTCGAGGGCCTTGCGGTCGGTCGCTCCCATGTAGGTGGTGGTCAGCACCCGCATCGAGATGCCGCGGGCCTTGAGGTCGGCGAGCTCGGTCTCCAGGACGCGTAGGCCGTACCACTTCACGAAGGCACAGAGCAGGTCGACGCGGTCGGCGGTGGCGAGCTCCGCTCTGAGCTCAGCTCCCAGCTTGGGGTCCGTCGCCGCGTTGGTCAGCAGAGCGGGCCTCGACAGGGGGACCGTGGGGCGCGTCTGCAGCAGGCGCCAGACGCCGGGGGCTTCCTGGTGGGCTACGGCCTTGAGCTGCTGTGGACCGGGCTCGAGAAGGTCGGCGGCGATGGCTTGGAGGAGCGCATTAGCCTTGCCAACCTGCTCGTCCGGGTCGACCTGTCTGAGGGCCAGGGCCAGTTGCCGGCCCACGTACTCGCCCAGGACGACGGCGCGCTCAGCTGGGTCGACGTTTTCGATGATGTTGCGGAGGCCTTCCACGCTCGCGAGCAGGCGGCTCGTGAGGAGGGCGTCGTACACGCCGGTGGCGGGGGTGTCAGGCACGCCGGCAGCTTGGCATGGATCTGCGTCGCGTACGTTGGCCCGGTACATGCACTGCGGCCCGACGAGCGAGTCAGCGCCACCCGACGAGCCCCCACCCGCAGGTAGGTCCTTCCTGCCTTCGACCGGGGTCTCGTCGTGCCGCTCTACCGTGCTGCTGTGGCGCAGTTTCGTGCACAGGTGCTCGATGGCTCGCTGGTGCCCACGCTCGTCGAGCAGTACCGGCATCGGCTTGCCCGCAGCCCAGCACCGGCCGAGATCCGGTCTTGGGAACGCAGCCTGCACACGCTGAGCGCTGACCTGGTCCAGGCGGGCCTGGACCAGGTGGAGGTGCTCCTGGAGTACCAGCTCCCGCTGACCAGCAAGCGCGCCGACGCGGTCCTGTGTGGTGTGCATCCGCGGACGGGGCAGCCGTCGTACGTCGTCGTCGAGCTCAAGCAGTGGGGCGAGGCCACCATCGTTGAGGACGCCCCCGACCTGTGCGTCGTTCCATCGTACGGCGGGACTCACCTTCACCCCTGCGAGCAGGTACGCCGGTACTGCGGGCACCTCGAGGACTT
>JAYUBO010000092.1:0-4821 GCA_043740815.1 Frankiales bacterium | reverse complement strand
ATCCTGGCCTGGGTCCCGAGCGACCTCAAGGGCCGCACGATGTTCTTGTTCTACGCGCTGCCGTCGGTCCCGTTCCTGTGCCTGGGACTGGCGCTGCTGGCAGGCTGGCTGCTGGGCCGGCCGGGCACGGTACGCCGCAGCGTCGCGGCGGCCGGGGTCGGCGTCTACACCGCCGTGGTGGTGCTGAACTTCGCCTACCTCTACCCGGTGCTTGCGGCAGTCACGATCACCTACGCCGACTGGTACTCCAAGATGTGGTTCTCGAGCTGGATCTAGAGCTCGACCAGCCGGGGCAGGACCTGCTCGCAGACCTGCGTCACCCAACCGGCTGGGTCCTCGGTCATCGGTGTCAGCGTGACCTGCTCGACCCCCAGCGCTGTGTACGCCTGCATGGCGGGCAGGAACCCGGGGTCGAACGAGTCCCACTGCCCGATCATCGTCTTCTCCACCGTCGCCGGGTCACGTCCCAGGTCGGAGCAGTGCCGAGCGAGTACGTCGAGCTTGTGGGCGACCGTTTCGGGGTCGGGCGCGAACAGGTTGCAGGCGTCTGCGTACTGCGCCACCAGGCGCAGCGTCTTGCGCTCCCCGCTGCCCCCGATGAGGATCCGTGGTCCACCGGGCTGGATCGGCGGGGGTGAGCAGATCGTCTCGACGAGCTGGTGGTGCTTGCCGTCGTACGGTCCTTGCTCCTTGCTCCACATCTGCTTGCAAACCGGGAGGGCCTCCTCGAGCCGCTCGAAGCGCTCAGCCATCGGCGGTAAAGGCACGCCCAGGCCGAGGTGCTCCCGCTCGTACCACGCCGCGCCGATCCCGAGCAGGCCCCGGCCCCCGCTCAGCACGTCAAGGGTGGTGACGGTCTTGGCGAGCAACCCGGGGTAGCGGTAGGTCACGCCGGTCACGAGCAGCCCGAGCTGGACCCGCTGGGTCTGCGCCGCGACAAACCCGAGCGAGGTGTAGCCCTCGAGCATCGGGTCCTACGAGGTCGCGAAGGCCTCCATCTGGAACCAGTGGTCCATGAGCGTCAGTGTCGTGACGCCACCCTCGTCCGCGGCCTTGGCCGTCGCGGCCAGAGCTGGCCCGAGGGCCTCCAGCCCGCCGGGGAGCGTGTAGTTGGCGACATGGGTCCCGAGCCTCATGTGCTCACCCTAGAAGCGCCGGCCGCTCAGGTCGATCCGGCTGACCTGGTCGAGTGGTCCTGCACAGATTCTGTCGCCGTGGCCAGACCTACGTGCGGACGGCGTACGCCACGATGGCTGGAGCGATGACGCCGAAGAAGGCGCCGCCCGCACTGGACCCACCCGCGGCGGCCATTGCTGACTCCCAGCCGTCCTTCGAGGCGTACACGGTCATGCCGACACGAAGACCGTCCGCGGGCCGCGACCGGCTTCGCGGGCTGCACCACCTCAACGCGGTGCTGGCCGGCAACACTGCCGAACTCGGTGAGCAGCTCGACTGGCACACCTCCACAGCACGCGGTGTCCGTCCCTTGGCCTGGTCACACGCCGAACTCATCGTGACGCTTCTGCTGGCTGCTCCGATCGGGTAACCCGACCGCCGACGACGACAAGACTCCCGCTGGTCTGCTGCGGGTGGAACCGGCAATCGAGGCACCCCGGTCTCTCTATCGGTCCGCGGTGGATCGATTTTGTGCCGACCGGAGCTGGAACAAGGGTTCAAGGTGCCTCGGCTTGCCACGCCTACCGCCAGACGCGGACACCAGGAGGACAGCGAGGCGTGGCCAGCACAACCGAGGGGCTCCGTCGACAGCTGCTCCAACCGCATGCCTGAGACCGCGACGGAGGGGGGTGAGATTGCTCGTCTGCAGATACTGTCCGGATCAGCGCGCCAGGCCGATTGCATCGATCGCAACAAGCCGGCCCGAAGTGATCACCTTAAGCGTCACGATGGCCAGCCGGGATTTCAGCAGGGACGACACCCACGTGATCGTGCCCGTCGCAGTGCTCGCCAGGTTGACCTTGGCGATGAGCGTGCTGCCTGAGTAGACCGCCAGGGCACCGCACCTCGGGCAACGGCGAGCTGTGACGGCGAGACGCCGGAAGGTCGCGCCGCGCTTGAGCGTCGCACCGAGCCGGGTCGTGATGCTGAGGGTCCCGTAGTAGTCACCCGGCTGACCGCCAGACCGCGACCAGCCCGACGACGCCGTTGCCACGCGGTCGTCGTAGAGCCGCGCCGTGCACAGCTCCTGGCTCCACAGCGTGATGTTCAGGGAGTTGTCGCGGGCACGGACGGAGAAGCAGTAGGTGAAGCCGGCGCGCAGCGACGTGAGGTTCACCGAGGTCGCCCTCGTCCCCTGCCAGGAGCTCGGGTAGGCCAGCGGGCTCCAGCCCACGTTGGAGCTGCCGAAGCGGTAGCGGACGTCGTAGTTCTTGACCCCGCTCCGGTTGTCGACTGCGTAGTACGTGAAGCGTTGGCTGGTCAGCTGGGTGAAAGCAGGGATGTCGGCGATGCCGAGCGACGGCGGCGCGACGTCGACGATGGAGAGCCCGACGGTCTTGTTGTCGTTCGGGTACGTCGGGCGCCAACCGCGTCCGTTTGTCGTCCCGCCTGAGTCTGCAGAGTGGAAGGTGGCTGAGCGCAGATCGGCCGTCACGACACCGGCGACGACGGTGCCGTAGGCCGGGTCGTAGACGGCGTTGCTGCTGGAGGGGTTGCTCGAGATCCCGCTGATCCTGCCGTTCAGTGCCAGTGTTCCCGGGTAGGTCGTGGCGCCCACGGTGAGCGGCCTCACCACGAGCCTGTCGTGGTCGGTCGCGCTGCGCAGGACGATCTGCAGGTCGGTTCCCGACCCGAGGTGCACCGGGCCCTTCAGTGTCATCGTGCCGCTGGTCGTCGACGTGCCAGGGTGCAGAAAGCCGGTGCCGGTCGTCAGCGGGTTGGCCTCCACCGTTCCCGTGCCGCCCAAGCCGCCCCTGACCAGGGTGATCGGGCCCGCAGTGGTGCCGTTGGAGGAGCTCAGGACGGCGCTGCCGAACAGGCCTGTGACGGGCAGGTCCGCGGTCGCGGCTGCCCCGACGGCGACGTCTTGCGTGTAGCCAGCGGGCACATGCACCGGCGTCTTGAGCGAAACGGTCCCGTTGTTCAGCACCGGGACGCTGATGGTCATCCCCGTAAGTGGGTTGCAGGATCCGCCCGGCGTCGTCGGCTGGGCGACGCTGCGCAGCAGCCCGCCTGTGGCCACGACGAGCTTCTGGTGGTCGAGGTTGCCGACCGGGTGGATGCCACCGGCGGTGCAGGCGAGAGTCAGCGTCCCCGGGACGACCACAGTGGCCTTCGGAGCCAGCTCCAGCGTGGCTTGGAGCGAGGCGATTCCGCCAAGGCGCAGCCTGCCCGGGTGCGCGTCGTCCACTCCCTCGAGGACGCGGTGGGTGCCATCGCGGTCGCTGCTGAGGTCTGAGGTCAGCTTGTCGATCGTGACCGCTCCCACCAAGGTCCCGTTACGCCAGGAGAAGCTGCCGCTGCTGAGGTTCGTCGCGGTGAGGGTGGCCGATGCGCCGACTGCTTCCAGGCGTGCCGTGCTGCCGGCGCCGACCCGGTCGTCCAGCAGCAGGAGCGCCTTGTCGACCTGCACCCGTCCGGTGAGGTGCAGAGTCGAGCCCTGCGAGACCTGGAGCGTGCCCGGTGCGTCGGTTCCGCTCGAGCTCGGCAGCGCCGGCGCCCTCACCGTGCTCCCGTCGAGCAGATCGCTGGTGGTCTGCGCACCACTGCTTCCCAGCACCAGCCGGGCGTTCAGCGGTACGGAGATCGTGCCCGCGTTCGTGAGATGGACCGCTTCGAGAAGGGCGTCGCCGACGCCGGTCGGAGCCACAGCGAGCGAAGCGCCCACGAGGTTGGACAGCGAGGACGGGGCCCCCTCGGTGCCCACGACCGTCGCACCAGGGCTCAGCGACATGATCGCGCTGTTGAGCAGGGTGCCGCTCAGGTGAAGGGTGCCGTCGACCACGCTCAGCTGGCTGGTGCTGCGCAGGGTGCTGTCTGCAGGTACGACGCGTGTCCCCGCTCCGTCGAGCACGGTGGGGAGCCTGAGAGTCAGGTCGCCCACCACGGCGCCGGACCGCCACGACAGGGTCCCGGTGCCGGCAAGGGTCAGGGCTTGTCCGCCCCCGCCGAAAGAGGCGCCAGCGATGCGCAGGACGGCCGGCCTCTGCACGGTGGTCCCGGTGACCGCGACGAGCTGCGCGCCCGTGCCGAGCACGAGCACACCGTCGGGCTGGGAGGAGGTGATCATCGTGGAGGCAGCGAACCGCGAGACCGCGGCGCCGTCGACGGTGAGGGTCTTCCCGGCGAGGTCGACCGAGCCCGAGCCGGACGGACCAGCAAGTAGCTGCAGCCCGGTGGCAGCCAGGTGCGCCGAACCACCGAGGGTGAGCCCACCGGTCACCTGAACGACCGGAGTCGTGCTGGCTCCCGTGGCTCCGTGCACAAGAGCAGCAGAGGCAAGCGTCGCCTGACCTTCGACGGCGACGACGCTGCCGTCCCCCATCAGGAGATCGGTGCTGGGGGCGACAGACAGGCTCTGAGTCGAGCGAAGCTCCCCCGCCCACCCGACGGCACCGGTGACAGATGCATCCCCGTCCACCCGGAGGTCACCGGTGAAGGAGGTGCGGGTTGCGCTGGCCGCCGTGACCGTGAGATCGCAGACCGTGCCGGCGACCCCCACGATGCTGACGGGATCCGGAGTTGCGCTGGTGTCGACTGTCACAACATCGGAGGGCGAAGGAACAGCCGGGGACCAGTTGGTGGAAAGACTCCAGCTGGTTCCGTCACCGAGTCCGGTCCACGTCGTCTGCACCCCGGTGCACG
>JAYUBO010000091.1:0-2494 GCA_043740815.1 Frankiales bacterium | reverse complement strand
CTCAGCTGGCCGACGCCTCCGCCCCGTAAGAACGGCGGGCTCAGCGACGGCCTGGCGGCCCGGCTGCCCGGGATCGAGTGATCACCACGCACCTGCTGCGAGACGCGCCCGGTGTGCCTACACGGCCGAGCAGCCCTGCCGGCCTCTGCTCGCCTGTGGACCACGTCTGCAGTCCTGCGCTGCGTCACCGAATCGCCGCCTGGGCCGAAACCGGCGGTGTCCTTGAGCGATCACCACGGCTACGTCGTGGAACTTGGCTGCTGCGACGTGGCGTCTGAGTTCCGCGTGGAACTGCAATATCCGCTTCTGCCGCTGGTAGTGGTCTTGGCAGGTCCGTCCCGGATGAGGTTGATCCCGGACAGCGTCTGCGATCGCGCCCAAAGCCGCATGCTGTGCCGAATGCTCAGCGTGCATCTACTCACCGGGGCAGTTGCTGGCCTTGCGCACAGGCTCAGCAGGATTGGTGGATGTAGCCGGCGCTCCCGGGTGTGAGCAGCTGCCGGTCACGGAGCACGATGCTGCGCTTGCCGGCGTCCGCTGCGCACGAACGGTCGTAAGCGTCTTGTCCGTTGTCGGTGTACTCGACCTCGATAACCCGCAGGCCGTACGCGGCGGTGTAGGCGGCGCATTCGTCGTAGACGCCGCACTCTTCGGCGACGGCGAAGTCGAACCCGAGGCGGTGGCCCTGGGCGGCGAGCTCGGGGGTGTTCTTCTGAGCGGTCGCCATGCCCAGCTGGTGCGCACGGGTGTTCAGCAGTCGCGCTAGGGCGACGTTCCCGTCCGGGCGCAGCAACCCTCGGGATCGGGTCCACGAGTCGAGGTTGTCGGCCTCGACAGCTCGGTACCCGGCGCGGGCGCACCCCTCGACCCAGCCGTACTCGACCGCGACGATCCCGGCTCGCTTCGCCGCGGTGGAGGTGTCCAGGAGCAGCTCACCTGGCCAACCTGGGTCCTGCACGGAGCGGCCTTTGCTGTCATGCAGCAGCAGGTCGCGGTGCGTACGCGTCCACCAAGAGGTCTCGGCTGCTTGGGTCTGGTATCCGTTGAAGTAGCAGACCCCGTATGCGCCTGGTGCTGGACGAGCTGCCCGGTCGCGTTCCACGATCTTGGTGCCGGCGGGCGGGTCGTACGCCCCGCCGAGCTGGTAGTCGGCCCGGGCGGCCGGCGGCGGCAAGACAACCCGCGGTCCCGGCGCAGGCAGCGTTCTTGCAACGTGCGGCTGCGACCAGGAGGTCGACCGCGTCGTCGCCGCAACCACACCGGGCCCAGCGGCGACGCCAGGCCCTGTAGTCATCATCGCGACCGACACCACGGGGACAGCCCACCGAGTCAGGCGATCGATCACCGAATACCTCCACGCCAAGTATGACTTCGGCACTGGCAACGCCGATCTTGACACTCGCACGGCCGGCGCAGACAGGAACGAGATGCTGAAGCACAGGCAGGGCTCCGGACAGCGGTGTGCGCTCCCCTGACCAGGCACTCACTCACGGACCAGGTCCGCACGGCTGGCCTGACGCCGAACTGTGGTCAAGCCAAGGCTGGTGATAGCGGGGCGTCCTGCCGCATGCGACGAACTTGTATGGCCGCGCGCAGGATCCGCTCATGCCGCGAGTAGAGCCCCTCCCGATGAGTGAGCGGCGTCGTCGCACCCTCCATGCTGGCCAGGCTGCGGCAGGGCGAGCGCACCTCGCCACGGTCGCACGACCGGCGTGCTGCCAGCCCTCGCAAGGCGCTGACGGCGAGGCTGGACCCCCTTGGCTGCGGTTAGCGCGGGAGGCGCTCCGCGAGGTAGCGCAGGGCCTTGATGTACTGCGATGTCGGGACGGCGTGCGTCTGGTCGTAAGTCTCGTGGTGCACCACCTCCTGGCTCACGCCGACCGCGCGGAGCGCCTGCACGTACGCCTCGGCGCCCAGGTCGAGGTACCACTCGTCCCGCGTGCCGGCGTCGACCCAGATGGCCGAAAGCGAACGCAGCACTTCCCCGGCTGCGGGCGCCATGCGTACCGGGTCGAGCGTGAGCCAGCGCGACCATAAATCGTCGTCGAGTTTGCCTGTGCGGGTGTCGAACGGCAGCACCGGACGCCGGTCCTCGCCCGGGGTGAAGGCTGCGCTGCAGCCGTAGTGCAAGAGCAGCAGCATGTCGTCGGGGTGCGGCTGGGCCTCTCCGCGTGCCACGAAGTCGGCCCACCAGGCGTGTGGGTCGCCGTCGAACCGCTGCAGGGCGCGCACGACCTTGCCGTGCTCGGACAGGTAGCAGCCCTCGTACAGCGCGTCGCCGGCGTGGGTAGCCAGTCCGCCGGCGAAGACGTCGGGACGCAGGACCGGAAGCAGCATCGCAGCGAACCCGCCGGAACTCTTGCCCGCCACGGCACGCGAGCGCGAGTCGGCCACTGTGCGGTACTGGGCGTCAACGAAGCCGACGACGTCGTCACTGACGTAGGTGCAGTAGTCGCCGGTGCCGCAGGAGTCGACGAACTGCGACCCGCCGTAG
>JAYUBO010000090.1:0-2679 GCA_043740815.1 Frankiales bacterium | reverse complement strand
TTCATCGTCAACGACCCCGGTGAGGGGACGCAGGCCAAGCGGCGGGCGCACGCCACCGTGGTCGACCACCTCGTGCCGCCGATGGCCCGGGCCGAGACCTACGACGAGATGGCCCAGCTGGAGCACCTGCTGGATGAGTACGCCCAGGTGCAGGCGATGGACCCCGGCAAGCTGCCGACACTGCGGCAGCAGATCTGGGACCTGGTCGAGCAGGCCCAGCTGCACCACGACCTGCACGTCTCGGAGACCCCGAGCGAGCAGGAGTTCGACGACTTCGTGCTGCACGTCGACGGGTATCTCTGCGAGGTGAAGGACGTCCTGATCCGGGACGGGCTGCACATCCTGGGCCAGGCCCCCGCCGGGGCGCCGCGGGTCGACCTCGTGCTCGGCATCCTGCGGGCCCAGCAGACCTGGGGTGGCACCGGCGATGCCCTGCCGGGGCTCCGGCGCGCCCTCGGTACGGCGTACGGGCTGCTGGAGTCCGAGCGGGACCAGGTCGACGAGTTGGAGCGGATGGCCCGGCTGCTCGTCGAAGAGACCGACCGGCGCGGCTGGCTGGCCGCCGGCGTCGTCCAGCACGTGCTGGGCCGCGAGCTGCCCGAGGTCGAGCGGGTGCTGGCGTTTGCCTGCGACGAGCTCGTCCCGCGGCTCGACCGGACGACCGACGAGCTCGACAACCTGCTGCACGGGCTGTCCGGCGGATTCGTGCCGGCCGGGCCGAGCGGCTCACCGACCCGCGGCCTGGTCGGGGTGCTGCCGACCGGACGCAACTTCTACTCCGTCGACCCCAAGGCGATCCCGAGTCGCAACGCCTGGGAGGTCGGCAAGGCGCTCGGCGACTCGCTGCTGGCCCGCTACGTCGCCGACCACGGCGACTACCCGGCGTCGGTCGGCCTCGTCGTCTGGGGAACCAGCGCGATGCGCACCGCCGGCGACGACATCGCCGAGGCCCTGTGGTTGCTCGGGGTCAGCCCCGTCTGGGATCAGGCGTCGCGTCGGGTGACCGGGCTCGAACTCGTCCCGGCCGAGGTCCTCGGCCGACCGCGCATCGACGTTACGCTGCGGATCAGCGGATTCTTCCGCGACGCGTTCCCACACGTCGTGACGATGCTCGACGACGCGGTCCGGTTGGTGGCGGCGCTCGCCGAGCCGGACAACTTCGTGCACCAGCACGTGCAGGCCGACCTCGCGCTCGGCACTGACGAGCGGCGGGCCACCGCCCGGATCTTCGGCTCCAAGCCCGGGGCCTACGGCGCGGGGTTGCTGCCATTGATCGACTCGCGTGACTGGAAGACCGATGCTGACCTGGCCGAGGTCTGGGCGGTCTGGGGTGGCTATGCGTACGGCGCCGGGCTCGACGGGGTCAATGCCCGCAGGGACATGGAGCGGGTCTACACCAGGGTCCGGGTGGCGGCGAAGAACCAGGACACCCGCGAGCACGACATCGTCGACAGCGACGACTATTTCCAGTACCACGGCGGCATGGTGGCGGCGGTTCGTGCGCTCACCGGGACGTCACCGGAGGCCTACGTCGGGGACAGTGCCGTGCCGGACACGGTCCGGACCCGCACCCTGCAGGAGGAGACGCACCGGGTCTTCCGGGCCCGGGTCGTCAACCCGAAGTGGATCGCCGCGATGCAGCGGCACGGTTACAAGGGCGCCTTCGAGCTGGCGGCCACCGTCGACTACCTGTTCGGCTACGACGCGACGGCAGGGGTGGTCGACGACTGGATGTACGACAAGCTGGCGAGCGCCTACGTGTTCGACGAGACCAACCGGGCGTTTATGAAGCAGAGCAACCCGTGGGCGCTGCGCGGCATTGCCGAGCGGCTGCTCGAGGCGGCCGACCGGGGGCTCTGGGAGGAGCCGTCGGCGCAGGTCCTGGACCGGCTGAAGGCGACCTACCTTGAGCTGGAAGGCGATCTGGAAGGCGATTAGGCCTACTGCGGCCGGAGGGCCATCCACAACGCGATGGCGTCGCTCGTGCCTGGGTTGCTCCACGAGTGCGGCTGGACGGTGCGGAAGTGCAGGGCGTCGCACGGGCCGAGCACGAAGTCCTGGCCGTTCACCACGAACTCGAGCTGACCCTCCAGCACGTAGATGAGCTCCTCGCCCGGATGCTCCAGCGGCTTGGTCCCGCTGTTCGCGCCGGCAGCAACGGTCGCCCGGGCTCCGGCGATGTTGAACCGGCCGTAGGTGCCGCTGATCCCGGCCAGGTCGATGCCGCTGTGCGAGGTGTAGATCGGCCGCTGTTGACCGTCGGGGGTGTGCACGGTCGGGTCGGTCGGCACCTGTTCGTCGACGAACCACGCGACCGGCCGACCGAGTGCACCGGCCACCTTGAGCAGCGTCGTGATGGTCGGCACCATGCCGCTCTGCTCGATCTTGTGGATGGCCGCGGCGGACACGTCGGCCTGCTCGGCAAGTTGCTGCAAGGACAGCCCCGCCTGCTTGCGCAGCCCGCGGACTTTGGGCCCGATGCCGCCGACGATCCGGCTGAGCTCCTCGGTCACCCTGGTCCTCTCCCGCCGAACGAACGGCCGAAACGTTTCGTCCGCGTCAACTTCTGCGCGGGGGCCTTGACGTGGTTGCGGTGTCTGTCCAACATAGTGGACGACTCGTCCCCCATCCTCAACGTTCAGAGAGGCCTTTCATGGCCAAGCGCATCGTGGTCGTCGG
>JAYUBO010000089.1:0-8883 GCA_043740815.1 Frankiales bacterium | reverse complement strand
ACGTTGATGACCGTGGTGATCACGGTCGTCGGGGCGGGACGCAAGTTCACCTGACCAGTACGTGACCGAGCCGATCAGGACGGACCGGAGCTCTGGTACGCCAGCAGCCCGGCCCGTCCTGCTCGGCAAGAGCCGAGGAGGGGGGCAGCGTGAACGGCAGCGACAGCCGGCGACTGCTGCTCTTCATGTGGGCTGTGACCGCGGTGGCCACCCCGCTGATTGCCCTGACGGCGTGGCAGGCGCTAACTGCCGCCAGCGAGCTGAGAGGGCAGATCGTTGTTGTCATCGCGCTGTTCAGCGCGGTGCTCGTCGCCGGGGAGATGTGGCCGATCCCCGTCACACGCGGCGAAGAGGGCGGCGACGAGATCACCGTCTCGAGCACCTTCGGCTTCGCGCTGCTGCTGGTGGCCCCGGTGTTCTGGACCATCCTCGCGCAGTCCGTTGCGCTGTTCATCGACTGCACGGTTCGCGGCCGCCTGTGGCACCGCTTGCCCTTCAACATCGGCCAGTACGCCCTTGCCTTCATCGCGTCGCGCGCGGTCTATGCCCTCGTCGCCGGCCTGCCCTTCACCGGCAGCACGACGCCAGGACCACCCGACCTGCTCGCCGCGATTGCTGGAGGCATGGTCTTCCTGATGGTGAACAATGGCCTGGTCGCTGTCGCGGTGGCCTCGCGGCTGGGCGTGCGCGTGTGGAGGATGCTCACCGAGGACGTTTCCTGGCAGCTCATGACCTCAGCGCCGCTGCTCGGCCTCGCGCCGCTCGCCGCGCAGGCCACTCTGTGGACGCCGGTATCGGTGTTGCTCCTGCTCATCCCGATCGTTGCCCTGCACCGTAGCGGCCACACCGCGATGGCCCGCGAGCAGGAGGCCCTACGCGACCCGCTCACCGGCCTCGCCAACCGGACCTTGCTCGCCTCTGCCACCGAGCGCGCGCTGAACACCGCGACGGGTACGACCGCGATGCTGCTCATCGACCTCGACCACTTCAAGGACGTCAACGACACCCTCGGCCACGCCGTCGGCGACGAACTGCTCGTGGCCGTCGCAGACCGGCTGCGCGAAGAAGTCGCCAGCGGCGACCTGGTGGTGAGGCTCGGCGGAGACGAATTCGTCGTGCTCGTCCGACGCTGTGACAGCTCTACCGCGGCGGTCGATCTCGCCGAGCGCCTCGGCGCCGCGATCAGCCAGCCCTACCGGGTCCAGGGCGTCGTCCTCACGGTCGGCTGCTCGGTCGGCATCGGCCTGGCGCCCGACCATGTCGACACCGTCGAGGGACTGCTGCGCTGCGCCGACGTTGCCCTGTACGCCGCGAAGGCGACCCGTGGGACGTGCGCGTTGTACGACCGGCACACTGATCAACACTCCGCAGCCCTACTCGGCCTGCAGGCGGACCTGCGCGCCGCGCTCGAGGACGTCGAGGACCAGCAGATCCACGTCGTCTACCAGCCCCAGCTCGACCTTCGCACCAACAGGGTCAGCGCCGTCGAGTGTCTGGTGCGCTGGCGACACCCGGAGCTGGGGAACCTGCTGCCCGACAACTTCATCCCGATGGCCGAAAGCACGTCCCTCATCGACCTGCTGATGCGCCGTGTGCTCGACCTCTCCCTGGCCCAGATCGCCGACTGGAACCGCGCCGGCCTGGAGTTGACGCTCGCGGTAAATCTGTCCGCCCGCCAACTCAGCGACCTCACCCTCCCCGAGACCGTGGCCGACGCCCTGCAACGGCACGGCCTGACGGCAGACCGGCTGCTGCTCGAGGTGACCGAGAGCCGGCTGATGAGCGACCCCGAGCGCAGCATCCAGATCCTTGGCCGCCTGCAGGCCCTCGGCGTCGGGCTGTCGATCGACGACTTCGGAACCGGTTACTCCTCGCTGGCCTACCTGCAGCGCCTGGCCGTCGACGAGATCAAGATTGACAAGAGCTTCACCCTCGGTCTGCACGAGCCCGGCAACGCGGCGATCATCCGCAGCACCATCGAACTGGGGCACAACCTCGGACTGCGTGTCGTCGCCGAAGGTGTCGAGCAGCGAGCCAGCGCAGACCTGCTCGCCGAGATGGGCTGCGACATGCTGCAGGGCTATTACATCGGTCGGCCCGCGAGCGCAAGCGACCTGCCCGCGCTGCTGCCGCAGACCTCAAGGACCCCCCACCAACCGATGCCGCACGGCCGGCTCATCGGACTGGTGAGCGAGCGCGACCCGCTCCTGGCTGAGCTCACCTCACCTGTCCCGCTGACCCGAGCCTGGTAGCCCCACATGTTCATGGCCTTCGCTTTCGTGTTGCTCCTGCTGTCCGTGCCGCCCGCCGGTGGCCACCTGGCGCTGTTGGGTGAGCTACGCCTGCGTTTCAGTGGCCTCATCGTTGTGTCGCTCGCGCTGCAAGTGCTGATGACCTCGGTGTTCCCGGACGCGCCGCACCCCGTCCTGATCGGGCTACACCTGACGTCGTACGTCACCATCGCGTTCGCGCTCTGGGTCAACCGGCGGCTCCCTGGTCTGCTGATCATCGCGGTCGGCGGTGGCACGAATGCCGCGGTCATCGCCCTGAACGGCGGCACGCTCCCCGCCTCCGCCGGGGCGCTGAGGGAGGCCGGCTACACCGTCGACCCTTCGCAGTTCAAGAACAGCGGCGTGGTCGTTCACCCGGTGCTGCCCTGGCTCGGCGACATCGCCGCCACGCCCGCCTGGTTGCCCTTCCGCAACGTCGTCAGCATCGGCGACGCGGTCATCCTCATCGGGGCGGCCGTGCTCCTGCACGTCACCTGCCGAAGCCGCATCCACCACGCCCTGTGTTTGCGCAGGCCGGCCCACGAGCTGTCGACACCTGACTGCGTCGTCGAACCGTCACGCAGCAGGCCGTAAGCGACTGCACTCGGCGGCCACAGCCCTGTCGTCGCAGGTCAGCGACGGAGCCACCTCGGAGAATCGAACCCGGAGACCCTCATGACGAGTGAGGCGCGAGTTTCACGCGGAGGCCGCGGGCAGCCGACCCAGCAGGTCCTTTACCCGTACGTCGATCTCCGCCACGATCCGTCGGACGGTGTCGACGTCCTGACCCTTCGGGTCGTCGAGGGTCCAGTCCTCGTAGATCTTGCCGGGGAGCAGGGGGCAGGTCTCGCCGCAGCCCATCGTGATGACGATGTCGGCTTCCTGCACGCCGTCATAGGTGAGGAGCTTGGGGGTTTCGCCGTGCGTGCTCACGCCCATGTCGTGCAGGACCTGGACGACGACCGGATTGAGGCTGTGCCCCGGTTCGCTGCCGGCCGACCGCACCTCGACCTGATCGCCGCCGTGGTGTTCGGTCAGGACCTTCGCGGCCAGGCTCCGGCCGCCGTTGTGGACGCACGCGTACAGGATCACGGGCTTGGTCATGGCTGACGATCCTGGTTCAGGCTAGGGCGTTGGCCGCACCGGCGTGGCTGTGTGACGTGCGGGAGGTGCCGGTAGCGCCCTAGGGCGGGCCGGGTCACCGGACCCGCTGGGTGGTGTCGCTGTCCAGGTGGGTGAGGTCGGCGGCAACCTGGGCGGCGTTGGGGTAAAGCACGACGATCGCCCCGGCGGCCAGGGCCCCGCCCAGTACCTGCATGAGGGCGAACATCGGGACTGAGGCTGGGGCGATACCGGCGAAGGTGTCGCTGAGGGTCCGGCCGATGCTGATGGCGGGGTTCGCGAAGCTCGTGCTGCTGGTGAACCAATACGCAGCGGTGATGTAGCCGCCGACGGCGTAGGCAACATGGCCGGTCCGTCCGGAGCGCACGACCCCAAAGATCACGATAAGCAGCCCGAAGGTCGCGACGACCTCCCCGAGCCACAGCGCGCCGCTGCTGCGATGGTGCCGGCTCAGGTTGACCGCGGGCAGCTCGAACATGAGGTTCGCGACCATGACGCCAAGGCAGCAGCCGATGACCTGCGCGGCGACGAAGACCGCAGCGGCCCGGGTGGTGACCGCGCCGAAGGCTCGTTCGGCGAGGGTCACGATGGGGTTGAAGGCCGCGGAGACCGGGCCGAGGGCCAGGATGAGGGCGACCAGGACGGCCCCGGTGATGACGGCGTTCTCCAACAGTTCCAGGCCCTTGTCGCCGGGGCTCAGGCGCTGTGCGGCGATGCCGCTGCCGACGACGGTCGCCGCGAGCAGGGCGCTGCCGAGGAGTTCCGCGAACGCCTTGCGCGTCAGCTCGCCGACCCGCGGAACGCGCCGGGCGACCGCCGTCGCGGGGGCGGTCATGTGCACGCCCGCTTGATCGCGACGGCGGCACGGGCCTGCTCGGCAACACCGTCCAAGGCCCGACCCAGGGCCGCGAGGGGTTCGGGCAGCAACCGGTAGTAGGTGAACCGGCCGGCGGGTTCGGTCTCGACCAGGCCGGCCTCCCGCAGGGCCCGAAGGTGGTTGCTGACGTTGGACTGGGAGGCGCCGGTGGCGTCGACGAGGTGGCAGGTACAGAGCTGCTCAGCGGCCAGGAGCGCGACGATCTGTGCACGCAGCGGGTCGGCGAGCAGCCGCAGCAGCGCCTGGTCGAGCAAGGGGGCAGTCGGGATCACGTTGTCTCCGGTCTGAGTGGCATAGCCACATCATGCCTCACTGATCTCAGGCGTGACTGATGGGTCTGCGCATGCAGGCCACCGAGGGCCAGTGCGGCGACGGTCCGGGCGACCGTCAGCAGCAGGCCGGGTCCAGGACCCTGACCAGCGCCTTCAGGGCGTCGGGCTGGGGCCGGTACCAGGTGTTCGTGCCCTTCTTGGTCCCGTGGACCAGGCCCGCCTCGCGCAGGACCCGCAGGTGGTGGGTGACGGTTGCCTGCGCCAGTCCTAAGCCCGGGGCGATGTCGCAGGTGCACACGCCGGCGGTGGCCTCCGCGAGGAGCATGGACATCAGGCGCACCCGCACCGGGTCCGCAAGAGCCTTCAGGCGCAACGCGACCGCCAGGGCGTCGGCAGCGTCCATGACCCCGGAGGCGAGTGGGGCGCAGCAGACCGGTGCAGTGGTGACGAGGACGGGTAGGGACTTCGGCATGCAGCCATCCTGGCATACCGCCTGACGAATGTGAGGCTATTGCTTGACGTTTGTCAGGCAATAGTGCAACGGTGATGACCTCGACATACCTTCAAGTAACCAGGCAGGAGACCTTCGTGACCGTCACCGAGAGCCACCCCTGCGCGGGCCCCGCACCTACCCCCGACGGGGGCCGGGTGCAGCTCGCCCTCAACGTCGACGACCTGCACAGCGCCGTCGAATTCTACACGCGCCTGTTCGGCGCCCCACCCGCCAAGGTCCGCCCCGGCTACGCGAACTTCGCCATCGCCACCCCACCGCTCAAGCTCGTCCTGCTGGAGAACCCCGGCCAGGGAGGCACGATCAACCACCTTGGCGTCGAGGTCCCCGACACCGCCACGGTCCACAGCGAGATCGCGCGGCTCACCAGCGCGGGCCTGTTCACCGACGAACAGATGGGAACAACCTGCTGCTTCGCGACCCAGGACAAGGTGTGGGTCACCGGTCCCGCCGGGGAACGCTGGGAGGTCTACACGGTCCTCGCCGACAGCCAGAGCTTCGGCACCAGCCCGCAGACCCTCATCGACGCCGGGCAGGCCACCGACGGCGTCTGCTGCGGCACGGTCGGGGCCACTACAGACGGCCCAGAAGCCGCGTCCTGCTGCTAGCCGCGGCCTCGTCCGTGGCTGCGGGAAGGGTGGGCGCTGGGTTTCCCGACGTTACGCAGTCCACGCACCCCGGCGGAGCAGCCGCAGGCCGTTGAGCCCGATGAGCACCGTTCCGCCTTCATGCCCCAGAACCCCGAGCGGGAGCGGGAGGGTCCCGAGCAGGTCCCAGGCGACCAGGCCGACGATGGCCAGCGTCGCGAGGACGAGGTTCTGTACGACGGCGCGGCGGGCGGCGCGGGACAGTCGCAGCAGCGCTGGGAGGGCGGCGAGGTCGTCGCGGACCAGGACGGCGTCGGCGGTCTGCAGGGTCAGGTCGCTGCCGTGCCGGCCCATCGCGACCCCGAGGTTCGCGGTGGCGAGAGCGGGGGCGTCGTTGATGCCGTCCCCGACAACCAGGACGTGCCTGCCGGCGTCGCGGAGGGCCTGGACGTGTTCGGCCTTTTCGGCGGGTAGGAGCGTGGCGTGGACGTCGGTGATGCCGACCAGTTCGGCGAGGCTGCGGGCGGCGAGGGCGTTGTCGCCGGTAAGCAGCACGGGGGTGTTCCCAGTCAGAGCGCGCAGGGCAGTGACGGTCGCGGCGGCGGCCGGCCGGAGCTGGTCGGTCAGTGTGAGAACTCCTACTGGGCGACCGTCCGCCAGGACGACGACTGCGGTGTGCCCCTTGGCTTCGACGGCGGTCACCGCTGCTGTCTGGGATGGCGTGGGTGCGGTAAGCAGGGCGGGGCTGCCGACTCGCACACGTGTGCCATCGACCAGAGCGGTGACCCCCCGGCCGGGTGTTGCCCCGAAGTCGGTGGCGGCGGCCAGGGTCAGGCCCCGCTGCTGCGCAGCCGCCACGACCGCCCTGCCGAGGGGGTGCTCGCTGGCGCGCTCGGCGGACGCCGCCAGTCGCAGGACCTCCGCGGCGCTCAGGTCGGCCAGGACCTGCACGTCGCTGAGACGGGGAGCGCCCTGGGTGAGGGTTCCGGTCTTGTCGAAGGCGACCTGGGTGGTCTGCCCGAGCTGCTCCATGACGACCGCGCTCTTGATTAGCACGCCGTGCCGGCCGGCGTTCGCGATCGCGCTCAGCAGCGGCGGCATCGTGGCCAGGACCACCGCGCAGGGCGACGCGACGATCATGTAGGTCATCGCCCGCAGCAGCGTCGGCCGCAGGCCCCCGCCGAGTGCCAGCGGAACCGCGAAGACCAGCAGGGTCGTCAGGACGACGGTGACGCTGTACCGCTGTTCGATCTTCTCCACGAACAATTGGGCCTTGGCCTTGGTGGCGCTGGCCTGCTCGACGAGCGCGACGATCCGGGCGACGACCGACTCCGACGCCGGTCTGGTGACCAGGATCCGCAGGGCGCCGTTGGTGTTCAGGGTGCCGGCGAACACCCCGTCGCCCGGTTCGCGGAGCAGCGGCAGGGGCTCTCCGGTGACGCTCGCCTGGTCGACCTCGGACGTCCCGTCGGTGACGGTGCCGTCCGCGCCGATCCGCTCACCCGGCCGGACGAGGATCTCGTCACCGACGAGCAGGCTCGCCGTGTCCACCACGGTGTCCGTACCGTCCCGGCCGAGCAGGGTCGCCTGCTCCGGGGCAAGGCTAAGCAGCGCCTTGACGCTGTCGGCGGTCCGCTTGGTGGCGTATGCCTCCTGCGCGCCGGAGGTCGCGAAGATGACGATCAGCAGCCCTCCGTCGACGACCTGTCCGATGGCGGCTGCTCCCACTGCGGCGACGATCATCAGCAGGTCGACGTCCAGGGTCCGCTCCCGCAGCGCCTGCCACCCCGCGGCCGCCGGCTCCCAGCCGCCCGCGAGGTAACAGCCCGCGAAGACCATGCCGCTCAGCCATCCGGGGACACCGGCCAGTCGCAGGAGCAGCCCGGCAGCGAACAGGACCGTCGCCAGGAGCGCCCAGCGGACCTCCGGCAGCGACCACGCGCCCGTCGAGAACCGCGAGAGCACAGGCGCCGATGACGGGACCACGGTATCTCGGACGGCGACCTGGACGTCACCGAAGGCGGGTTCGTGGTGCGGGTGATCGTCGACGCAGGTGGGGGCATGGCTCATAACTGCCATACTGTCACGTATGCGCGGACACGCACACGACACGGCGCCATGAGCAGCATCACCCCGGCCGACGACGGCCACCCACCGACCCAGGCCAAACAGGACCTGCCAACGCCCGAGCAGGTCGATGTCGCCGTGACGACGCTTGCTCTGCTGGCGGACGCAACGCGGCTGCGGATCCTGTGGCTGCTGGCGCGTGGGGACCGAGAGGTCGGCGCGTTGAGCGCGCTCACCGGAGCGACGTCGTCCGCCACCTCTCAGCACCTCGCGAAACTCCGCCTCGCCGGCCTCGTGGGCATGCGCAAGCAGGGCCGGCTGCATGTGTACAGCGCCCGCGGCGCCCACGTCCGGGCCCTGGTCGATGAGGCCCTGTTCTACGCGGACCACCGGGTCAGCGGCGAACCGGACCACGAGTGAAGGACCGGTCGGGCCTGGTCGTGCTGCTGTGCCGTGGGTGCTGCTGCGGCACCCGCGCGAAACACCCCAAGGTCGACCACGACGCCCAGGAGCGTGCCCTGGAGACCGCCGCCGACGGCCATCCCGGAGTCGAGCTGCGGGTCGTCGAGTGCCTGGACGAGTGCGAGCGGAGCAACGTGGCGGTGCTGCGACGACCCGGGGCGCCAGCCAAAGAACGCGACACGTGGCTCGGCGGGCTCCTGACTGGCTCCGCCACCGCCGCGCTGGCAGACTGGATTGGGCAGGGGGGCGATGGCCCCTTGCCGAACGCCCTGTCGGGTCTGCGGTTCCGGCACGTCCCGCCGCGACGTCGGGCCCGTGGATGACCAGCCCACCCCAGGGCACTGCGACCAGAGGCCCCGACCCCCGGCGCGACGAGAGGAACACCAGCATGGAGGTGACCGAAGCCTCTGGGGCCGGCTGGCACCACCAGCACCGCGACGTGTCCGGAGGCAAACTCCGCCCCATCGTGTTCGGGGCCGTCGACGGCCTGGTGACAAACGGCTCCCTCATCGCCGGGGTCGGCGGCGGGGGCCTGGCCCGGTCGGCCCTCATCCTCACCGGCCTGGCCGGGCTCGTCGCCGGGGCAGTCTCGATGGCGACCGGGGAGTACATCTCGGTGGCGAACCAGAACGAGCTCGTCGCCGCGGAGGCCGCCGTCGAACGTGACCGCCATGCCCGCTACCCCGAGATCGAGCTCGCGGAGCTCACCGAGGTG
>JAYUBO010000088.1:0-2432 GCA_043740815.1 Frankiales bacterium | reverse complement strand
GCCAGGGGGACGAGGCGTAGCGGGGAGCTGACGGGCACGAGGGTTCTCCATCGAGAGGTGATCTTTAGAACATCGTGTCATCTCCGCAGCCGGCCCGGGTGCTCTGGAACACATCCGTCGTGTCGGGTGTCGGGGCGAGGCGGTCCGCGGTGGTGGCCTGTGCCACGATGTGAGCCCCGGGCAACCCCCGATCGACGCGCTGCGGCCCACGTTGACCCCACGGCCGCGCATCCCCATTACGTGTCCGCGTCGGCGCAGCCCCGCAAGGGCTGAGTTGCCGTCGCCCGGAGCAGACCCATTATGTCCGCGTTCCTGGAAGGCCTGACCATCATGGACCCCGCTCAGGCACCTGCCCCCGTCCTTCCCGCTGCCCGCTCGGACCTCGACGCCGACCCCATCTTCGCGCTGCATCGCGGCGGCAAGATCGACGTCACCCTCAGCGTCCCGCTCGAGACGCGCGAGGACCTGTCGATGGCGTACACCCCCGGCGTGGCGCGGGTCTGCATGGCCATCGAGCGCCAGCCCGAGCTCGTCTACGACTACACGTGGAAGTCCAACACCGTCGCCGTCATCACCGACGGCACCGCGGTCCTCGGCCTCGGGGACATCGGCCCTGAGGCGGCGCTGCCGGTGATGGAGGGCAAGGCGATGCTCTTCAAGCACTTCGGTGGCATCAACGCCGTGCCGATCTGCCTGGACGTCAAGGACACCGACGAGCTCGTCGAGACGATCGTGCGGCTCGCTCCCGCCTTCGGCGGGATCAACCTGGAGGACATCAGCGCCCCCCGCTGCTTCGAGGTGGAGCGCCGGGTCCAGGAGCGCCTTGACATCCCGGTCTTCCACGACGACCAGCACGGCACGGCCATCGTCGTGCTCGCGGCGCTGCGCAATGCGGCGAAGCTCACCGGCCGGACCCTCGGCGACCTACGCGTCGTCGTCAGCGGTGCCGGCGCGGCCGGCATCGCAGTGTCGAAGATGATCCTCGAGGCCGGTATCGGCGACCTCGCGATCGCTGACAGCAAGGGCATCGTGCACCTGGACCGGACCGACCTCAACGACGAGAAGCGGTTGTTCGCCTCGATCAGCAACAAGGCCGCCTTCACCGGATCCTTCAATGACGCGCTGTCTGGCGCCGACGTCCTGATCGGGCTGTCCAGCGGCAAGGTCCCGTTCGAGGCGGTCGCCTCGATGGCCAAGGACGGCTTCGTCTTCGCGATGGCCAACCCCGACCCGGAGGTGCATCCCGATGACGCCCGGCGAGCCGGTGCGCGGGTCATCGCCACGGGCCGCTCGGATTTCCCGAACCAGATCAACAACGTGCTCGCCTTCCCCGGCGTGTTCAAGGGTGCGATGGCTGTCCGGGCCACCCGCGTCACCGAGGGCATGAAGCAAGCCGCGGCTGTGGCCCTGGCGGCCGTGGTCGGCGACGAGTTGTCCGAGGACTGCGTCATCCCGTCGGTGTTCGACCCCCGTGTGACTCCCGTCGTCAGCGCAGCGGTGGCCGCGGCCGCTCGGGCCGAGGGTGTCGCTCGCCTGTGAGTCGCGTGCCGGGGCGCCCGGGCTAGGGTCGGGCGCATGCTTGCCGTCACCTGCACCGCCCAGTCCGCCGACGCCCCGCTCAGTGGCCTCACCGTGGGGGAGCGGCCCGATCCCGTCGTACCCGAGGGGTGGGTGCGGGTGACGCTGCGCGCTGCAGCGCTCAACCACCACGACCTGTGGTCGCTCAAGGGTGTCGGGCTGGCTGCGGACAAGCTCCCGATGGTCCTGGGCTCTGACGGGGCGGGGGTGCTGGACGATGGCACGGAGGTCGTCGTCCACGCCGTCGTGACCAGCCCGGCGTGGAGCGGCGATGACACTCTCGACCCGCGTCGGACGCTGCTGTCGGAGCTGCACGACGGGACGCTCGCCGAGCAGGTGGTCGTTCCGGCCCGCAACGTGCTGCCGAAGCCGGCCGAGCTGTCGTGGGAGGAGGCCGCCTGTCTGCCGACGGCCTGGCTCACGGCGTACCGGATGCTGTTCACGCAGAGCGGTACCCGGCCTGGACAGACCGTCCTGGTCCAGGGTGCGGGCGGCGGAGTCGCGACAGCGGCGATTGCCCTCGCTCGGGCTGCGGGGTTGACCGTCTGGGCGACCAGCCGGGACGAGAGCAAGCGGGCAAAGGCCCTCGAGATCGGAGCGCACGAGGTCTTCGAGACTAACGCGCGGCTGCCCGCAAAGGTCGACGCGGTGCTCGAGACCGTCGGCAAGGCGACCTGGTCGCACTCGATGCGGGCGTTGCGTCCGGGCGGCACGCTGGTCGTGTCCGGAGCCACCACCGGGCCCGACCCGTCGGCCGACCTCAACCGGTTGTTCTTCCTGCAGTTGCGCGTGATCGGTTCCACGATGGGCACCCGGGAGGAGCTCGCGGATCTGCTCGGCTTCTGCGCCGCGAC
>JAYUBO010000087.1:0-4613 GCA_043740815.1 Frankiales bacterium | reverse complement strand
GGGATCGTGGAGAGCACGTCGGACCAGCTGATGAAGTTGGTGAACTTCACCAGTGGCCGCAGTCGCTGCTCGATGAAGTAGTAGTAGCCGAGCGCGACGAGCCCACATGCCCCCGCCGCGCCGATCAGCCCGGCCAGCGCTCCCTCGAGCAGGAAGGGCGTTTGGATGTAGAGGTTGCTCGCCCCCACCAGCCGCATGATGCCGGTCTCCCTTCGCCGGCTGAACGCTGCGACCCGAATCGTGTTGGAGATCAAGATGACCGCAGCGAGCAGCATGAAGCCCGCCACGAACCAGGCGATGCTCTGGAACACGCCCAGCACCTTGAAGACCGGGTCCAGCAGCTTCTTGAGGTCCTGTACGGAGTCCACACCGGGCCGGTCCTGGAACGCGCTGGCGACCACTTGGAACTGCTCGGGATTTTTCAGCTTCACGCGGTAGGACTCGGGCAGTGCGTCGGGCGTGACGTTGTTCACCAGGTCCGGCGAGTCCTTGAACTGCTCCTTGAACCGCTTGTACGCCTCCTGCTTGGACTCATAGAAGACGGTCGCCACCTGTGGCGTGCTGTGCAGGTCGCTGTTGAGCTGGTCGCGCTGCTCCTGGGTCACGTCCTTGCCGGCACAGTTCGTCGAGCTGCTGTTGGTCCCGCAGAGGTAGATCGTCACCTCGACCTTGTTGTACCAGTAGCCCTTCATGACGTTGACCTGCTTGTGGACGAGCAGGCCCGTGCCCGCGAGGGCAAGGGTGATCATGACGGTGACGACCACGGCAATCGTCATGGTCAGGTTGCGACGCAGGCCGATGCCGATCTCGCTGACGATGAAGTTGGCGCGCACGGTGGGGTCCTCGAGGGGTCGGGGTCAGGTGAAGCGAGCTGAGCGGGTCGAGCGGGCTAGGCGCCGTAGCCGTAGACGCCGCGGGTCTGGTCGCGGATGACCTTGCCCTGGGAGAGCTCGACGACGCGGCGACGCATCGAGTCCACGATCGCGGCGTCGTGGGTGGCCATGACGACGGTGGTGCCGGTGCGGTTGATGCGGTCGAGCAGCTTCATGATTCCGACGCTGGTGCTGGGGTCCAGGTTGCCCGTGGGCTCGTCCGCGATCAAAATCATCGGTCGGTTGACGAAGGCCCGCGCCACCGCGACGCGCTGCTGCTCGCCGCCGGAGAGCTCATCGGGCATCCGCTGGGCCTTGCCGTCGAGCCCGACGAGGTCCAGCACCTCGGGGACGACCTTGTTGATCGTGGCATGCGACTTGCCGATCACCTCGAGGGCGAAGGCGACGTTCTGGTGGACCGTTTTGTTCGGCAGCAGCCGAAAGTCCTGGAAGACGCAGCCGATCGAGCGGCGCAGCGCCGGCACCTTCCAGTGGGACAGTCGGGCCAGGTCCTTGCCGGCAACGTGCACTCGTCCGGCGGACGGGACCTCCTCCTTCAGCAACAGCCGCAGAAACGTCGACTTGCCCGAGCCGCTGGACCCCACGAGGAAGACGAACTCACCCTTCTCGATGTCGACGTCGACCCCATCGAGCGCCGGACGAGTGCTCGTCGGGTAACTCTTGGAGACATTCTCAAGACGGATCACGAGTCCAGTCTAGGTCCCGACCAGGCGGAACAAGCCGCGTCGCTCGAACGCTGGGATGGGTAGAGACTGTCATCGCGGTGCCCAGCTGTGGGCCCGCGGAGCCCTGTTGAGCTGAAGGAGGTGCGGCGATGAGCTGGCAGGACCTCGTCTGCGCAACCTGCGGTGGTCGGGTCGCCGAAGCCCGGTGCGCCACCTGCCGGGTGGCCCGAGACCACTTCCAGGCCCAGCGTGTGAGCCTTCCCGCGGGGCCGTTGCTGGTGCTCGCTGCCCTGCTCTTCGTGCTGCTGGTCGTGCTTGTCCGCTAGCGGCCCGGTGACCGGCGTACAGCGGGTTACTGCTCGTCCTCACCTGAGGTACGACGCCAGCGGATCATCGCCTCGACGAGCTCGTCGATGTCACCGTCGAGGACGCCCTGCGTGTTGGATGTCTCCACGTTGGTACGCAGGTCCTTGACCATCTGGTAGGGGTGCAGCACGTAGTTGCGGATCTGTGAGCCCATGGCGTTGGCGCTCTTGTCGCCGCGGATGACGTTCATCGCGGCGAGCTCCTCCTCGCGCTGTCGCTCGAGCAGCTTGGTCTGCAGGACGACCATTGCGGCGGCGCGGTTCTGGATCTGGGAGCGCTCGTTTTGGCAGGACACCACGATGTTGGTCGGCAGGTGGGTGATCCGGACCGCCGAGTCGGTCGTGTTGACGCCTTGGCCACCAGGGCCGGAGCTGCGGAAGACGTCGACCCTCAGGTCCTTCTCGTCGATCTCCACGAAGTCGGTGGTCTCGACGACGGGCGTCACGTCCACGGCGGCGAAGGTCGTCTGCCGCCGGGCCTGGTTGTCGAAAGGACTGATCCGCACCAGCCGGTGCACACCATGCTCGCCAGCCAGCGTGCCGTACGCGTAGGGCACCTTGACCTGGAAGACGACGCTCTTCACGCCGGCCTCCTCGGCCTCCTGCCACTCGAAGACGTCGAGTTCGTAGCCGTGCCGCTCCGCCCAGCGGTAGTACATCCGCCAGAGCATCAGGGCCCAGTCCTGGGCCTCGGTGCCGCCCTGCCCGGGGGAGATCTGCACCAGGGCGTACCGCTCGTCGTACTCGCCGGACAGCAGGGTCCGCACCTCGAAGCTGCCGATCTCCTTGGTCAGCGCCGCAAGCTCGACGTCCGCCTCGTCTGCGGTCCCCTCGTCACCCTCCTCGACGGCCATCTCATAAAGCACGGCGAGGTCGTCCATCCGGGAGCGGTAGGTCTCCAGCCGCTTGATGTCGGCCTGCACGACCGACATCCTGCCGGTGATCTTCTGGGCCTTCTCCTGGTCGTCCCACAGGCCGGGCATGCCGGCCTGCTCCTCGAGGTCGACGAGCTCCTCGCGCAGCTTCGGCAGGTCCAGGACCGTCTCGATGCTCGTCAGGGTGGTGTCGAGGGCCTTGAGCTCGGAGGATTTGTCGGCAGCCACGATCGGGCAGCGTAGTCGTTAGGGCAGGACCGGTGACTGGGCGCGGGCGGTGGCGTGCACCTGCACCCTGCCCACCTGGAGCCACCCGCCGAACGGCAGCGTCACGGTCCGGTACGCGTCCACCACCGCCGTCGAGGCGCCGTCGACCCTTGCCACCAGCCGCAACCCGGGGGCGCTGCCGTCCGCCTCGTCCTGGTAGGTGGCGACCAGATCCTGCACCAGCGCTTCGTCGAGCGGAAGCCGGCTGTTGAGCCCGTTGCCGCTGTCGACCGACGCGGTGTCGACCCGCTGGGCGGCCGCGACAGCCGCCCCGTCCGCAGCGCTGGACACGCCCCGCTTGGCGAGGATGACGGCACTGACGTCGACCACCACAGCGACGAGCAGGAGCAGGACGACGGACAGGCCGATCGTGAGGAACAGGACGGTCCCGTCGTCGTTGGTCAACCGTCGACCCGCTCGGGGCATCAGGGCGCCTTGAAGACGTCGACGTACTCGGTATGGGTGGCCGTGACGGGGATCGTGCCGCCGGCACCGCGGCCGAAGACGGCCCCGAGCACGGGCAGCCGCACCCGGTAGGTGAGGGTGACGCGGACCCGGCTGCCCTGGCTCAGGCACGGGCCACCGAGGCAGGTGAAGGTCGGCGTGACCTCCTCGGTGATGCCCTGGTCCGCAAGGGCCAAGGAGGCAGCGAGGGTCCCGCGCCGCTCGGCCTCGTCGACGTCACCCGCTCGGGCGTAGGCCCGCCCCGCCTGGCGGACCGCTTCGGTCGTACCGAAGGACGCGCGTTGCAGGAAGAACACTGTGATCAGGACGTAGACCAGCGGCACCATGAGGATGACGCTCAGGTAGACGAACTCGACAAGCGCGTTGCCCTCCTCGCCACCGGGGCGCCGCGTCACCGAGATTCCTCGAGGGCGTGCGCGTGCACGGTGATCGTCAGCGGGCCGGCGGGCACAAACACGATGGGCATCGGTCCGGTGCAGCGGATGTCGACGACGGGGGCACCGGCAACGGTGGCTCCGGGGACCGGCTCGCAGGCTATCCGGTCGGCGATCCGGCGGCCGAGGGCCTGGGCGACGGCCTCGTGCGCTCGCAGTGCGCCTTCGTCCGGGGTGCGGTCAGCCGCGGCCCCGAACCGGGCCCCCTCCGCAGCCGCGGCCACGAGCACGTTGCGCACATGCAGGACGACCCCGACCTGGAACACCAGCAGAAACATCGACAGCACGAGCACGCTGACGAGCACGAAGTCGACGACGGCCGCGCCGTGGTCGCCTCGCGACCGACTCATCCGGGTGACTTCACCGAGTTCAGCGCGCTCTCCAGGATGCTCTTGAGCTGGGTGTTGGCCACGCTCCAGATCAGTGTCACCAACCCCGCCGTCATGATCGTGATCAGCACCCAGCCGGGGATGTCGCCGCGGTCGGACTGTGCCGCGAGCGAGCGCGCCTGAAGGCGGACGGCGATCTTGGACAGGGACATGGCTTACCTGCTTCCCGAAAAGTGGTACGTAGAGGTGATGCCCTGACGCCCCAGTGTGCCGGATTTTCGGTGCGCCACCAGGGTGAGCAGCATCGGGGGAGACGACAG
>JAYUBO010000086.1:0-1559 GCA_043740815.1 Frankiales bacterium | reverse complement strand
GGCGCCCTCTTGACGGCCGCCTTCTTGACGGCCGCCTTCGTAGCAGCGGCTTTCTTGGCAGGAGCCCTCTTGGCCGCGGCTTTCTTGGCGGGCGCCCTCTTGGCCGCGGCTTTCTTGGCGGGCGCCCTCTTGACGGCAGAAACAGCCCTCGTCGGCGTGGAGGCCGCCGCTGGTTTGGTCGCCTCGCGCAGCTGACCCTCGAGCTGGCGCACCCGTGCGGTCAGCTCAGTGACCTCGTCGGCACTGGCCAACCCGACCCGGCCCAGGGCCTTGTCGACCTCGAACCTGACGAGCGCCGTCAGCGCCTCCCGGTTGCTCCTGCTTTGCGACAGCAGGTCGTCTGCGAGGCCGCTGACCTGACCGGCTGTCGCCTCACCTTGGGCGACCAACGCCTTCGCGGCCGACGTCGCCTTCTTGCGCGTCACCTCGGTCAGCCCACTGGCCAGAGCCAGGTATCCCTTGAGCGCATCCTTCACGTCAGTCCTCCTCGGGCAGCCTGGTTGCCGCGCGGGGAGACGCTACCGCCGTCCGGTACCGTCGCGCACGACCACGCGCCGTCACGGCCAGGTTCAGGAGGGTGAGCGGTGGCCTCGGAACAGCAGTGCGCGCAGGCCTTCGAGGACCTCGCCGACCTCATTCAGGGGGTCGATGCCGGCACCCGACGCAAGTTCGCGATGGACCGAACCGTGTCATGCCGCGTGCCTGACGTGGGACAGACCTGGTCGGGGCGGGTGTGCGAGGACGGGCTGTTCGGTGTCACCATCGGTGATGAGGCGAAGGCCCAGGTGCGCTTGACGATTGCCAGCGAGGACCTGCTCAGCCTGGTCGGGGGCAAGATCCCGCTCGGGGTGGCCTTCGCCACCGGCAAGCTCAGGATCCAAGCCAGCCCGATGGACCTGCTGCGGCTGGGCGCCTTCCTCTAAGCAAGGTCCTCTCGTGCGGGGTCCCGTGCCGCTGGGTCGGTCCGATCGGCCCGGTCCCAGGCCAGCGCGCACGCTGCTCGCAGGGCGTCGGCCTCTGGGCCACTGGTGAGCAGGACATCCCCGTCGTACCACGCCCTCGCCTCACCGCAGTGGGCCTGCTCGCCGTGCACGGTCGGCTCGATGTGGGCCGTCAACAGTCCACGAAGGTCCTGCGCCACGTAGGTCGGTCGGCTTCCCACCGGCGCGCCGAGCAGTTGCGCCCGGTCGGTCACTCCTGTCAGGACAAGCAGGCTGTCCGCGCCGGCGCGGACAGCTCCGAGGACGTCGGTGTCCAGACGGTCGCCCACGATAAGGGGGCGCCGGGCACCGACCCGCTCGACGCTCGCGCGGTGCAGCTCCGGCTCGGGCTTGCCCACCACCACCGGGCGCCGACCCGTCGCCGTCACCAGCGCCTGCACCAGCGCCCCGTTGCCCGGCAGCAGCCCCCTCGGGCTCGGGTACGTCGAGTCCGCATTGCCCGCCACCCACAGCGCACCGGCACGGATGGCGACGCTGGCCTCAGCCAGGTCGCGCCACGAGGTCGACGGGTCCAGCCCCTGGACAACGGCGGCAACCGCGTCGGCGGTCCGGACGGCG
>JAYUBO010000085.1:0-5113 GCA_043740815.1 Frankiales bacterium | reverse complement strand
AGGATGCTGAGCACGTGACCATGCTCCAGCGCTCACCGTCGTACGTGATGCCGTTTCCCTCCAAGGATCCCGTCGCCGACGTCCTGCGCAAGGTCCTACCTACCGATCGGGCCTATCGAGCGATCCGCTGGAAGAACATCAAGACGGCAACTGCCATCTACTCCCTCGCGCGCAGCAAACCCACGGCTGTCAAGGCGTTGCTGCGCACGCTCGCCGTCCGGATGCTCCCGACCGGCTTCGACGTCGACACGCACTTCAACCCGTCCTACCAGCCGTGGGATCAGCGGATGTGCCTCGTTCCCGATGGAGACTTCTTCAAAGCCATCAAGAGCGGCAAGGCTGACGTCGTCACGGATCACATCGACGCCCTCACCCCTACCGGGTTGGCTCTGCGCTCAGGACAACAGCTCGAGGCGGACATCATCGTCACGGCGACCGGGCTGAACCTGCTTCCGCTCGGCGGCATCGAGCTCACCGTCGACGGTGACAAGGTCGCGATCAGTGAACGGGTCGCCTTCAAGGGGATGATGCTGGATGGCGTCCCTAACCTGGCCTTCGCGATCGGTTACACCAACGCCTCCTGGACGTTGAAGGTCGACCTGGTCTCGTCGTACGTCAGCCGGCTCTGGGAGTCCATGAGGCGACGTGGCCACGACATCGTCACGCCGCGACTACCACCAGGCCCCATGAGCAAGACGCCCTTCATCGACATGAGCTCGGGTTACTTCGAACGATCCCGAGCACTGCTGATGTTGCAGGGCGAGGGCGCGCCGTGGCGACTGGCCCAGCACTACCGCAAGGACAGCCCCCTGTTCCAGGTCTCGCCGCTGCACGACGCGGGCCTTGTCTTCACCAGCGCGCACAAGACGGGGCCCAACGGTCGAGGGGTCCCGGACCCGCCCGCCCTGACCGGCACCGCCTAAGGCCGAACCGCCTCACGACGCACGGCAACGACCCCACGGTGGGGGCTGGCTCAGGCCTTCGTGTTAAGGGCGACTGAGGCCCGCACGAGGTCGGCCAGAGCCGCCTCGTCAAGCACTTGGTCCTGCGTGATGTCGACGGCGCGACGCACCTTCCCTACGAGGCTGGAGGTGAAAAGGCCGGCCGGGTCCTCGAGGGACGCGCCCTGCTCGTCCCAGAAGTGGACGCGTCGGCGTCAGTCATGGTCGCCTTTCCTTGGCGCGGCCTCAACAGCCCCGCCGGCAACGCAGCCTCTCACGATCAGGACATCAGCTCGCAGTCTCAGAGCCGGCCGGAGGCCTTCAGGGCCAGGTAGGCGTCCGCAACGGCGGGGGCGAAGCTGGCAGGCGGAGCGTCGACCACCTCGACGCCCCGGCGCCGGAGCTCGCAGGTGAGCTGCCCGCGCTCGGCCCTGGTGCGTTCGGCAGCGGCCGCGGCGTAGACGCTTGCGGCATCACCACGACCGGTGGCGAGCTCCTCGACGCGCGGGTCACCCACGGAGGCGATCACGACTGTGTGGCGGGCCGTCAGCGAGGAAAGGACCGGCAGCAGGCTCTCGCGCAGGGCGGCCGCTTCCAGAGCAGTGAACAGCACGATCAGCGAGCGCCGACGGCTGCGCCGTAGGACCTCCGAGACGAGGCGTCGGCCGTCGGTCTCGAGAAGGGCAGGCTCAAGTAGGGCTGTCACGTCGACCATCCGGGCCAGCAGCTCGGTGCGGCCGACGCCCTCGACGGACCCGCGGACCTCACGGTCGACGGCCAGCAGGTCGACGCGGTCACCGGCCCGGGAAGCCAGCGCCCCCAGCAGAAGTGCGGCGTCGAGGGCTGCGTCCAGGCGAGGCTCGTCCCCCACCCGGCCCGCCGACGTGCGCCCCGTGTCCAGGACCAGCAGCAGCCGGCGGTCCCGCTCCGGTCGCCAGGTCCGGACGACCACATCGGCCCGCCGGGCGGTGGCCCGCCAGTCGATCGAGCGGACGTCGTCGCCGACGACGTACTCGCGCAGGGAGTCGAACTCGGTCCCTTGCCCGCGGGTCCGCGCCAGTAGCTGCCCATCGAGCTGGCGGAGCTTGTCGAGCTTTTCCGGAAGGAACTTGCGTGAAGTGAAGGGAGGCTGCACCCGCACCCGCCACGGCACCTCGTGCCGTCCTTGCCGGGCGGCGACCCCGAGCGGCCCCACGGAGCGGACGGTGACCCGGTCAGGCCGGCGGTCACCCCGGCGGGTCGGGAGCAGGACCGTCGTGACGGTCCGCCGCTCGCCAGCGGGTACGTCGACCTCGTGGGTGCGAGGACTCGCACCGGCAGAGGGCACCCACGCATCGCGCAGGACAGCCCGCAGGCGGCGGCCACTGGTGTTGCCGACCGTCAGCTGGACCTCGACGCTCTCGCCGAGCCGACACGCCGACGCCCCGCCGCGCGCGAGCCGCAGTCCGCTGACCGGCGCAGCCAACACCACGTCGACGGCTACCGCCAGCAGGAGGGCCAGCAGGACGAGCAGGACCGTCGTACCAGAGGGCAGGAGGGCAACGGGCAGCACCCCGAACAGCGCAAGCAGCGCGGCGCGTCCGGTCAGGGCCACCGATCAGCGGGGGACGGGGACGGAGGCCAGCACGCCGTCGAGGACGCTCTCGGTCGTGACGCCTTCCAGCTCGGCTTCCGGGCGCAGGGCGAGCCGGTGCCGCAGGGTCGGCCGCGCGAGGGCCTTGACGTCGTCGGGGGTCACGTAGTCGCGGCCGGACAGCCAGGCCCAGGCCTTGGCCGTGGCGAGCAACGCAGTGGCCCCTCGGGGGGACGCGCCGAGCTGAAGCGAAGGGGAGCTGCGGGTCGCGCGGCAGAGGTCGACGACGTAGCCGAGCAGGTCGGGGGAGACGGTGAGTGCCGCCACGGCCCGCCGTCCAGCGGCGAGGTCCTCGGCCGACGCGACCGCTGACAGGCCCGACAGGTCGCGCGGGTCGAAGCCGCCGTCGTGGGCCAGCAGGACCTTGACCTCGTCCTCGCGGCTGGGCAGCGGGACGGTCAGCTTGACGAGGAAACGGTCGAGCTGCGCCTCGGGCAGCGGGTAGGTCCCCTCGTACTCCAGGGGGTTCTGCGTCGCGCAGACCAGGAACGGGTCAGGAAGCATCCGCGGCAGGCCGTCGACGGAGACCTGCCGCTCCTCCATCGCCTCGAGCAAGGACGCCTGCGTCTTGGGAGGCGTGCGGTTGATCTCGTCGGCGAGCAGCAGGTTGGTGAAGACCGGCCCCTCGCGGAAGGAGAACTCCGCGCTGCGGGCGTCGTAGACCAGCGAGCCGGTGATGTCGCCGGGCATCAGGTCGGGGGTGAACTGCACCCGCTTGCTGTCCAGGTCGAGGCAGGCTGCAAGGGCGCGCACGAGCAGCGTCTTCGCCACCCCGGGCACGCCCTCGAGCAGCACGTGGCCGCGGCACAACAGGGCGATCACCAGGCCGGTGACAGCGGCGTCCTGCCCGATGACAGCCTTCGCGACCTCGGTGCGCAGCGCTAGCAGCGCGTCCCGAGGGTCCGAGGCCGGCGCGGTGACGCGTCGGCGCGGGGCAGCCTTGCGCGGACGGGTGGGCGCATCGGGTGCCGTCACGAGCCGGCCACCTCCAAGGTCAGGGCGTCGAGGTCGTCGGCGAGCCGCACCAGCGCGGCGTCGTCCGCAGGAGGGGGACCGTACAGGAACGCGAGCACGTCACCGGGCGGGCGGCCGGTGCGCTCTGCCGCGAGGGCCACCAGTACGGCCTGGTCGGTCGCCGACCCACCACCGAGCCGTCTGGCCAGCCGGGACCGGGCGCCGCTGCGCAGGGCTTCGCCCGCGGTGTCACGGGCCCGGGCGGCCTGGTAGAGCCGGCCCCGTCCCTCGACGGTCTCGGCGGCGCGGACCACGACGGGCAGCGGTTCGAGGACGACCCGGCCGAGGCGTCGGGCGCGCCACAGGGCAAGGACCCCGACGGCGATCGCGACCTGCAGCGCGGCCTGCCGGACCCAGTGCGGCAGCAGGTCGTTGGGGCTGGCCGGGGGGCGGGCGCCGAGGACGGACCGGTCGGCGGCGGGGACCAGCCAGACCACGTCCTTACCCGAGCCCAGCAGTGCCAGCCCGAGCGCCGCGTTGCCCTCGGAACCGAGGCGCTTGTTGGTCAGGCCCTCGGCGGTGCCCAGGAGCACGGCGTTCTGCGAGGGCAGCGAGAGCAGGGTCGCGCCCTTGTCGACGGCGTAGCAGCTGACCGCGCCGGCCTCGTCCTTGCCCGGCTCGTAGGCGAGCCCACCCACCCGTGCCCTACCGGCAACCTGTGCCGCCGGCAGGTCGCAGCCGGCCGACAGGTCCTGCGCGTCGACGGACGCGACCGGACGGGCCGACAGCCCGAGGGCGTCGAGCACCCGGATCCCTCCACCGGCCACGACCAGCGACCCTGGCAGGTCGGCGAGCGCGGCCAGCTCCTCGTCGCTGAGCAGCCGTGGCAGCGGCACGAACAGAGTGGTCCGGGAGGTCGTGGCGGCCACGGTCGAGGGCAGGTCAGTCGTCCGCGTGACCGGCACGCCCTGGTTGCGGAGCAGGACCGCGAGCGCGTGCGCCCCGGACGGGTCATAGGCATTGGGGTCGAGGGCGCCCGCCTTGCCCGTACCGGCGACGACGGCCAGCAGCGACAGCGCACCGAGCAGGGCCAGCACCACCGCGATGGCCCCGCGGTGGCGACGCAACACCGTCCGGGGCGATGAGCCGGTGACTGCCGTCCGCTCCAGGGTGACAGTCACGCGGTCACCAGCCGGCTGGTCCGGACGGTCTGGTCGAGCTCGACAAGCACCTGATAGGAGGTGGCGTCGGCGACCCGTCCGCCGTACCAGACCTCGTCGAAGACGGTCGCGCCGCGCTGCAGCGGACCAGCCAGAGCGGGTACGACGGACCCCGCCTCGCCGGCGACCTCGTCCGCTGTCCGCCCGGGGCGCGGGTCCAGGACGCCGCGGGACTCCAGCTCGCGTACGACGGCGCGCAGCCGCTCCCGGACCGCCTCGGCGAAGTCGCCTGCGGCGGCGGCGGCGTCGGCCCGCTGGCGGTGCTGTGGGGCGGTGAGGTCTGTGCCCTCGAACAACAGCGCTGCCGAGCCGGTCCTGCTGGTCGCGGGGCGCAGGCGCACGACGATCACGGCGATCAGAGCGCC
>JAYUBO010000084.1:0-8732 GCA_043740815.1 Frankiales bacterium | reverse complement strand
GCGGACTTCCCCAACCAGGGCGTCGGCGCCGAGGACATCGCCGACTCGTGGGGCCTGAGCCGCACCCAGCTCGACGAGTACGCCCTCCAGTCCCACGAGCGGGCCGCGACCGCCCAGGCGGCCGGTGCCTTCGACGACCAGATCGTCAGCATCTCGACCGACAACGGGCTGGTGGCCAAGGACGAAGGCATTCGCCCCGGTGGCACCCTCGACAAGCTCGCCTCTCTTAAGACCCCCTTCCGCGAGGGCGGCAAGGTCTCGGCCGGCAACGCCAGCCAGATCTCGGACGGCTCAGCCGCCTTGCTCCTCACCACGAGCGAGTTCGCCATGGCGCACGGCCTCACCCCCCTCGTCCGTGTGCACACGGCAGTGGTCATCGGCGCAGCACCGATGCCGATGCTCACGGCCCCGATCCCGGCCACCCACAAGGTGCTCGCCAAGTCTGGGCTGTCGCTGTCCGACATCGGCGCCTTCGAGGTCAACGAGGCCTTTGCCTCGGTCCCGCTGGCCTGGCTCAAGGACATCGGCCAGGGGGACTCCGGGCTCGAAAAGCTCACCAACCCGCTGGGCGGCGCGATCGCCTTTGGCCACCCCTTGGGCTGCTCCGGCGCCCGCCTCATGACGACGCTGGTCCACCACATGCGCGACAACGGCATCAGGTACGGCCTGCAGACCATGTGCGAGGGCGGTGGTCAGGCCAACGCCACGATCCTTGAGCTGCTCTAGCGCGCTCTGGCCCGCGAGGCGACCAGACCCACCGGTCGAGACTCCCGACGAAGCGGCCGCGAAGCCCACGCCGGTTCCGCTATGCTTCAGCGGTCCCCGACGGCACTACGGGCGTGGACTCGCCGTAAGCCAGCGGCGCGGTCCCCATCGTCTAGCGGCCTAGGACTCCACCCTTTCAAGGTGGCTACGCGGGTTCGAATCCCGTTGGGGGTACAGCAGTAACGTTCAGCACTCAAGTAAGCAAAAGGTCTGGGATCGTCCAGGCCCCGTAGCGCAGTTGGTTAGCGCGTCGCCCTGTCACGGCGAAGGTCGCGGGTTCGAGTCCCGTCGGGGTCGCAAAACAGCACAGCGGCACAGCAACGGTCAGGTAGCTCAGCTGGTAGAGCACACGCCTGAAAAGCGTGGGGTCGGCGGTTCGAGCCCGCCCCTGACCACCAAGGACGCCAGCAACACAGCACGAGCCGCACCCGAAGGGTGCGGCTCGTGCTGTGTCGTCGGTCGTGAGAGCAAGCCGCCCGCTGCGGTCCAGCGACAGACCTACCCGGTCAGCTGGTGCGCGGCTGCGGGATGCCGGCAAGCAGGGCGCGGACTTCGGCCTCACGGTAGCGGCGGTGGCCCCCCAACGTGCGGATCGAGGTGAGCTTGCCGCTCTTGGCCCATCGCGTCACCGTCTTGGGGTCGACACGGAACATCGACGCGACCTCGGCGGGGGTCAGCAAGGCCTCAGCATCGGGGCTACGAGTGCTCATCGTGTGCGGTCCTCTCGGCGGAGCTGATGGAGCCGGCTGCTCGCGTGGCTGCTCGTGCGAGAGTGCCCGATGCCCCCCTTGTCCGATATGGCCCATGCGGGCCATCTTGGGACTAGTCCGGGTGCTTAGTTCGCCGACTCGATCGCCTGCAATGCTGCCATCCTGGCCGTCATCCGCCCGTACGCGCTCGCCGCCTCGCCTCCGTCGCCGGCCGCCAGCAGCTCCAACGCATGGGCCATGTCGCGGGCCGACTCGTCCTGGCTGAGCTCCGCGTCGTCGAGCAGGTAGACCAGGTCGCCGTAGTCGAGCTCGACGAGCGACCGGGGATGGAACTCCTCGAGCCAACGACCGAGGTCGAGCAACCCCTCGGCCACCGACCGGTCGTCGACGGCGGTACGGAGCACGGCAAGGGCCCGGGCGACCCGTCGCCGGGCCCGGGACATCGGTGTCCGGTACACCAACGAACGCCCGGTACGACGGCGCAACGGCGCCCCGGACGGCTCTACCGGTTCCCCCAGGCTGACGGCGCGCTCCTCGGGGTCTACCAGGACGAACCACCGCAGCGGCACCTGCCAGGTCTCGGTCAGCACGTGCGCCGTCGTACTCCCGTGTTCGGCGCGCCACCGGTCGAGCTCGACCTCGGCACGCTCCAGCAGCGGACCGGGGGCGAAGGCGTCGGCAACCAGGTCGGGCAGCTCCGCGCAGAAGTCCAGAAGGGCCTCCTGAGCGCGGACGCAGGTGCGCCAGGGACTGATCAGGGTGACGCCGTCAACCTCGAGCACGTGCGCGTGCTCACCGACCTCGGGCAGCCGTCGACCGACCATGGCGTGCAGGGCGACGGCGCGCTCGAGGGCGACACCGGCCTGCGCCGACAGCGCAGGACCCTGAGCTACGTAGCGGTCCCAGTGCTCGCGCTCGGCCCCCTCGAAGGCCGCGAGCGGCTCGTAGACACGCAGGCTCGCCACGAACGGTCCCGAGCTGCTGGTCACCGGCACTCCACCGCGTCATCGTCGCACGCCCGACCTCGATCGCTCGCGACAACGCCGGGGGGCCTCGTGAGAGGACCGCTCAGCGATGCGGGGGCCGGCCGCTAGCCTTGTGGTGACGGGCAACACCTCCGCGCGCACCGTGCCCGCGCCACGCGACCCCACAAGGGCCACCGGCCGGCACCGACCAGAAGGATCGACCGTGGGCGTCTTCGACCGCACCGACCACCTCAGCAACGCCGGCCACGAGCAGGTCATGTTCTGCCAAGATCCGCCGAGCGGCTTGCGGGCCATCATCGCGATCTACTCCACTGCGCTCGGTCCCGCCCTCGGTGGCACCCGCTTCTACCCGTACGCCGACGAGGCCGCGGCCGTGACCGACGTGCTGGCCCTGTCCAAAGCCATGGCCTACAAGGCGGCCTGCGCGGGCCTTGACCTCGGGGGCGGCAAGGCCGTCATTCTCGGGGACCCGAGCACGATGAAGTCCGAGGCCCTGCTGCGGGCCTTTGGCCGGATGGTGCAGTCCTTGGGCGGGCGTTACTTCACGGCCTGCGACGTCGGGACCTACGTGCAGGACATGGACGTGATCGCCAAGGAGTCGCAGTTCGTCACCGGTCGCTCCCCCGAGCACGGCGGTGCCGGCGACAGCGCGGTCCTCACGGCGTTCGGCGTGTTCCAGGCCATGCGGGCCGCGGCCCAGCAGACCTGGGGCGTCCCGTCGCTGCACGGTCGACGGGTCGCGGTCGAAGGCGTGGGCAAGGTCGGCTTCCACCTGGTCGAGCACCTGCTCGAGGACGGCGCGACGGTCCTGGTCAGCGACGTCAGTCGCGCCGCGATCGACCGCGTGACGGCCCTGTCGGACCGGGTGAAGGCTGCGCCCGTCGGTGACCTGCCGACGCTCGACGTCGATGTCTATGCGCCCTGTGCGCTGGGCGCATCGCTGTCGGACGCCGTCGTACCCACGCTGCGGGCGAAGGTGGTGTGTGGCGCGGCCAATAACCAGCTGGCCCACCCGGGCGTCGAGAAGGAGCTCGCGGACCGCGGCATCCTCTACACCCCGGACTACGTCGCCAACGCCGGTGGGCTGATCCAGGTGGGCGACGAGGCGGAGTCACTGTTCAGCGGTGGCTTTTCGTTCGACCGGGCCAAGGCGAAGGCATGCCACATCTTCGACACCACCCTCGAGGTGTTCCGGCTGGCCGCGGCCGAGGGGGTCCCGCCCGCTGTCGCAGCGGACCGGCTGGCCGAGCGCCGGATGGCCGACGTCGGGCGCCTGCGCACGGTGCTCCTGCCGGGCCGACCCTGAGGGATGAGGCCGACCGAAAGGGTCGCCGTGACGCACGGCTTACAGCTCACGTCCTGCCAGGTGTGTCGACTTCGCTCGGACCCTGTAGATTGAGCCTTCAGGGCCGTTCCGGATGGAGCAGCCCGTCGTCGGATCCAGCACTCCTCGAGGGGGTCGAGCCATGGGGCGCGGCCGTGCCAAGGCCAAGCAGACCAAGGTCGCGCGCGAGCTCAAGTACAGCACCGGGTCACTTGACCCAGATGCTCTCAAGCGCGAGCTCGCCTCTCAGGGTCCTGGTGGCCTGTCCACCCGGGCGACCGAGGCGGGAGACGACAAGGACCTCGAAGACGACGACGAGGACTAGCTGGTTCTAGCTGCGAGCTCGGTGGCTCGCCTCGGCGTTCCTCGCGGTCAACGGGGGTGGACGCCCTCAAGGGCCGCGGAGCCGTCACCGGGAACCATCTCGCCCAGCACCCAGGACTGTAGGTGGCGCGCCGTGAGCAGAGCGCGCGTCCGGTCGACGTCGGTGGCAGGGACGATGGCGACCATACCGACCCCCATGTTGAAGGTCCGCTCCATCTCGGCCTGCTCGACCCGGCCGGTCCGCTGGACGAGGTCGAACACCGGCGGCGGGGTCCACGTCGCGCGGTCCAGGCGCGCTGTGAGGTGGGACGGCAGCACGCGTGCGAGGTTGGCCGCCAACCCGCCGCCCGTGACGTGCGCGAACGCGTGGACGTCGGTCTCCTCGATGACCGCGAGGCAGTCTTTGGAGTAGATCCGGGTCGGGGTCAGCAGCTCCTCGCCGAGGGACATGCCGAACTCACCGACGTGCGCCTGCAGGCTCATCCCCGCGCCGGCGAGCAGCACGTGCCGGACCAGGCTGAAACCGTTGGAGTGGACCCCGCTGGCCTGCATCGCGATCACGACATCCCCGAGCTGCACCCGGTCGGCACCGAGCAACGTGTCGGCCTCTACGACCCCCACGCCGGTCCCGGCGATGTCGTAGTGGTCCTCAGCCATCATCCCGGGGTGCTCGGCTGTCTCGCCGCCGACGAGGGCGCACCCAGCCAGCTCGCAGCCGACGGCGATGCCCCCGACGATCTGCGCGACCCGCTCAGGGACGACCTTGCCCACGGCCAGGTAGTCCTGCATGAAAAGCGGCTCGGCACCGCAGACGACCAGGTCGTCGACGACCATCCCGACCAGGTCGATGCCGACCGTGTCGTGCTTGTCCATGGCCTGCGCGATAGCCAGCTTGGTGCCGACGCCGTCGGTGCTCGAGGCCAGCAGGGGCTCGCGGTACTTCCGCAGGTCGAGCCGGAACAGCCCCGCGAAACCGCCGATCCCGCCCATGACCTCGGGGCGGTGGGCCCGCTTGAGCTTGTCCTTCATGAGCTCGACGGCCCGGTCACCGGCCTCGATGTTCACACCGGCAGCGGCGTAGGAAGAGGCAGAAAGACCGGCCTGGTCGAAGGTGGAGGAGGTCCGGCCGCTGATCGGTCTGGTCACGGGCGCATGAGCGCGTCGGCGGCGCCCTGGCCGCCCATCAGGGCATCGGCTGACAAATCGACACCGTTGACCACGACCTGCTCAGCGGCCGCACTGCGGGACAGGCCCTCCAGGACGTGCTTGCCGATCAGGTCCTGCGTCGGCAGTGGGATGGGGTAGTCACCGGTGAAGCAGGCCCGGCAGAGCCTGTCAGCCGGCTGAGCCGTCGCGGCCGTCAGCCCGTCGAGAGAGACGAACGCGAGCGAGTCCGCGCCGATGGACGCCCGGATCTCCTCCACCGACAGCCCGCTGGCGATGAGCTCGGCCTTGCTGGCGAAGTCGATGCCGTAGAAGCACGGGTTCATCACGGGCGGTGAGGAGATGCGCACGTGCACCTCGGCCGCGCCGGCCTCGCGGAGCATCCGGACCAGGGCCCGCTGGGTGTTGCCGCGCACGATGGAGTCATCGACGACGACCAGACGCTTTCCCTTGATCACCTCGCGAAGGGGGTTCAGCTTCAACCGGATGCCAAGCTGCCGGATGGTCTGGGACGGCTGGATGAAGGTGCGGCCGACGTAGGCGTTCTTGACCAGGCCCATGCCGTAGGGGATGCCGCTTTGCTCGGCGAACCCGATAGCCGCGGGCGTGCCGGACTCGGGCACCGGAATGACGAGGTCGGCGTCGACGGGCGCCTCGAAGGCCAGCGTCCGGCCGATCTGCACCCGGGTGGTGTACACGCCCTGCCCGGCGATCGTCGTGTCAGGCCGGGCCAGGTAGACGTACTCGAACAGGCAGCCCTTGGGGGTGGCCTCGGCAAAGCGGGAGGAGCGAAGGCCGTGCTCGTCGACGACGAGTAGCTCGCCGGGCTCCACCTCGCGGACGACGGTGGCGCCGACGATGTCGAGGGCGGCGGTCTCGCTGGCGACCACCCAGCCGCTCTCGAGCCGGCCGAGCACGAGGGGACGCACACCGTGGGGGTCGCGGGCGGCGTACAGCGTGTGTTCGTCCATGAAGACGAGGCTGAAGGCGCCGCGCAGCGTCGGGAGGATCTCCAGGGCGGCCTGCTCGAGGGAGCGGTCGGCCGAGGAAGCGAGCAGGGCGGTGATGAGGTCGCTGTCGTTCGTCGCCCCCATCGCATCCCTCTCGAGGCCGAGGTCGCGCACCACATCGGCGAGCTCGCGGGTGTTGGTGAGGTTGCCGTTGTGGCCCAGGGCGAGCGAACCGCCGCCGGGCTGCTGGCGGAACGAGGGCTGCGCATTCTCCCAGGTGCAGGACCCGGTGGTGCTGTAGCGGCAGTGGCCGATCGCGAGGTGGCCCTTCATGGCCTGCAGGATCGACTCGTCAAAGACCTGCGCGACCAGACCCAGTTCCTTGTAGACCACCGTGGCGGAGCCGTCGCTCACGGCCATACCCGCAGCCTCCTGACCACGGTGCTGCAGCGCGTACAGGCCGTAGTAGGTGAGCTTGGCGACATCCTCGCCGGGGGCCCATACGCCGAAGACGCCGCACTCCTCGCCTACCGGCTTCTCAAGCTCATCATGGCTGTCCCCGTGGGGAACAGCGTTCAGGTCATCCTGGCCGGGTGCAGCGGGCACGCGGGGTCTCCTCAGAGCAGTCGAGGGAGGCAAGCCGACGGCTCAAGTGTACCGGCGTAGCGCCCCGGCCCCGGCCCGCTCAGCAGGTCGGGCGGGTCTTCCGTCCATGTCTTCCCTGGGACTGTCACCTGACAAACGGCACGATCCCTGACAGGTCAGCCCGCTCGCCGCTGGCGCGTACCCGTCCCTGCGCCACCAACGCTGACCAGCTGTCCCGCCCGGCGCACAGCCGCACCCAGGCCACCGGGTCCGCCTCGACGACGTTGGGTGGCGTGCCCCTGGTGTGCCGCGGCCCCTCCAGGCACTGCACCGCGGCGTACGGCGGCACCCGCACCTCGACCGTGCGGCCCGGGTGCTGCTCGGCGAGGCTGGCAGCCAACGCCTTCACGACCAGCTTCAACGCCGGGCGCGCGGGCTCGATCCCGACGTCGAGCCCATGCACCACCGCCTCGATGAGCCGGAACATCGCGGCGTCCCGCAGGCTGTGGTCCCCCGTGGCCTGGTGGACGACCGTGTCGGCCGGGTGCTCATCGAGCGCTTTGAGGGCAGCGCCCACGACGTCCCTCGCGTGCAGGCGGCCCGAGCGCGCGGTCCGGTCGACCAGCTCGGCGAGCGGCGCGAGCTCGCCCGCCCAGGCCGTCAGCCCACCGGTGGGCGGGGTGTCGACCCGGCGTTGCTCGACAGCCCCGAGCCCGCGCAGGTTGTGGGCCATGTGGTTGTCGAGGTCGGCGACTGTCCAGCCGGCACAGTCCGTCGGACCCGCGGGGTCGAGTGCGTCGACACCGTCACAGAAAGCCGTCAGCTGGACCGCCAGGGCGGCCCTGATGTCGTCGTACGATGCGCTGCTCGCCATCCGGTCGACCCCTTGTGTCCTAGGAACGACCCCGACGGTCCTGCGGGCAGGCTAGGACGCGACGGAGGGGTGGGCTGCGGACGCTCCGGCCAGGGGGCCGAACAGCGCGGGCAGGGTGGCCTCGTACGCAGTCCGCAGCTCCTCGAGCCCGACCCTCAGGACGTCCTGTACGTCGAGAGCGTCACCGTCGGTGACCCCGATCCGGGTGCACGGCAGGCCGCGGGCGCTGCACATCTCGCTGAAGCGCAGCTCCTCGCTGCGCGGGACGCTCACCAGCGCCCGGCCGGCCGACTCGGAGAACAACTGCACGAAGGCAGTGGGCCCGGCAGGCAGGACGACCCGTGCGCCGACGCCCTTGGCAAGAGCAGACTCGACGAGGGCCTGCGCGAGCCCGCCGTCGGACAGGTCGTGGGCGCTGTCGAGCATGCCGTCGCGGGAGCCGGCGATGAGCACCTCGGCCAGCAGCTTCTCCCGGGTCAGGTCCACGCGCGGGGGCACACCGCCGAGGTGTCGGTGCATCGCCCATGCCCATTCCGAGCCGCCCAGCTCGTCAGCCGTGTCGCCGAGCAGCAGCAGCGTCGAGCCCTCGGACTGGAAGCCCATCGGGGTCCTGCGGGTCACGTCGTCGAACAGGCCAAGGACCCCGACCACGGGGGTGGGGTTGATCGGCGTACCGGCGGTGGAGTTGTAGAAGCTGACGTTGCCACCGGATACGGGGGTTTCGAGCACCGTGCAGGCATCAGCCAGGCCGCGGGTGGCCTCGGCGAACTGCCACATCACCTCGGGGTCCTCGGGGCTTCCGAAGTTCAGGCAGTTGGTCACCGAGATGGGTACGGCGCCGGTGGCCGCGACGTTGCGGTAGGCCTCGACGAGCGCCAGCTGTGCGCCGGCGTAGGGGTCGAGACGGGTGTAGCGGCCGTTGCCGTCGGTCGCCAGGGCGATGCCCAGACCGGACTCCGACAGCCGGACCACACCGGCGTCCTCCGGCCAGGCCAGGACGGTGTCACCCATGACGATCCGGTCGTACTGCTCCACGACCCAGCGCTTGGA
>JAYUBO010000083.1:0-15783 GCA_043740815.1 Frankiales bacterium | reverse complement strand
AGCCGTCCTGCGGCACCATGACCACCCGGCGCCGAAGGGACGCGAATCCCACCTGATCCAGCGGGACACCCGACAGCAGCACCCGTCCGCGGGTCGGATCCATCAGTCGCGTCAGCAGCTTGGCGAAGGTCGTCTTTCCCGAGCCGGTCTCCCCCACGACCGCGACGCGGGTCTGTGCGGTCAGGGTGAGGTCGACATCGTGCAGGACGTCCGGCCCACCCGGGTAGGCGAAGTGGACGTGCTCGAACGTCACCGACAACGGTCCAGCCGGCAGCTCGACCCCGGGCACCGGGTCGCCCACGTCGGTGGGGGTGTCGAGCACGGCAAGGACCCTGCGCATGCCGGCGATCGCGTTCTGGGCCTCGTTCAGGACCTCGGTGGCCACCTGGACGGGTTGGACGAACAGGGTGACCAGGAACAAGAACCCGACGAGCCGGCCCAGCGACAGCGACCCGCTCGTCGCGAGCAGCACCCCGAGGACGATGACGGCGCTGTTGGCCAGGGCCGTCGTGATCTCACCGCTGCAGAACGTGGTCGCGGAGATCGTCTGCGCCCGGGTCTGCGCCTCGGTCGTGCGGGACACGGCCTCGTCGATCCGTGTCGCGGTGCGGTTCTGCGCGCCGTAAGCCCGGATCACCGGCGCTCCGACGACGGACTCGGAGACGGCGCCGAGCATCTCGCCGATCCGCTGACGGACCAGCCCGTAGGCCACCTGGAGCCGGCGCTGGAACAGGCGCAGCGAGAGCACCAGCGGGAGCATGCACACGTAGACGACCAGAGTCAGCTGCCACGACCACCACAGCATCACCGCGCTGGCGAGCACGAGCTGGGCGCCGGAGATGATGACGAGCAGCCCACCGAATTGCATGAACGAGCTGATCGTGTCGACGTCGCCGGTCACGCGGGACACCAGTGAGCCGCGCCGCTCTGCGGCCTGGTGCAACACCGACAGGTCGTGCACCCGCCGGAAGGCCTTGGTACGCAGGGAGAGCAGCCCGTCCTCGGTCGTGCGGTACAGCCGGACGTTCATGAGGTAGTTGGCCACTGCGGTGACCGCAACCGCCACTGCGGCCAGGGAGCAGGCGAGCCGCACCAGGCCCAGGTCAGGGATGCTGCGGTTCAGTCCGTGGTCGATCGTCTGCTGCACCGCAAGAGGTACGACGACTCGGCCTGCGGTGCTCACGACAGCCAGCAGCAGCGTCACCCCGAGGCCGGCGCGAAACTCCGGGGCGAGCCGCAACGCGTGCAGCAGGGTTGCCGTGGAGGTGCGTTCAACCGGACCCGGCGCAGTCATGGTGGTGGTCATGCCGTCTCCAGCTCGTCACCCGCGTGCTCGGCGACACGTTCGACCTCGGCCCGCTCGTAGGCGGTGACCAGGTCCCGGTAGCCGTCGCACCGGCTGAGCAGCTCGGCGTGCGACCCGCGGTCGATGACCCGGCCGCCATCGACGAACACGACCTCGTCGGCGAGGGCGATGGTGGCCCGACGGTAGGCCACCACGACCACGGTGGCCGCCGTCGAGGACTCCCGCAAACCGGCGAGAATGCGCTGCTCGACGGACGGGTCGACCGACGACGTGGCATCGTCGAGCACCAGCAGCCGGGGCTTGCGGGCGACGGCGCGAGCGAGGGCGAGCCGTTGCCGCTGGCCGCCGGAAAGCGTGGCGCCGCGCTCACCTACGACGGTGTCCAGTCCCTTGGGCAGAGCGGCAACGAAGCCCTCCGCCTGAGCCACCCGTAGGGCCGCCCAGACCTGCTCGTCGCTGATGTCGGCGCCGAGCGTGATGTTGCCGCGGACAGAGTCGTCGAACAAGAAGGTGGTCTGTGGCGCCAGCGAGGCAACATCGGCCAACGCCCCCGGTGCGAAGGCACGCACGTCGGTCCCGTCGTAGGCGACGGCGCCGGTGACGGGGTCGACGAGCCGGACGAGCAGGGTCGCCAGCGTCGACTTGCCGGAGCCCGTCGGTCCGACGACGGCGACAGTCCGTCCGGGTGCGACGTCGAAGGTCACGTCGTGCAGGACCCGTTCCTCCCCGTAGGCGAACCCGAGCCCGGAGACGTCCAAGGAGACGGCCGCGTCGATCGTGCGGACCGTCGTGCCGTGTTCTTGCTGGCCCTGTGCGGTGAGGACCCGCTGGACGCGCTCGTAGCCGACGACGCTGCGGGGCAGCTCGTTGAGGACCCAGCCGATCGCCCGCACCGGGAACGCGAGCAGGGTGAACAGGTAGGCGACGCGGACCAGGCTGCCGCTGTCGAGGTGGCCGCTGCCCACCCGGCTCGACCCGACCACCAAGACGAGCAGCACCCCGATAACGGGCAGCGCCTCCATGATCGGGTCGAACAGTCCGCGCACCCGGCCCACCTGCACAAGGGTGTCGCGCAGCTCGCGGGAGATCGCCGTGAAGCGCTCGGTCTCGTACGCCTCGCGGCCGAGGGTCTTGACGACCAGCGCCCCGTCGAAGGACTCGTGCGCGACGGTGCTGACCTCGCCCCGCAGCTGCTGGGCGCGCGTCATCAGCGGCGACATCCGCTTGCTGTAGACGACGGTGAGAACTGCGATGGAAGGGAAGATAACCGAGCCGACGATCGCGAGGACCGGGTCGGTGAAGAACAACAGCACCAGCGTCACGACGAGCATGAAGACCACGCCGACCGCGAAGGGGAACGGCGCAATCGGGTACCACGCGGCCTCGACATCACTGTTGGCGTTGGACAGCAGCTCACCGGTGGGGTGGCGTTGGTGCCATTCCAGCGGCAGCTGGAGATAGCGACGGGTGACCCGTTTGCGGTAGGTCGCCTGCAGCCGGTACTGCATGATTCCGGCGCCGAGCCGGCGTCCGAGGATGCCGACCACCTTCAACGTGGCAACCCCCAGGATGAGCAGCGCCGCCGAGACGAGGGACGCCGTCCGCGCGTGGCCGGCCTTGATGCTCGGCTCGATGACCGTGCTCGTGATGTGACCGAAGACATAGGCCTGGGCGATCGTCATGCCCCCGAAAAGGGCGCTTCCGATGGCAGAGACGGTGAAGACCTTCGGCTCCTCCTTGACTGCGATCCAGAGGATGCCGAGGCCACGGCGAATGACGCCGCGCGGGTGGGCGGGGGCAGAGCTCACGATAGGGGGGTTCCATTTCGGTTGCGTCCAGCAAGTCTCGTCTACGGCTGCTGTCTACTGCGACACCTCAACGCCGGTCGAGGTGAATTCAGTTCTCGCTGGCTCTGGCAGGCTGGCCGTCATGTCCCTCGCCGGGCGCGAACGCGCCGACCTCCTCGCCCTCATGGCATCCCTCGGCCCGGACGCCCCGACCCTCTGCGACGGGTGGACCACCCACGACCTCGCTGCACACTTGCTGGCCCGCGATCGCAGGCCCCTCGCACTGCCGGGGCTCGTGGTTCCGCCGCTGCACGCGTTGACCGCCTACTACGAGCGCGACGCACGCCGGACGCCGTACGAGGACCTGCTCAAGAAGCTCCGGAAGGGACCGCCCTTCTGGTCGCCGGTAGCGCTGCCGGCGGCCAACGTGCACGAGCTGTTCGTCCATCACGAGGACGTCCGCCGACCGCAGGGCCTCGGGGCCCGTGACCTCGACCGCGCGCTGCAGGACGCCCTCTGGGAGAGGCTGTTCGTCGTGGGACCGGCGTTCACTCGGCGCGGCGAGGGCCTCGGCGTGACGTTGGTCACGCCAGGTGCCCGGTCGATGCGGATCCGGCGTGGTCGCGAGGACGTCGTCCTGCGTGGCGAGGTCGGTGAGTTGTTCCTGTGGTTGTTCGGACGCCGCGCCGCCGCCGAGGTCAGCGTGGAGGGAACGCCAGACGCGGTGGCCCGCGCGAACGCGATCGACTTGCGCTTCTAAAGCGTCCTACCGGACCGGGTAGCCGGCCCGGCGCAGAGCGTCCTTGGCGTCGCTGATCCGCAACTGACCGAAGTGGAAGACGCTGGCGGCCAGCACGGCGTCAGCGCCGGCGGCGACGGCAGGGGCGAAGTCCTCGACCGCACCCGCTCCCCCGCTGGCGATGACAGGAACGGTCACGACTTCGCGTACGGCGCGGACCATCTCCACGTCGAAGCCGCGCCGGGTCCCGTCGGCGTCCATCGAGTTGAGCAGGATCTCGCCCGCGCCGAGCCCCTGCCCGCGCGCGGCCCACGCGACGGCGTCGATGCCGGTGCCCTGCCGACCCCCGTGGGTGGTGACCTCATACCCGCTCGGCGTGCCCGGCGAGCGGCGCGCGTCGACGCTCAGCACGAGCACCTGCGACCCGAAGCGCTGCGCGATCTCGCCCAGCAGCTCCGGGCGCTCGATGCCGGCGGTGTTGACGCCGACCTTGTCGGCCCCGGCGCGCAGCAGACGGTCCACGTCGTCCGGGCTGCGGACCCCACCGCCGACCGTCAGGGGGATGAAGACCTGCTCCGCCGTCCGCCGGACCACGTCGTACGTCGTCTCGCGCGAGCCTGAGCTGGCCGTGATGTCGAGGAACACCAGCTCGTCGGCGCCCTCGGCGTCGTAGACCCGAGCCATCTCCACGGGGTCTCCCGCGTCGACAAGGTCGGTGAAGTTGACGCCCTTGACGACGCGGCCGGCGTCGACGTCGAGGCAGGGGATCACGCGCACGGCGACGGTCACGATCCACAACGCTAGCCGCACGGCGTTCACACGCGCCCCCTAGGCTGAGCGGGTGCTGCTCGCTGTGCTGGTCCTCTGCATCGTGCTGTTCGTCGTGCTGCCGTTCGTCAACGCAACGTTCTGGGCGCTGGTCTCGACGCTGGTGATCGGGCTGGTGCTCGGTGTGATCGCCCGGGTCATCGCCCCCGGTCGCAGCCGGACCGGCCTGTTGTTCACGACGCTGGTGGGTGTCGCCGGCTCGCTGGTCGGCACCGGCGTCGCGCGCGGGCTGCACACCGGGACGGCCGGACGGCTGCTGCTGCAGATCGGGGCGGCGGTGGTGCTCGTGCTGGTGCTGCGACCGTCGAAGGGGATCCGCGCATGAGGCTTGCGGTGTGCTCGTCCAAGGGAGGGGTCGGCAAAACCTCAACCGCCGCCAACCTGGCTGCCGTCCTGGGCCGCACCGGCCGAGTGCTCGTCGTGGATGCCGACCCGCAGGACTCCCTCGGACGGGCCTTCGGCGTCGTCTCCAAAAGCCGCGAGGACTCCCTGGCCGGTCTGTTGGAGAACCCTGACGCAGACCCGCGGGCGGTGCTGCGCACCGAGGTGGCGCCGGGGCTGGATCTGATCCCCGCGCACCCCTGCCTGGAGACGGTGGGCGTCACCCTTGCCGGTCAGGGCGGCATCGTCACCGGCATCCGGCGGGTGCTGCGACCTCTGCTGGCCGACTACGACCACGTGGTGCTTGACACCCACGGCGACCTCGGCAACCTCACGCTGTCCGCTGTCTGTGCCGCCGACGCGGTCCTCACGGTCTTCACCAGCGACCCGGGGTCGGCCCTCGGTGCCGCCCGTGTGACGGCCTTCCTCGACCAGCACCGGCGCTTCGAGAACACCGTCGCCCAGCTCGTCGGCGTCGCGTGCTCGATGTGGGACAAGGACGGCAAAGCCGCTCGTGAGGTCCTCGGCGCCTTGGAGGGCACCGACCTGCCGCTGCTGCCGACCCGGATCCCGGTCTCGCGGCGGGTTCCGTCCTCGACGCTGGCCAAGCGGCCGGTCGTGCTGTCCGCTCCCTCGACCCCCGTGGCGGTCGCCTACGCCGCCCTGGCCCAGGACGTCCTCACCGCCTATGCGTCGATGCCCGGAGGAGCCTGATGACCAGCACCAAGATCCAGAAGGACCTGACGGCCGACCTGCGGGCGGACCTGCTGGTCGATCTCGCGGGACCGGCCTTCGACGAACCACCGGCCTTGGCCGTCCAGCCTTTCCCGCTGCCGCCGGAGCTGTCGGAGGCCACCCCGTGTGTGACCCTCACCTTGACCCCGCTGCGATGGTCACGCCCGAGGCTGGTTGCAGCCCACGGCGGCCTCGGCAAGGCCGTCAGGTTCGGCCCGCTGCGGCTCGAGCTCGCCGTCAAGGAGTAGCCGCGAGGGCGTCAGGGCCTGACGTCGAGCCCTTGGGCCAGCGCGAGGGTCACGGCCTGATCGACGGTGATGATCGCTCCTCGCAGGCGGGTGGTCGCGGGGTCCACCGCCGACAGGTCCGAGCCACGCAGGTCGCAGCCGCTCAGGTCCGCCCTGTACAACACCGCCCCGGACAGGTCGAGTCCGGTGAGCGTCCCATTGACTGCGCTGGCCCCCCCAAGGTCGGCCTCGCGCAGGCGTACGCCCTCGAAGCTGGCCCGCCCGAGATCGGCACCGCGCAGGCTGACGAACGACCAGTCCCCGCCGCTGACCTTGAGCAGGTCCAGCGCGCACTCCTCGAAGCGGCTGCCCACCAGCTTGCAGCCGGTGAAGGACGCGTCGAAAAACGAGCAGCGGCTGAACGTGCAGTTGACGAACGCCGACGACCGGTGTTTCGACACGTTGAACCGCACCCCACGGAAGGTGCACTCGTCGAAGACGGTCCCGTCGGTGACCGCCTCGCTCAGGTCCACCTCGACGAACAGCACTCGCGTGTACGTCGTCTGCCCCAGCTCGTCGCCGCCCCAGTCCTGGTGGCGGACCTCGGCGTCGGTCAGGCCGTCGGTCAGGCCATCGGCGTCAGCCACGGACGACGGCAAGGGCTTCCGGGAGGGTGAATGCCCCGGCGTACAGGGCCTTCCCGACGATGGCGCCCTCGACGCCGGGGACGCCGGCAATCGCGACCAGGTCGGCCAGCGACGACACTCCCCCGCTGGCGACAACCGGCTTGGTGGTCGCCGCGCAGACGTCCGCCAGCAGTGACAGGTTCGGCCCGGTGAGCGTGCCGTCGCGCCTCACGTCGGTCACGACGTACCGCGCGCACCCGTCAGCGTCCAGGCGCGCGAGCACCTCGAACAGCTCGCCGCCGTCCTGCGTCCACCCGCGGGCCGACAGCGTCGTACCCCGCACGTCGAGCCCCACCGCGACCTTGTCCCCGTAGCGGGCGATGGCAGAGCGCACCCAGTCTGGGGACTCGAGGGCGGCGGTGCCGAGGTTGACGCGGGCGCAGCCGGTCGCCAGGGCCGCCTCGAGGGAGGCGTCGTCGCGAATGCCGCCGCTCATCTCGACCTTGACATCCAGCCGACCGACGACCTCGACGAGCAGGTCGCGGTTGGAACCACGACCGAACGCCGCGTCCAGGTCGACCAGGTGCACCCACTGCGCGCCGTCGCTCTGCCACTGCAGCGCCGCCTCGAGCGGCGAGCCGTACGAGGTCTCCGAACCCGCCTCCCCCTGAACAAGTCGGACCGCCTGGCCGTCGGCGACGTCGACAGCGGGCAGCAGCTCGAGGGTCATGTTCAGTAGCTCCTTCGGGTGATGACGAGGACAGCGAGACAAGCCGCGGTGAGGACGGCAAGGGACAGGCGCGCCCCGGTGCCTGGCAGGAAGTACCAGCCGACGGCCTGCACGACGAGGAACGAGACGACGACCTGGTAGCGGACGCGCGCGGGCAGGGCGCCGTACCGCCGTCGACGGCTTCGGGCCGGCAGCTTGGGCACGAGGGCTCGCCGGCTGGCGGCCTTCTCGCGCTGGCGAGCGGCCTGCTCGACCTCGACCCGGTGCGCTACTTCTCTTGCCGCGCGGGCTTTCTGCCGTTCGCGACTCACAGCACCGCCTCCCCACAAGAACCAGCGTTCGCTGCGCTCACAGCCCGCGGACCCAGTTGGCCAGCAGGTGCGCGCCGGCGTCACCGCTCTTCTCCGGGTGGAACTGCGTCGCGGCCAGCACCCCACGCTCGATGGCAGCGGCGAAGACCTCGCCGTGCTCGGCCGTCGTCAGCAGCACGTCCGGCACAGCGCGGGCGGCGTAGGAGTGCACGAAGTAGAATCTCTCGCCCTCGACCCCCGCGAACAGCGCGCTGCCCTCGGCCACGTCGACCGTGTTCCACCCCATGTGGGGTACGACGGGCGCGTCCAGCCGGGTCACGTCGCCGGCCAGGATCCCGAGGCCGGCAGTCTCCTGCCCGTGCTCCAGTCCCCGCTCGAAAAGCACCTGCATGCCCACGCAGATCCCCAGCACCGGCCGCTGCTTGCGGAGTCGGTCCCACATGACGGTCCCGCCACGGACCGCGTTCAGCCCGCGCATGCACGCGGCGTACGCCCCGACCCCCGGTACGACCAGCCCGTCCGCCTCCGCGGCCAGTGTCAGGTCGGCGGTGACCATGACATCGGCGCCGGTGCGGGACAGCGCCCGTTCCGCCGACCGCAGGTTGCCCGAGCCGTAGTCCAGGACAACCACCTTCACGGCAGGTCCTCGTGCGACCCCGGCCGCGGTCCTGGTGCCGGCCGGCCCGCCCTGCGGTTGGCCAAGGCGGTCTTGATGACCTGGCCGCAGCCAGCCGTCGCACCGGCTAGGAACAGCAGGTACAGCACCCAGATCATCGCTAGAGCACGCCCTTGGTAGAGGGCACGCCCAGCACGCGCGGGTCGAGCTCGCACGCGGCGCGCAACGCCCGGGCGACCGCCTTGAACTGCGTCTCGACGATGTGGTGGGCGTTGCGGCCGCTGAGCACCCGCACGTGCAGGGCGATGCCGCTGGTCGCGACCAAGCTCTCCCAGATGTGTTTGGTGAGGGTCGTGTCATAGCTGCCGATCAGCTCGACCAGCTGCGGCTCCTCGTGCACCAGGTAGGGCCGGCCGCTCAGGTCGACGGCCGCCTGGACCAGGCACTCATCCAGGGGCACGGTGGCGTCACCGAACCGGCGTACACCTGCCTTGTCGCCCAGGGCCTGTTTGAGCGCGCTGCCGATCGCGAGCGAGGTGTCCTCGACGGTGTGGTGCGCGTCGATGTGCAGGTCGCCCTTGGTGACGACGGTCAGGTCGAACCCACCGTGCCGCCCGAGCTGGCAGACCATGTGGTCGAAGAACGGCACGCCGGTGTCACTCGACCCCTGTCCGGTGCCGTCGAGGTCGAGCTCGACGCGGACGTCGCTCTCCTTGGTCGTGCGCTCCACCAGAGCCCTGCGTGCCATACAGGTAAGGCTATCGGTCCTACGGGCAACCCCTGTTACGCACGACGACTTGCTCACGTCCGACCCCTTGTTCGCACGTCCTACCTAGCTGTGTAGAGAGTCGCCGCCGAGAAGTTGCTCGGCGCTTCCGGACGACCACGAGAGACCTCCGACCCGGTCCAGCCCCGGGCGAAACCACCAGATCGCGGCGCTGTCACCTCTGACCGAGCCCACCTATACAGAACCGGGTGGCTGCGCATGGCGTGAACCTCCGCCTCGAGGTCGGTCAGGACGACCCAGCCGCAGTGGACGTCCGTCGGTTCGCTGCCTCCGCCAGAGCGCACGGTAGCGGTGCATTGCTCGTTCTCCGGGACGGCGACCACACCTTTCGCTTCTGGCGACCAGCGCTGCAGGAATCGGTGATGTGGTTCGGCGACGGCGCTCAGCAGGCCGCACCAGGTCAGTTACGGCTGCGAGATGCTGGCACCGCGACAAGATGAGAAGGGCGGCTCTTCCGACTCATCCCAGGCCGGCCCGGCCCGGTAATTGAGGTCGGTGTCCACCAAGGGACATCACGGCGAAGGCGTTGAGCTGGCTTTGCCAGACCCGGCTCGGCCACTGATCGAGGGTTCGTTGCCCGTCGCCCTTCATGGCGAAGACATGCTGCGCTCCTTCCTTCAGGAGGGTAGGCGTCGCGCAACCGGGGGTCGGTCTTGGCAAGGCAGGCGAGCATCTCGATCTGATTGTCCGTCAGGTCGACCGGGTTCTTCCACCACGCATACCGAGCGCCGTTCAGGGCGTTGGCTTGTTCATGCCCGGTCAGTCCGCGGTCCGCAGCCCTGCGTGCCGTCTTCGCGGGGCCGACCCGGGTGGGCCTTACCCTGCCTTTCGCGCCTGCCGACGACGGGTGTCCGGACGGCGGAACTGATTGGTAGAGGCTTGCTCCTCGGCGACCCCCTGAGCGGCACGGCAGCAGCGCGGGCCCGGTCAGGGATACGGTAAGAGAAGGCACAGGTTCGCTCGCGTACGTTGCTACCGGCTCCCGCCGGGATCTGTGTCGTTAAAGGTGCGTTGGGAGTGCGAAGTGAGTCGGACCCGGGCCACGGCCGGTCGCGTGCTGCGGGCTGCCGGGCTGCGAAAGCCCTTGGAGCAGCACGAACCAACCTTTCTGGACCTGCACGCGAAGACCGCACCCTCGACGCAGCTTGCCGTTGACATCTTCACCGGCGACTGGTCCTCGCACCTGCCCGATAAACTCGGCGTGGTGTCAGGCTCAGCGCGGCTGTTTGAGGATCCGCGGATCGCGGCCGTGATCGACTGGTTTGGCCCCGGTATCGTCGGCGCGCGCGTCCTGGAGTTGGGACCTCTCGAAGGTGGCCACACCGCCATGCTTGACCAAGCAGGCGCGGAGGTCCTCGCGATCGAGTCCAACAGCCAGGCCTTCCTCAAATGCCTGGTTGTCAAGGAACTCCTGGACCTGCGCCATTCGCGTTTCGTGCGTGGCGACTTCACCGAGTACCTCCGCGGCAGAGACCACACCTTCGACCTGGTACTCGCCAGCGGCGTCCTCTACCACATGGTCGACCCGGTCGGACTGCTTGAGTTGCTGGCTTCGGCCAGTGACCACCTGGCGATCTGGACGCACTACTACCGCGAGGAGCTGGTGCGGGCCCTGCCCACCAGCAAGCAGTTCGGGCCAGCGTCGGAGCCGTACGTCTTCGAAGACGCCAGGTACGTCCTGCACCCTCGTCAGTACCACGAGGCGGTCGGCTGGAGCGGCTTCTGCGGCGGCACCGAGACCTACGCGCAGTGGATGGAGCGCGACGACATCAACGACTGCCTGACCCGGCTGGGGTTCACCGACATCGAGGTCGCCTTCGACCAACCCGAACACCCGAACGGCCCCAGCATCCTGCTCATGGCTCGTCGCTAACCAAAGCCCTCGCCCAAGCTCGCGCCGTGCCTGCCACCGACGACGACGACGACGACGACCGAACCGTGAACCCTTCCCCGCGGGGCGGCGTCGCCATCATCAGAGTCAGCCTTCGGCGAGGCGGTTGCCGGGGACACCACGCACCTGGCGGGAGTTAGCCACCGTCACGCCACTGGCCGGAAGGCGTTGATCGCCGAGATCATGTGCGCAGGCCTCGCGATCGGCCCGGGTCTGCCGGTGCCCGCGCAGGAGGTGCAGAACCTGCTGACGTCGAGCCCCGGCCTCAACCTCGGTTCGGACTTCCTGCCCGGCGCACTCGGCTTCGACCGCGCGGACCTCATCCGGGGAGGCAAACCCCAACCTGCGGACCTGGCACGCCTGCACGCGACCCCGATGCTCTAGGACTCAGCGGTCGGCAAGGACAGCGGCAATGGCATCGAGGAACGCGGTCGTCTCCGGCTCGGTGCCGGCGTTGACCCGCAGCCAGCCGGACAGGCCCGGCGCAGCCGACAGGTCCCGAACGAGGACGCCGCGGTCGAGCAGGGACTGCCAGACCTGACCCGGTGACGGGAACGGTCCGAATAGCAGGAAGTTGGCTTCGGTCGGCACGACGGACAGCCCGAGCGCGGGGATGCCGGCCAGCATCCGGTCCCGCTGTGCCTTGACGGCCTCGACGGTCCCGAGCAGCTCGTCGGTGTGGGCCAGCGCTACCCGTGCGGCGGCCTGGGTCAGGGCCGACAGGTGGTAGGGCAGGCGTACCAGCCGCAGGGCGTCGACGGCCTCCGCCGAGGCCGCCAGGTAGCCCAGCCGCAGGCCCGCCCCGGCGAAGGCTTTCGACATCGTCCGAGACACCAGCAGCCGCGGGTGGTCGGCGAGCAGGGTGACGGCGGAGACCGACGTACCGAACTCCGCGTAGGCCTCGTCGACGACGACCACACCCTGGGACTCGTCGCAGACCGCCCCGACGACCTCGAGGCTGGTGACCGTGCCGGTGGGGTTGTTCGGAGTGGTCAGGAAGGTGATGGCGGGCTGGTGCTCGCGCACCGCAGCGACCGCCGCGCCGACCGACAGGGTGAAGTCTGCGGCCCGCGGAACGCCGACCCAACCGGTGTTGGTCCCGCGCGCCAGCAACGGGTGCATCGGGTACGACGGCTCGAAGCCCAGCGCCACCCGTCCCGGGCCGCCGAACGCCTGGCACACCTGTTGGAGCACCTCGTTTGAGCCGTTCGCGGCCCACACCTGCTCGACGGTCAGCGAGACGCCGGTGACCCGGGTCAGGTAGGACGCCAGGTCGAAGCGCAGCCCCAGAGCCTCCCTGTCCGGGTAGCGGTTCAGCGAGACAGCGGCCTCACCGACGGCCGCGGCAAGGTCGGCGACGAACGAGGCCGAGGGCGCGAAGGGGTTCTCGTTGACGTTGAGCTGGATCACCTTCGGCAGCTGCGGGGCGCCGTAGGGCTGCTGGCCAACCAGGTCGTCGCGGACAGGCAAGCTCACGCGAGCCGGACCCGGACCTGGACCGCCTCCACGTGCGCCAGCAGATCCTCGGCGCCGCCGAGGGCACTGACATGCGGGGCGACAGCCGCGAGCGCCTCGGCGGTGTACTCGACCAGCGACATCCGTTTCAGGAAACTCTGCGCGGACAGGCCGGCCGAGAAGCGCGCCGTGCCGCCAGTCGGCAGGACGTGGTTGGAGCCGGCAAGATAGTCCCCGAGCGACACCGGCGTGAAGCCTCCAACGAAGATCGCGCCGGCGTTGCGGACCCGGCGGGCCCGCTCCGGAGCGTCGACGGTGATGACCTCCAGGTGCTCGGCGGCCCACGCGTCAACGACAGCCAGGCCGTGGTCGAGGTCCTCGACCAGCACGTGCGCGGACTGGCCGCGGAAGGCCTCCTCGACGCGGGCGCGGTGCCTGGTCTCGGGCACCTGCTTGTCGAGCTCGACGTCGACCGCGTCGGCCAGCGCGACCGACGGCGTCACGAGCAGGCACGCGGCCATCGGATCGTGCTCGGCCTGTGCGATCAGGTCCGCTGCTACCACCGCGGGTATGGCGGTGTCATCGGCCAGGATCGCGATCTCGGTTGGCCCCGCCTCGGAGTCGATGCCGCACCGGCCCTGCACCAGGCGCTTGGCCGCGGCGACGTAGACGTTGCCCGGCCCCGTGATGACGTCCACGGGAGCAACCCCCGGCTCCCCCTCTAGCCCGTAGGCGAACATCGCGATCGCCTGGGCACCGCCGACGGCGTAGACCTCTTCGATTCCGAGCAGCGCGCAGGCAGCCAGGATGTAGGGGTTGGGCAGCCCACCGAACTCCTGCTTCGGGGGTGACGCGATGGCCAACGAGCCGACGCCGGCGACCAGTGCGGGGACGGCGTTCATCACCACCGATGACGGGTAGGCGACCCGTCCACCCGGGACGTAGAGCCCGACCCGGCCGACGGGGACCCATCGCTCGGTGACCGTCGCGCCGTCGACGACGTGCACGACCTCGTCGGCGCGCAGCTGGGCGGTGGACACGGTGCGGTTGCGCCCGATCGCCTCCTCCAGGGCCGCCCGCACCGCTGGGTCGAGCTCGGCCAGCGCCGTCGCCAGGGCGGCCGCCGGGACGCGAAGATCAGTCAGCGTGACCCCGTCAAAACGCTGCGTCGCCTCGCGGACGGCGTCGGCACCACGGTCACGGACAGCCTCGACGACCGGCCGGACCTGCTCGACCGCGACGGCCACATCAAGCTCGGCCCTGGGCAGGACGGCGGCAAGGTCGGCGTCGCGGCGACCGCGCAGGTCAAGGCGGGTCAGCACGGGTGAAGCTCCTCGAGGCAGCACGGATGGGCTTGCTCAAGCCTAGCCGCGGGCCCTCGGTCAGGCGCCGCTCAGGGCGGCGGAGCGGCCGTGAGGTCGAGCCTGCTTGGTGTCGCGGTCGCGTCGAAGCCGAGCAGGACCGACGTCGCGTTGCCCTGCGTGGTCAGGGCCAGGCTGAGCCGCAGCAGATGCCCGGGGGCCAGGAGCGCGGTCGCGCCGGAGAGCGTGACCGTGTCCTGCACGTAGCCGGTCGATCGTCCACTCATGCCCAGGGAGCCCGACGACACCGTCGCGCACGGCCCGACCGCACTCGTACAGTCCGACAGGGTCACATCGATCGTGCCCTTGGCGTTGCCCTGGCCCTGCCCGCTGGTGAGGTCTTCGTACAGCACGAGCAGCGGCGCTCCGGCCAGCGCCGACGGTACCGAACCCACCGGCAGGTCGAAGGCCGTGTCGGCTCCGCCGGCGAGCAGCGTCCGGGTCGCCGGCGTCGCCCCGGTCGGTGCAGCAGTCCCCAAGCCGGTCGGCCGCAAAAAGTACGACGTAGTCGTCGGGGTGGGCGTGGGAGTCGGGGTCAGCGTCGGGGTGGGCGTCAGCGTGGGAGTCGGGGTCAGCGTGGGCGTCGGCGTGGAACGGGCCGGCGCCGAGGTCGCCGTCGGCACCCGGACGGGGGTCGGCACCTGGATGGGGGTCGGCACCCCGACACTGGTCTGCACCGCGACAGCGGCGCCCTGCGTGATCGGCGCGGGGACTGTGGGCACCGTGACGGCAGCGGGAGGGGGCTGGCCCACACTGGGGACCGCCGGCGGTGAGGTGGTCGCCGCCGAGTTCAGGGCTGCGGGCGGGCGCCGGTCACCGCGGGTCGCCGCCACCGTGCCGCCGGGTCCAGGCACCACCCCCAGGGCGACCAACGCGGCAGCGGCGACGACGCCCACGGCCGTCTTGGCAGCCTGGCCGGCTTTGTCGACGGTGGCCGCGAACGGGATGGTCGACAGCCACGAGAGCGGTCCCAGGACCCAGCGCAGCCGACCGAGGCTGATCTGCAGGAAAGCCCGCACCACGGCCGGGTCGAACTGGGCGCCAGAGCAGCGGGCCAGCTCCGCACGCGCTGCTCCCGCCGTACGCGCCCTGCTGTAGGCCCGGTGGGACGTCATGACCTCGAAGGCGTCAGCAACGGCGATGATCCGGGCGCCCCGGCAGATCTCCTGCCCGGCGAGCCCGGCCGGGTAGCCGCCGCCGTCCCATCGCTCGTGGTGCTGAAGGACCGATTCGCCCCACTCGCCAAGCCAGGGCAGCAGCCCGGCGGCCAGCCGGTCGCCCTCCTCCGGATGCCTGTGCAGCTGCCTCCAGGCCTCGTCGGGGAGGTCCTTGCCGCCATTGAGGACCTCGGTGGGCACGGTGAGCTTGCCCAGGTCGTGAACGAGAGCAGCCCAGCGGAGCCGGGTCCGGTCCTGCTCCGGGAGGTCGAGCTCCTCACTGATCAAGTCGACGTAAGCCCGGACGCGCTCGGAGTGTCCCCGGGTGCGCCGGTCGTGCAGGCCGAGGATCCCGACGAGGGTCACCAGCGTCTCGGCGACCTCGATCGGGGTGCCCCGCACACCGGAACGGCGAAGGGACAGCAGCTGGGACTCGAGCTCGCGGGCCGTCATCCCCCGAGCCGTCCGAAGTCGGGCCGGTGCACGGTCAGGAAAGACGAGGGACAGCTCGAGGAGCACGGCAAGGGGCAGCAGGCGACGGGCCAGCCGATCGGTCAGCAAGGCCGCACCGAGGGCGCCGCCGAGGACCACGACCCACCACCCGACCTCCGTGAGCAGGGTGGTCGCCACCGGTAGGACCGCGATCAGGCTCAGCGCGGCGAGGACGGACACGACGACGGGCAGCAGGACGACCACGACGCGGACCAGCACGGCAAGGACTGGATGCGCTTTCCACCGGTCGGTTCTTTGACCTGCCACGGCTCCATGGTGCCGCAACCAAGGGTTCTGTGCGTCGTCCATTCGGAGCATTGTTGACCCACCTGGACGAGGGATCTGCCCGTCACG
>JAYUBO010000082.1:0-6784 GCA_043740815.1 Frankiales bacterium | reverse complement strand
GACGTCAGCACAGTTTCAAGCAATGCCGCGCGCTCCGTGGTTGTTGCACCTACCGGGAACACGAAAGAGGACAAGGCATGACGGAAACCATCGGCGCGGCAGTCCCGAAGGCCCGCAAGGGCGGGCGCTTGCGCCTGGAGCGGTTGTTCACGACCCCGGGCACGCACCCCTATGACGCGGTGACGTGGGAGCGTCGCGACGTCGTCATGACCAACTGGCGCGATGGTTCGGTCAACTTCGAGCAGCGCGGCGTGGAGTTCCCCGAGGCGTGGAGCGTCAACGCCGCCAACATCGTCACGACCAAGTACTTCCGCGGCGCCGTCGGTCACGACAACCGCGAGTGGAGCCTCAAGCAGCTCATCAACCGGGTGGTGAAGAAGTACACCCAGGCGGGCATCGACTTCGACTACTTCGCCGGCGAGGCCGACGCTGAGATCTTCGAGCACGAGCTCACGCACATGCTGTTGCACCAGGTGTTCGCCTTCAACAGCCCGGTCTGGTTCAACGTCGGCACCAGCGCGCCGCAGCAGGTCAGCGCCTGCTTCATCCTGGCGGTCGACGACCACATGGACTCGATCCTGAACTGGTACCGCGAAGAGGGCATGATCTTCAAGGGCGGCTCCGGCGCCGGCCTCAACCTGTCCCGGATCCGCTCCTCCAAGGAGCTGCTGTCCAGCGGCGGTACGGCGAGTGGCCCCGTGTCCTTCATGCGCGGCGCGGACGCCTCCGCCGGCACCATCAAGTCCGGCGGCGCGACCCGCCGTGCGGCCAAGATGGTCGTCCTGGACGTCGACCACCCCGACATCGAGGAGTTCATCGACACCAAGGCCCGTGAGGAGGACAAGATCCGCGCCCTGCGGGACGCCGGCTTCGACATGGACCTCGGTGGCAAGGACATCGTCAGCGTCCAGTACCAGAACGCCAACAACTCGGTCCGCGTCAGTGACGAGTTCATGCGCGCCGTCGACAGCGGCGGTGAGTTCGGCCTACGCGCTCGCGGCGACAACAGCGTCCTCGAGACCGTCGACGCCAAGACCCTGTGGCGCAAGCTCGCCCAAGCCGCGTGGGAGTGCGCCGACCCGGGCATTCAGTATGACGACACGATCAACGACTGGCACACCACTCCCGAGTCGGGGCGTATCAACGCCTCCAACCCGTGCAGTGAGTACATGAGCCTGGACAACTCCTCCTGCAACCTCGCGTCGCTGAACCTCATGAAGTTCCTGCGCGACGACGGCACCTTCTCGGCCAAGGAGTTCGCCCGGGCCGTCGAGTTCATCATCACCGCGATGGATATCTCGATCTGCTTCGCCGACTTCCCGACCGAGCCGATCGCTGAGACGACCCGCAACTTCCGCCAGCTCGGTATCGGCTACGCCAACCTTGGCGCCCTGCTGATGGCGACCGGCCACGCGTACGACAGCGACGGCGGCCGCGCCCTCGCCGCCTCCATCACAAGCCTCATGACCGGTACGGCGTACCGGCGCTCCGCAGAGCTGGCCGGTGTCGTCGGGCCCTATCACGGCTACGCGCAGAACGCCGATGCCCACAAGCGCGTCATGCGCAAGCACGCTGCCGCCAACGACAGCGTCCGCGTCGTCGGCGCCGACGACGCCCGGATCCTGCACGAGGCGACCAAGGCGTGGCAGGAGTGCCTCGCCCTCGGCGAGAAGAACGGCTACCGCAACGCGCAGGCGTCCGTCATCGCCCCCACCGGCACGATCGGTCTGATGATGGACTGCGACACGACCGGCCTGGAGCCCGACCTCGCGCTCGTGAAGTTCAAGAAGCTCGTCGGTGGCGCGTCGATGCAGATCGTCAACGGCACGGTGCCGCGTGCGCTGCGGTCCCTGGGCTACCAGGAGGAGTCGGTCGAGGCGATCGTCGAGCACGTCGCCGAGCACGGCAGCGTCGTCGGCGCCCCCGGCCTCAAGCTCGAGCACTACAGCGTGTTCGACTGCGCGATGGGGGAGCGGTCCATCTCCCCGATGGGCCACGTCAACCTGATGGCGGCGATTCAGCCGTTCGTGTCCGGCGCGCTGTCCAAGACCGTCAACCTGCCCGCCGAGGCGACCGTCGAGGACGTCGAGGAGGTCTACTTCGAGGGCTGGAAGCGCGGCCTGAAGGCCTTGGCGATCTACCGCAACAACTCCAAGGTCGGCCAGCCGCTGCAGGACAAGAAGGGCTCGGAGGCGGCCGCTTCCGGCGAGGATGTCCTCGTGGCCACCCGTCCGACTCGCAAGCGCCTGCCCAAGAACCGCACGGGCCGCACGATCTCCTTCTCGATCGCTGGCGCCGAGGGCTACATGACGGCCAACGGCTACGAGGACGGCTCGCTGGGCGAGGTCTTCATCAAGATGAGCAAGCAGGGCTCCACGCTCGCCGGCGTCATGGACGCGTTCTCCATCTCGATCAGCATCGGCCTGCAGTACGGCGTGCCGCTGGAGGCCTTTGTCTCCAAGTACACCAACATGCGCTTCGACCCGGCTGGTATGACCGACGACGCCGACATCCGCATCGCCGCCTCCGTCATGGACTACCTGTTCCGTCGCCTCGCGCTGGACTTCCTGCCCTATGACAAGCGTTCTGAGCTCGGCATCTTCACCGCGCAGGAGCGCGCCCTGGCCGTCTCCACCGGCTACGGCACTGCTCCGACCGTGGATGACGACGTGGATGTGGACGGCCTCGCCCAGGGTGTTCCCGTTGCCACGCCCGCTCCGGCGGCCGTCCGGGTCGGCTCCTCCATGGAGCTTGCCGAAGCGCAGCAGGGTATTGGCGCCGACGCCCCGCTCTGCATGACCTGCGGCGTCAAGATGCGCCCGGCCGGGAGCTGCTATGTCTGCGAGAGCTGCGGTAGCACCAGTGGCTGCAGCTGAGGGAAAAAATCGTCGGAATGTCCGGCGTGATGAGCAGGAAATGTCAGCGAGGAGCACTGGAGTGTCAGCGTGAGCACGGTGACATTCCCTGTGAAGGTCGAGGGGAGCTGATGATCGTGAAAAACGCACCTTGAGAGATGAGGGTCAGGTCAGCGTCGGTCACTGCTTGCACGGTGCGGTGAGGGGTTGGGCGGGTGCCTCGGCAGGGCGAGCGCGGCGCCGAGCGAAACCACTGCGCCGGCGGCGGCCAGGATCAGCACCGGGCGGAGGGCGACGGTCGACGGCCGCCCGTGCAGCACAGCTGCCAAGACCGCCGACCCGATGATGCTGCCCAGGTAGCGGCTGGTCGACCAGGCCCCGGCCGCCATCCCGGCCCGCTCGGGGGCTACCGCTTCGACAGCCGCGGCCTGCACGGGTGCCTGCGCCAGTCCCAGGCCCGCCCCGGCCATGCCCAGCACGACCAGCAGCACGGGGACCGAGGGCAGTCGGCCGAGCACGACCAGCGGGAGCAGCGCGGTGGTGAGCAGGCCCAGTCCGAGCACCGCCGGGGTGCGCCGCCCCAGCCGGTCCGAGAGCCGGCCGCCCACGGGTGAGAGCATGCTGCTGGCTCCCGGCAGCGGCACCAGCAGCAGCCCGAGGGCGGCGTAGCCGTACCGGCCGCTCAACAGGACGGGGACGGCGAGCAGCAGCACGTACAGCGCCAGGTTGCTGGCGGCGACCGCCAGCGACCCGGCCGCGACACCCCGGGAGCGGAACAGCCGCGGGTCCAGCACCGGATGGCGGCAACGCAGCTCGTGCGGCACGAAGGCGGCCCAGGCCAGCGCGACCACCCCAGTGCCCAGGACCGCGGTCGCCCCGCCGGGACGGGTGGTGAGCAGGGCCGACAGGCCGCCGAGCCCAGTGAGCAGCAGCAGCGCCCCCACCAGGTCGAAGCTGCCGCCCGGGCGGCGGACGGCGGGCGGCAGGCTGCGCCGACCGGCCCATACTGCGGTGAGCGCAAGCGGCACGTTGACCAGGAAGACCGCCCGCCAGCCGAACGACGCGGTCAGCAGCCCACCCACCGGTGGCCCGGCGGAGGCGGCCACCGTGGCCGCCGCCCCGACCATCCCGAATGCCCGGCCGCGGCGCTCCGGCGGGAGCGCCTCGCGGACCAGCGCCGCGGCGTTGGGCAGCGCCAGTGCCCCACCCGCCGCCTGCAGGCAGCGCAGTGCCACCAGCACTGATAGGTCGGGCGCCCCCGCCGCCGCGACCGAGGACAGCCCGAACACGGTCACCCCGCCGAGGACCAGCCCCCGTCGGCCCCAGCGGTCTCCCAGGCTGCCGGCGATCGGCTGCAGAGCCGCCGTCACGACCAGGTAGGCCGAGATGAGCAGCAGCCCGGACCCGGGCCGCACGCCGAGGTCACGGGCAACGTCGGGCAGGGCGACCGCGACCATCGTGGAGTTCAGCGGGACCAGCGAGGTCGCCAGGCAGACGGCCAGCAGCAGCCTCCGGTCGTCTCGGGCCCGCGCCACGGTCCCGGCCTCGACGAGCGGTTCGCTCACCACCAGCTCCAGGGGCGGTCAGGCACCCGGCCGGCCCGGGCCGGTGGTCACGGGACGGCGCTGCAGCAGGGCCAGCCCGTCCGGACCGTAGGCCCACTCGAGGTCGCTGTGGCCGGGCCAGACCTTGCGAATCCGGGCCGCGAGGGCGACCAGGGCGCTCAGATGCCGAGCGTCGAGGCACGGCTGACGGGCCCGGACCGCGTCCACACCGACGACAATGGTGCCGCCACCAGGGCGCAGCACGACGGCGCTGTCCTTGTGGCCGGGGCAGACCTGCAGCACCTCACCGCACGGCCCCAGCCGGTACAGGTCAGGGCTGACCAGCCCGCTGACCACCGCCTCGCCGAACGCCCAGCTGGCCTCGATGACGAGCTCGTCCCGGCCCGAGACGGGGTCGCAGGTGAACAGCACCCCCGCGACCTCGGAGGTCACCAGCCGCTGCAGGACCACCCCGATCGCCGTCCCGGCCGGCCGGCCAAGGCGCACCCGGTAGGCCGCCGCCGCCGCCTCGCAGGCCGACCCGGCCACCTGCAGCACCGCGTCGACGACGTCAACGGCGTTGAGCACGGTGGCGTGCTGCCCGGCAAAGCTGGCTCCCTCGCTGTCCTCGCCGACCGCCGATGACCGTACGGCGAGGGCGCCTGCGCCGAGCCGGTCGCGAGCCAACTCCACACATCGCCTGGCCTCCGGCCGGCCCAGGACCAGCGCCTCGACAAGAGAGACAGGCAGGGCGACGCCAGGCGGCACCGGCAGCCCGGCCCGTACCGCCTCGCCGAGCTGGACGGCCTTCCCGCCGTACCGGCTCTCGTCGCGGGCGTCGACGAGGGTGACCGCCCGGCCGGTCCGCAGGTCAGAGGCGAGTGACGACACCCGTGACCCCGTCCACCCGTACCCGGTCCCCGTCCCGCAGCAGCAGGGTCGCGTCGCTGCAGCCGACCACCGCCGGGATGCCGAACTCGCGAGCCACGATGGCTGCGTGCGACAGCAGGCCCCCGCGGTCGGTGACGATCGCCCCGACGAGTGGGAGCACCAGGTTGAACGCCGGCCCGGTGCTGGTCGCGACCACCACGTCGCCCTGGGCGACCCGGTGCAGGTCGGCGATGTCGCGCACGAGCACAGCCCGCCCCTCGTACACCCCCGGGCTGACCGGCAAGCCCTGCACCGTGGTGCTGGTGGTGGCCGACTCCGGCTGGTGCAGGACCGCCCCGATGCTGATGCCCATGGCGGCCTGCATCAGCCCGGCGGCGGGTGGCAGCCACTCGGCGGGCAGCGGTGGGCCCGGTGCCGGGCCGAACAGCGGCGGCATGTCGCGGTAGTTCGCGGTGCGCCGCCAGGCCGTCCGGGCCGCCAGCTCTGCGCCATCCGGTGCAGCCGGGTCGGCCAGCAGCAGCGACCGCACCTCGTCGGCGCTCGCATCGACCGCGTACTCCGGCTCGTCGACGACGTCCCGCATGACGAGCCGGCGGCCGACCTCCAGCAGCGCCCGCCGGCACAGCGCACCGGCCAGCTTGTCGCCGTAGACCGCGCGTTCGTCACGCAGTCGGTACACCAGGCGGGCCTCGGCGAGGGCCGCGTCGAATTCGGCCAGCCGCTCTGGCGGGACGACCGCGCGGATCTCGGCCTCCGCGGCCTCCGGCCCAGCCGGAGCGCTGCCCTTACTGGCAAGGGCGGCCCGCAGCCGGCCCAGCACGAGGTCGGGTGCCTCGGCGCCACCCGGCGTACCCACCGAGTCCTCGCCGTCGACGCTGATATCTCCGGTGAGGTCGAGGTAGGTGGCCGCGGCCTCCCCGATTGCACCGGGCCGCGCCCGCAGGGCGGCGAGCACCACGGCCGGGTCCGCCCCGTCGAGCAGGTCAGCCGCTGCGGGGTCGGCGTCGAGCGCTTGGCGCAGCGCCGCCAGCTCGGTCGGGAAGCCCTGCGTGACCGGGCTCGCCCCCTGCAGGAGCCCCAGCAGGCCGGCAGGGGACCGGCCGGTCAGCGGGAGCGCGGTGGCGAGGAACAGCCCTACCGGGATCAGGGCGGCGGCGTTGTGCCGGTGGTGGTGGTAGATCCCGTTGACCAGCGCCGCGTGACACGCGTCCACGTGGTCGGCCAGCTCGGCGTCCTCGAGCGCCGCCGGGTCGACGGCCCGCAGAGCTGCCCGCTGCGCGGCGAGAGCCGGCTTGAGCTCGGCGTCCCACCGGGCCAGGTCGTCGCGCCAGAGCTTGCCCGCGAGTGCTTGCTCCGCCGTCTCGAAACGCTCCCGGATCGGCGGAAGCCCGGACAGGACGCTGTCCCACACCTCACGCGGCGGGTGCCCAACGGCGTCCGGCGGCGCGCCCACCACCCGAAGCTGGTTGTACATGAAGCCCCCGACGAAGGCGA
>JAYUBO010000081.1:0-5835 GCA_043740815.1 Frankiales bacterium | reverse complement strand
GCCGACGTCCTCGCCCGGTGGGAGTCCACGCTGGACCGCCTCTCTGCCGACATCATGTCGCTGTCTGGCGAGCTCGACTGGGTCGCCAAGTTGTCCTTGCTCGAGGGCTACCGGCAGCGCGAGGGCCTGGACTGGGACGCCTCCAAGCTGCACCTGGTCGACCTCCAGTACTCCGACGTCCGTCGCGACAAGGGCCTCTACAACCGGCTGGTGGCCCGCGGCTCGATGCAGACCCTGGTCAGCGAGCAGGAGGTCCAGCAGGCCGTTCTGTCGCCCCCATCGGACACCCGGGCCTACTTCCGCGGGCGCTGCCTGCAGAAGTACCCCACCCAGGTCGCGGCCGCTTCGTGGGACTCGGTCATCTTCGACGTGGGTCGGGAGTCGCTGCAACGCGTACCCACCCTCGAACCTCTGCGCGGCACGCAGGCCCACGTCGGCGCGCTGCTCGACCGCTGCGACACCGCCGCCGAGCTCGTCGACACGCTGGCCGGTCGCCGCTAGAGGTGGGGCTCGAGCAGGCTCAGCAGCCGCTTGACCTGGCTGCGGGTCTGCACGGCACGCCCGACGATGTGGTGGGGCGCTACGGCCCGCCCCTCGCGGCGGGCTGTCACGGCTTCGGCGAGCCTGGGGGAGACGCCGAGGGGTTGCAGGGTCTGTAAGGCGGCGTCCTTGGTGCACAGCGCCCCGGTCTCCTGGGTGAGCAGCGCTCGGGCGACACTGGTCAAGGACAGGTCGACGTACTCGGTCTTCAACCAGGGCCCCGGGAGCTTGAGCAGCGGTCTCCAGACCTGGGTCACCTCCCGAGCCACCACCCCCGGTATGTCGAAGATCTCGGGCCAGTCGTCCGGATGGGCGAGGTGCAGCTCGGCGCGTGTGATGAGGCCGACCCGGCGCCGGCCGCACCAGCCGTGTGTCCAGGTCCAGGGCCGGGGGTCGTCCTTGCCCTCGAGGTAGCTCGTGGCCAGGCTCGGACCTGCCTGCTCGTGGCTGCTGTGGACGAGGGCCCGCTCCTTCGCACTGAGGGGGTGGTCGAGCTCGACGACAAGGTCCTGGTCGCTGATGCCGTGGTGGTAGCCGCCGAGGACCACAGATCCGTGGAGCCAGGACCCCCTGAGGTGCAGAGGTGCCAGGCGTGTGAGGTGCTCCTGGACGGCCCGGAGACCGTCGTTCATGCGCGGCGGGCGGCGTCGAGGGCGAGCCGGCTCCGATCACTGGCGTCCTGCGCGGCCCGAAGGGCGGCGATGGCTCGTTCGGCCCTGCGCTCGCTGTCCCGGACCTCCTTGACCACCCTCGCACTCTGGGACCTCGTCTGGTTCTGCCGCCGCTCCGCGGCCATGAGCGCCTCGCGGGCCCGCTGGACATCGACGGCCGAAGCCTCGACCGCCTGCAGCGCCTGCAGCGCCCTGCTCTTGGCGGCATGAAGCTCCTTGTCGACCCTCTCGACATGCCTGGCTGCTTCGTCCACAGCGCCCTGACCGTTCAGGGCGCTGGCCTCCAGCTTCTTGATCTCCTGGCCGGCTTTGACCTTCCTTCCGGCGTGGCCTGGAGTGCTGGCAGCGTTGGCTTGCGGTGGGTGAGCGCTCCGCTTGCCCGGGGCCGACGGAAGGGGGGCCACGGCACCGTCAAGGTCCACGTCGCCCCCAAAGCCGGCGTAGCTCAGGCTGCGCACGAGCTGACCAGTCCGCACCGCCTGCGCGCTGGCGGGGTCGGCCAGCGCAGCGTCCAGCGTGGCCGTCACCTCGGCCCTGACCTGGGGCGTGAGATCCCGCTCCACCAGGTCGGCTGCCTGCTGGGTCACCGTCTGAACCACCTGGTGGCGCCGCTCGGTCAGCTCCCGCAGCTCGGCACCCTTGCCTTGTGCCTGGGCCTTGGCCAGCTCGGTGCCGAGCCCCAGAAGCTGGTCAAGGAGCTGGGCCTGCTCGCGGACGAGGGTGTTGACCACCCAGGCGGCGACGCTCGGCGTGCGCAGCGCCTTCAGCGTCGTGGCGAGGTCCTTGTCCTGCTGGGCCGCCGCGTCCCTGACCGCCGCGTCCCGGGCGGAGGTGAACTGCTCCGGAGGTAGGGCGTAGAGGTCCACACCTCCATCAGGCCACAGCCGACCGCGTCTTGTCGAAGCGTCGGGCCTGCCGAAGGGAAGGGGACGGCTCCGCGGGATAGGTTCAGGAGCCAGCCCGAGAGCCCAACCCAGGGCGGACCCCGAGGTCACGCACCGAACGCGAGGAGACAGCGATGGCAAGCAACGACAGCGGCGGCCAGGAGCGCGCAAGCAAGAGCACCGGGGAGGCAGAGGAGGTCGTTGATGCGGCCCCGTCGGATGTCCACGAGCGCGTGGAGGAGTTGTCCTCCGACGTGGATGACCTCTTGGACGAAATCGATGACGTCCTGGAGTCAAATGCCGAAGAGTTTGTTCGTGGATACGTACAAAAAGGCGGTCAGTGACCCTCGCTTCCTTGGCTCACCACCACGTCTTTGACGGCGTCCGTGGTGTGCTGTGCTCGCCCGCCAACGCGATCGACTACTTCGAGAGGAACAGCGAGACACAGTGGCAGAGGACCTCGGTCTCCATGGACGTCTACCGGCTCATTTCACGGCCGCCGGCACCAGCAGCTTCAGCGACTTCCTGAGCGCCGCAGCCCCTGACCTGCTCCCGTCCCGCCGTACCCTTCCGCCCGGCGCGACAGTCGAGGTGCCGCACGGCACCACGATCGTCGCTGTCACCCACGGAACTGGGGGGTCCGACGGCGTCATCATGGCCGGTGACCGGCGCGCGACGATGGGCAACATCATTGCGCAAAGGGACATCGAGAAGGTCTTCCCAGCCGACGAGTACTCCTGCGTCGGCATCGCCGGCACGGCCGGCCTCGCGATCGAGATGGTCCGGTTGTTCCAGGTCGAGCTCGAGCACTACGAGAAGCTCGAAGGCCACGTCCTGAGCCTCGAGGGCAAGGCCAACCGCCTGACCGCGATGATCCGCGGGAACCTCCAGATGGCCATGCAAGGCCTCGCGGTCGTGCCGCTTTTCGCCGGGTACGACCTCGACCGCGGCCTCGGTCGGATCTTCAGCTACGACGTCACCGGCGGTCGCTACGAGGAGCACAGCTTCCACAGCGTCGGGAGTGGCTCGATGTTTGCCCGGGGGGCGCTCAAGAAGCGCTACAGCGACGGCCTCGACGAGGCTGCCGCCGTCAAGCTCGCCGTCGACGCGCTGTACGACGCTGCCGACGACGACTCCGCCACCGGCGGTCCCGATCTCACCCGGCGGATCTTCCCGGTTGTCATGACCGTGACGGCCGACGGCCTGCGCCGGGTCCCCGACGAAGAGGTTGCCGCGGTCGTCGAGGCCATTGTGGCCGAGCGGATGATCCGTCCCGGCGGCTGACCCCCATCCCCGGCCCACCCCTGCCGCCGCACGACTGACAGCCCAGCACCAACCCGCCAGCACACCGTCGTACCGAGGAGAGCAAGTGTCGACGCCGTTCTACGTCAGCCCCGAGCAGATCATGCGGGACAAGAGCGACTACGCCCGCAAGGGCATCGCCCGCGGCCGCTCTGTGCTCGTCATGGCCTACGCCGACGGGGTCTTGTTCTGTGGCGAGAACCCCAGCAGGGCCCTGCACAAGATCAGCGAGATCTACGACCGGATCGCGTTCGCGGCGGTCGGCAAGTACAACGAGTTCGAGAACCTGCGACTGGCAGGGGTGCGGTACGCCGACCTGCGCGGCTACCAGTACGACCGGTCGGACGTGACGAGTCGAGGGCTGGCCAACGCCTACGCGCAGACCCTCGGGACGATCTTCACCGAGAGCGGCAAGCCGTACGAGGTCGAGATCACCGTCGCGGAGGTGGGGGACAGCCCTGCTGACGACCAGCTCTACCGGCTCACCTACGACGGGAGCGTCGCTGAAGAGCATGGCTTTGTCGTGATGGGCGGCAACGCCGACCCGATCGCGGGCGTCCTGAAGGACGAGCACGACCCGACCCTGGACCTCGACGGCGCGGTGACCCTCGCCCTGAAGGCGCTCGCCGCGACCCCCGACGCGGGCGAGCCCCGGCAGATTCTCGCGACCGGCCTCGAGGCCGCCGTCCTGGACCGGACCCGCGCCCGCCGTACCTTCAAGCGGCTGACCGCCGACCGTCTCACCACGATTTTGGGGTCGTCCGCTTCATGACCAGCACCCGCACGCTCACCGTCGGCACCCTAGCCCTGATGAGCGTCCTGACCGGCTGCGGTGGCGGCGGCAAGACCGTCGACAAGGTTGCCGGCAAGGCGTCCCCGACCGCCGCCGGCGGCACCTGCACCCCCTCCGGCAAGGGCACGACCGACCTCGCCACCAAACCGGTCTTCACGGTCTCCAAGGACACCCCGCCGACTGAGACGACCAGCATCGACATCGTCTGCGGCACCGGCGCGGAGGCCGTTGCGGGCTCGCCGGTCGAGGTGAAGTACGTCGGTGTCAACTACGCCGACGGCGCCGAGTTCGACTCGTCCTGGAAGCGCGGCGCCACCGACACCCTGCCGTTCACGGTCGGCGGAGGTGTCATCAACGGCTTCAGCGTCGGCACCACGGGCATGAAGGTCGGTGGCCGTCGGGAGGTCGTCATCGCGCCCAAGGACGGGTACGGCGCCGGAGGACCCGTCCCCGGCGGCACGCTGGTCTTCCTCATCGACCTGGTGAAGGTCGGCTGACCGTCGCTCACCGATTGACGGTCTACTGAACCAGCCAGTCGACATGGATGTGGTTCCCGTGGCCGCCGTGGGGGTCGTAGGGCGGGTGGATGACGCGGGTGGCGCCTGAATGCCTACAGCTGAGCCCGGACCTCGACCGCGCCGACCGCGTCCGCGTCGAGCCTCAGCAGCAGCGCCGACGTCCCGCGCAGCACGGTCGAGACGGTGACCACACCCGTCGCTCCGGTGGTGCCGTGGGCGACCGGTACCCATGCGGTGGTCCCACGCACTCGGGTCAGCAGCGTCACCTTCCTTCCGGAAAGCCGGTCCCGTTGGTGCCGACCAGCTGCGCCTGCACCGTGTCGAGGTGCGCGTACGCCACGAACGCGGAGGCCTGGTGCAGGACCCGCAGCGCCCTGGCCGACGGGGTGCGACGGTGACGCCGGGGCTGGCCAAGCCTGGGCCTACGGCCGTGACGGCCTGCACGCTGAGCGTGGCCGCCACGCCGTTGGTCAGCCCGGTCACGTCGAGCTGCGGCCCGGCTGAGCGGACCTGTCGGCCGCTGGGCTGGACGGTCACCAGGTACCCCCTGACGGGCTGGCCGCCGTCGTCTTGGGGGCCGTCCAGTGCAGCAGCGCATGACCGTCGCTGGCTCGCCGGCACCTGCTGTCGGGACGATGCTGAGCACGGATCCGGCACCGGTCCCGACCCCGTTGCGGGCGGCGACGCTCACGTCGTACGTCGTGTCGTTGGTGAGGCCGGTCAGCAGGGTGCCGGAGCCCGTGACGTCGACGGGTGGCCCATTGGGGAGGACCTGGACGACGAAGCCGGTGACCGGGTCCCCATTGGCCGCCGGCGCTATCGGGGACAGCCGGATGGCGCCGTCCCGGAGGTGCGCCGCGACAGCCGGTGCCGAAGGTGGGCCGGCGGGGACGACCTGCGTGGAGCCGGCCGGACCAGTGCCCACGTCGTTGACGGCGGCGCCGTCGAAAGTGGCGACCTGGCCGTTGGTGAGCCCGCCGACGGCCAGGACCGCTGGTCATAGACAGCCGTCAGCACCTGCTCGGACGGGTGGACCGTGACCTGGTAGCCCGTGATCCGCGCCCCGCCGTCGTTGATCGGGGGCTGCCAGCTCACCAGCGCCGAGCCGCCGCCCCGCGTCGCCGAGG
>JAYUBO010000080.1:0-2151 GCA_043740815.1 Frankiales bacterium | reverse complement strand
CGGTCGAGGATTCAGCCCAGCCCGATCTCGTCACTGCCAGTGCGGCAACGGGGATGACGTCATGAGCTCCGACTACGGCCTGTGGTCGCTGGTGATCCTCAACAGTGCCCTGATGATCTTCTTCGCCGCGAGCTTCTTCCACCCCCGGACCAAGCGGGACTGGCGGGCGATGGGTGGCTACTCCGCCTTTGTCGTGGCGCTGTTCACGGAGATGTACGGCGCCCCGTTGACGGTTTACCTGCTGTCCGGCTGGCTCGGCACCCGCTTCCCTGCACTCAAGGCGACCCACAGCGGTGGGCACTTGTGGAACGACCTGATCGGCTGGAAGGGGGACCCGCACGTCAGCCCCTTCCACCTCGCGAGCTACGCCGTGATCATCGGCGGCTTCTGGCTCATCTCCGCGGCCTGGACTCAATTGCACAGGGCCGCCCAGCACGACCGGCTCGCCGATGACGGTCCGTACGCCTGGCTTCGGCACCCGCAGTATCTGGGGTTCCTGCTCGTCATGTCCGGTTGGCTGTTGCAGTGGCCGACCATCCCGACGCTGCTGATGTTCCCCGTCCTTGCCTACGTATACGCCCGGCTGGCCCGTTCCGAAGAACGCGAGGTCGCCGCCGCATTCGGTGCCGAGTGGACCGCGTACGCAGCACGGGTCCACCCTTACCGGCCCCACCGGCCCTCACGCCAGCTGCCCAGCACCGACGCCGACACGTACCCGAGGGGTGCCAGCCATGTCCACCACTGACGTCAGGCTGGGCGTCCTGCCGGACGTGACGACCTCCGTGCGTCACGCCGACGCTGACGTGCTCAGGGCAACGAATCTCGAGATGTCCTTTTCCCGCGGCATCTGGCCACGCCGCCACCAGCGGCCCGTACTGCGCGGCGCAGGCCTGACCTTGCACGCAGGAGAGGTCGTCGGGCTGGTGGGGGAGAACGGCGCGGGTAAGAGCACCTTGATGAAGATCCTGGTTGGTTCCCTCGTCGCCGACGCCGGATCCGTCTCGCGCACCGGCACGCTGGGCTACTGCCCGCAAGAACCGCTGGTCTACCCGCGGCTGACCTGCGACGAGCACTTCGAGCTGTTCGCCCGCGCCTACGGCATGAGCCAGCAGCAGGACGCGGTGTCCCGCAAGGCGCTGTATGAAACCCTCGGCTTCGCCCGGTACGCCGCTACTCGTGCCGACCAGCTCTCCGGCGGCACCCTGGCCAAGCTCAACCTCGGCCTCGCGCTGCTCGCTGACCCCGATGTGCTGCTTCTGGACGAGCCCTACGCGGGGTTCGACTGGGACACCTACCTGAAGTTCTGGACCATCGTCGCGGAGCGCCGCGCGGCCGGCCGGACCGTCTTGATCGTGAGCCACTTCGTGGTCGACGAGGAACGCTTCGACCGGATCGTGGAGGTCAAGGATGGTCTGGCGGTGCCGCGGTGACCACCCTGGTGTTCACCCGTCGCTACCTGACCGACTACGTCCGCAACCCTGTCAACGTGATGCTGCTCGCGATCATCCCGATCGTGTTTGTCGTGGTGGTGGCCGGCAGCCTGGCGGATTTCGCGAAGCTCCTGGACGGAACCGGCGGAATCGCGGTGCAGACCGTGACGGCTGGCTGGGCAGCTGCGTTCCTGGCCGGTGTTGCCATGTACTTCCAGACCGCCGCGACCCGTGACACCGACCGGCGACTGGTGATCGCGGGCCTACCCGCCGGTCGGTTGACGCTCGCCCGATTGCTCACCGGCCTCGTCCTTGCTTGCCTTGCCAGCACCACAGCGCTGATCGCGCTCGCGGCCCGCACCGGCATCGTGCACCCGACCCGAGCTATCGCCGGCACGCTCATGTTCGCCGTCATCTACGTGGCGATCGGTGCCGTAGTCGGAACGCTGGCACGCAACCCGGTCAATGGCATTGTGATCGTGCTGTTTGTCTGGATCCTCGACGTGTTTCTCGGACCCACGATGAGTTCCCCCGACCGGCTGGCCACTCGCTTCCTGCCGACCCACTTCGTCACTCTCTGGATGGTCGACCTGCCGTCTGGCCACGGTGGTCGCCTGGGCGACTTGGGCTGGGCACTGACCTGGACCGTCGTCGCGGCAGCAGGCGCCTGGAGCATCGCCGCCACCCGGACCCGGACCAAACATCCTTCGCGATGGTCGCG
>JAYUBO010000079.1:0-2913 GCA_043740815.1 Frankiales bacterium | reverse complement strand
CGAGGGCTGTGGTGAACAGCTCGACGGTCTTCGGGCCGATGTCGAGTCCCAGCCGGTCCGACGGGATCCGGTCGGCGTCGACGACGGCGTGCTCAGCGTCCGCACTGAAGGCCGTGGCTGCCACCACGTCCACCGGCAGGACGATCTTGCCGCTGCCGAGCAGGCTGAGGCACTGCTCGAGCATGCCCTGCTCGAGCAGGCTGGAGCCGACGTCGTGACCCTGGGCCTTCAGGAAGGTGAAGCACATGCCACCGCCGACCAGGAGCCGGTCCACCTTGGGCAGCAGGGCCTCGATCACGTTGATCTTGTCGCTGACCTTCGAGCCGCCGAGGACAACCACGTAAGGCCGCTCGGTGTCGACCTCGAGCCGGTGAAGAACTTCGACCTCGGCCAGGACCAGCGGTCCGGCTGCATGCTCAAGCCGCAGCGCGACATCGTACACGCTGGCGTGCTTGCGGTGGACGGCGCCGAAGGCGTCATTCACGTAGAGGTCGGCGAGGGCCGCCAGCTGGTCGGCGAAAGCGCCCCGCTCGGCATCGTCCTTGGCGGTCTCGGCAGCCTCGAAGCGAACGTTCTCGAGCAGCACGACGCCACCTTCGCGCAGCCCCTGGACGCTGGAGCGCGCGTCCGGCCCGACGACGTCCCTGGCGAGACGGACGGGACGCCCCAGCAGCTCCTCGAGCCGCTGGGCGACCGGAGCCAGGGAGTACGTGGGGTCCGGACTGCCTTTGGGGCGGCCGAGGTGCGCCACGACGACGACCTTGGCACCCTGCTCCACCAGGCTCCGGATCAGCGGGACGCTGGCCCTGATCCGGCCGTCATCGGTGACGGCGCCGCCCTTGATGGGGACGTTGAGGTCGCAGCGTACGAGAACGGTGCGGCCTTTGACCTGGAGCTCTTCGGCGCTCCTCACAGACCGCGACCTACCAGGCCGACCAGGTCGGCGAGCCGGTTGGAGTAGCCCCATTCGTTGTCGTACCAGCCGACGACCTTGACCTGGTTGCCGAGGGCCTTCGTCAGGCCGGCGTCGAAGATGCAGCTCGCGGGGTCGGTGACGATGTCGCTGGAGACGATCGGGTCCTCGGTGTACTTCAGGTAACCCTTGAGCGAGCCCTCGGCGGCGGCCTTCACCGCGGCGTTGAGGGCATCGGCGGTGGTCTCCTCGCGCAGTTCTACTGTCAGGTCGGTGCAGGAGCCGGTCGGGATCGGCACGCGCAGCGCGTAGCCGTCCAGCTTGCCCTTCAGATGCGGCAGGACCAGGCCGATCGCCTTGGCCGCCCCGGTGCTGGTCGGGACCACGTTGATCGCGGCGGCGCGGGCGCGACGCAGGTCCTTGTGCGGCGCGTCCTGGAGGTTCTGGTCCTGCGTGTAGGCGTGGACCGTCGTCATGAGCCCCTTGACGATTCCGAAGGCGTCGTCAATGGCTTTCGCCATCGGTGCCAGGCAATTCGTCGTGCAGGAGGCGTTGCTGACGATGTGGTGGCTCGCCGGGTCGTACAGGTTGTCGTTGACGCCCATGACGATCGTGAGGTCCTCGTTGCTGGCGGGCGCGGAGATGATGACCTTCTTCGCGCCACCGGCGAGGTGCGCAGCCGCCTTGGTGGCGTCGGTGAACAAGCCTGTCGACTCGATGACGACGTCGGCTCCGAGCTCGCCCCACGCCAGGTTGGCGGGGTCGCGCTCCGCGAAGGCCCGGAAGGTCTGGGCACCGACGCTGATGCTGTCGCCGGTGTAGCTGACGTCCGCGAGCCGGCCCAGGATCGAGTCGTACTTCAGCAGGTGGGCGAGGGTGGCGTTGTCGGTCAGGTCGTTGACACCGACGATCTCGATGTCGGCCCCGCTGGACTGAACGGCACGGAAGAAATTGCGGCCGATGCGGCCGAAGCCGTTGATGCCTACGCGGACGGTCACGAGGTTTCTCCCCTGCTGATGACAGCGATGTCGTGTGAATACCGGCACACGGATCGTGCCGGTCCCGCGAGGCTACCGACCCCGGTAGCTGCGGTGGCGGTCGCCTTCCCCGACCGCGCGGCCCGCCCCACGTCAGCCGTCCTGGGTCAGCCGACCCGGGCCGGCCCTTCGGCGCGGGCCGACTCGCGCAAGGCGGCCAGGACCCGGCCGGTGGCCTGCAGGTCACCCAGGTCACCAGGCCACGGCCAGGTCCCGGTGTCGACCTCGCCGCCAGGCACGGCGTGCAGCAGCGCGACGGCGGCACCGAGCACGCCGGCGGGGGTTCCGGGCGGGACAGCGAGGCGACGTGGGGCGTCAAGGTCGTCGTCGGGCAGCGACCGCCGATCCGGCGGGTGCAGCAACGGCAGCTCGGCGCCCCCCTCCCAGCGGGCGCCGAGCGGCCCGGCCTCGAGCCGGGCCGTCTTGAAGGACAGCCTTACCAGCGGCGCCGCTCCGTCGTGGCTGACCAGCGTGGTGGCGCCCGAGGCGTGCAGCAGCGACCACGAGACGCGCAGCCCGGGTGCCAGCTGCGCGGCGGGCAGCGGGGCCGGTGCCGCGCAGACCGACACGACGTCACCGCACCAGGCCCGCGCGAGATCGACCAGCTCGGCTGCCGCCTCGGGTCCCCGGGGCCAGCCCCGGACAGTCGCCTGGACCACGGGACCATCGACCAGGGGCAGGGCAGCAGCCACGGTCACCGCCCAGGGCTCCCAGCGCCCGCGAAACGCCACCGCGACCTCCGCGGGCGCTGCGCCCGAACGGGCTGGCCGTCGGGGGTCGTCGACCGACCTCGGCGGGCCCCCGTCGTGCGCGGGACCCTGCACCGCCCGCGCGTCCCGGAGCACGTCCGGGTCCACCGGGAGCGGCCAGGGGAGCAGGACGTGCAGCCCATGCTCGAGCAGCGTCGGCAGGTGCCGCGCCAGGAGCGGGTCGGCGCTGTTGAGCGCCACCGCGTCCAGCAAG
>JAYUBO010000078.1:0-8999 GCA_043740815.1 Frankiales bacterium | reverse complement strand
GATCAGGGTCGCAAGCGTCCCGCCCTGCACGAGCCAGGGAAGCCCCACGGCATAGGTGATCCGTTGGCTGTGGGCGGCGTGGAAGCTCGGCCACTGCTCTGTCTGTCCGACGATGCGGAAGCTGGGGTAGACGACCAGCTGCACGACCCACGATAGGCCGGCCAGGAAGCAGGTGGCGGCAGCGTGCACGAGCAGAAGCATCACCGTTGCATCGTCCACGCAGCAGCAGGGCCTTGTCTCCCGCGCAGCACAGCGGTGATCACAGCCTTGCCGGGGACCGTTCGGCTCGAAGGGAGATCACCCGTCGACTTGTGCTTGTAGCCAACAAGTAGTTGGCTGTGGCCCATGGAAAGCTATGCACGCCTGTGCGGTGAGGTCGCGGTGCTCCTGCGCGGCATGAAGCACCTGACTACGCGCAGCATCGACGTCACGGGCATTCCTGGCGAGCTGGCCGGGATGCACGTGCTGGGCAGGATCGAGCAGCTCGGTCCGGTCCGGCTCACCGACCTGTCGCACGGGCTCGGGCTAGACCCGTCCAGCGTCAGCCGCCAGGTCACAGCCCTGGAGCGCCGTGGCTGGGTGGCACGCGAGAAGGACCCGTCAGACCTGAGGGCCCAGCAGCTCGTGCTCACCCAGTCCGGCCGTCAGGTTGTCACTGCCCTGCGTGAGGAACGTGCCGCCGCGCTCGAGCGCCTTACCCCGGACTGGACGGCCGAGCAGATCGACGACCTCACAGCCCGCCTCGCCCGCCTGAACCACGACCTCGCGCTCAACGCGGAACGCCAAGACCCGCCACGTCACGACCACACCGAAGCCCGACTGGAGAACGCATGACCACGCCCGAAGCCGTGACTACGGCCCCCGAGAGCAAGGGGTTGAGCCACCGGCAGATCCTTACCATCATGTCCGGACTGCTGCTCGGCATGTTTCTCGCGTCGTTGGACCAGACCATCGTCTCGACCGCCATGCGGACGATCGCCGACAAACTCAACGGCCAGACGGCTCAGGCCTGGGTCACCACGGCGTACCTGGTGACGAGCACAGTCAGCACCCCGCTGTACGGCAAGCTCTCCGACCTCTACGGGCGCAAGCCGTTCTACCTGTTCGCGATCGGGGCCTTCCTGGTCGGCTCGGTGCTGTGCGGCCAGGCCCACTCGATCTACGAGCTGGCCGGCTACCGGGCCATCCAGGGCCTGGGTGCCGGTGGCCTGCTCTCGCTGGCGTTCGCCATCATCGGTGACCTCGTCGCTCCGCGCGAGCGAGCGAAGTACCAGGCGTACTTCACGTCCGTGTTCGCAACGTCCAGCGTGCTCGGTCCGGTCCTCGGCGGATTCTTCGCCGGCCAGGACCAGATCTTCGGCATCGATGGCTGGCGCTTCATCTTCTACATCAACCTGCCGCTCGGTGCCCTCGCGTTCTGGACCGTGCAGCGCCACCTGACCCTCCCGCGGCACCGCACCGAGCGACGGATCGACTACCTCGGGGCTGCTCTGCTCACCACGACCGTCGTACCGCTGCTGCTGGTGGCGGAGAAGGGTCGCGAGTGGGGTTGGGGCTCCGGACTGACGCTCGGCATGTTGGCCATCTCGACCGTCTCCTTGGCGGCCTTCCTGCCGCGCGAGGCCAAGATGGGAGAGGACGCGATCCTTCCGCTGCGGGTCTTTCGCAACAAGGTGTTCTCCGTGACCAGCGTCGTCGCTTTCTTCGTCGGCATGGTGATGTTCGGCGGACTGGTCCTCATGCCGCTGTACCTGCAGATCGTCAAGCAGGAGACGCCCACGAAGGCGGGCCTGCAGCTCACCGCGTTCATGGCCGGTCTGATGGGCTCGTCGCTCACCGTTGGTCGCATCATGCAGCGCACCGGTCGCTACAAGATCTTCCCGATCTTCGGTACGGCGATCATGTTCGTGGGTGCCTTGCTGTTCTCGACGCTCTCGCTGACCACGCCGATCCCGCAGGTGATGAGCTACATGGTCGTCATGGGCATCGGGCTGGGGCTGACCATGCAGATGCTGGTGATCGCCGTCCAGAACGCGCTGCCGCCGAGCGACATGGGCTTGTCCACGTCGTCGGTCACGTTCTTCCGGTCCATGGGGGGGACCCTCGGTGCCGCGGTGAGCCTGGGCGTGTTGTTCGGCTCGGTCCGGGGCAACATCCTGGACCGGGCCGCGGAGGCGCACTTCCCGGCGGCGGCGCTGCAGGTCATCCGCACCGTCTCTCTGGACAACACCGGCAACTTCTCCAAGCTCCCCGCTGCCGCCAGGAATGTCGTGCTGAGCGGGTTTGCCGACTCGATGGACACGGTGTTCCTGGTCGTCGCGGCTGTCTGCATCCCGGCCTTCATCGGCACCTTCTTCATCAAGGAGGTCCCACTGCGCAGCCAGGGCGGACTGGCTGCTCAGCGCACCGCCACCGACGACGGCGACCTGGCGATGGCGGAGACCGCGGTCGTCTAGACCGTGCTGCTGCTGCCAGCTGCCAGGCGTCGTTCGAGCGCCCTCAGCGTCAACACCGTCACCACGGCGTAGACCCAGCCGACGAGTACGTCGATCACGTAATGCTCACCGCCGTACACGAGAGCGAAGGCCATGCCACCGGCGTACAGGGTGAGGATGATCTTGCCGCGCAGGCGGACGCTCCCCCAAAAGAACAGGGCCAGCATCAGCGGGATCGCGGCGTGCAAGGACGGCATCGCGGCGACCGGGTTGGAGTACGCCGCGCCCTGTTCGACGGCGCTGTTAAGGGTAGTGCCCCCAAGGGTCACCAGGGTCTCCTGAACGACGCGGTGGATCGGCACGCCCGCCCCGAGCTTGTCGTTGAGCGCCGCCATCCACGGTGGAGCTGCGGGGTAGAGCACGTAGGTCGCGAGCGCCGCGACGGTCACCGTGATGAGCGCAGTCAGGTACCGCCGGAAGAGCGGGTAGTCGACGCACCACAGCACGACCGCGAGCAGCAGTGAGACCACGAAGTGCGACAGGTAGACGGGGACGATGACCGTGTCATACCAGTGGGCGACGCCCGGTGTGAACAGCTGCTCCTGCAGCCAGACGGTGGGCACGTGGCCTCCGAACAGAGCCTTGTCCACCGCAATCGGCTCGGTGAGGTGGGCCCGTGCTGTCTGCCCCGCGGGGATTCCGCTGCGGTAGCGGTCGAGGTTGAACAGGTAGCCGCCGACCTCGTTCGCGACCCCGCGGAGCAGGTCGTAGGCGAACAGCACCCCGAGCAGTGGCAGCCAGTCCCGGACGACAGCCCGGCGCCACAGCCGGACGTCTCCGCTGCAGGCGGCAAGCAACGTGACCAGCAGCCAGAAGGTGAGCACCTCGCGGCCGGTGGGGAAACCGGTGACCGCCGTCAGCACGGTGAAGCCCACGACGACCAGTAGCAGCAGCCGGCGGCGGCGGCTACGGGCTCGTGGCCCGGCCAGCTGCCAAGCGGAGAGCTCTGGCGATTCCTCGTCGGGAACCTCCCGCACCTGTGCCGTCACGCCGACCACCCTAAGTGCCGCGTCACGGAAGTCATTGGCAGCGGGGTCGTAGGATGCTCACATGCACTGGTCGCAGCTTCTCCCCGAGCCGTCCTGACTGTCTCAGTCCAGGACGGCGCCCTCGTGACCACGGGGGCTTTTTTCATGCTTTTCGGCGGCCAGGCGTACACGGAAGGGACGACATGAGCGAGGACCAGATCGAGACCGGGCCCGCGGCCTACGACCCGCATGCGGTGCAGCAGACGTGGCTGCCGGTGTGGGACGCCCTCGACCTCAACCGCGCGGGGCGTCGCGCTGGTGCGCCCAAGAAATACGTCCTCGACATGTTCCCTTACCCCAGCGGCGACCTGCACATGGGGCACGCCGAGGCCTGGGCGATCGCCGACATCGTCAGCCGTTACTGGATGCGCAGCGGCTTCGACGTCCTGCACCCGGCCGGCTGGGACTCCTTCGGACTGCCTGCTGAGAACGCTGCCATCAAGCGCGGCGAGCACCCGGCGGCGTGGACGTACACCAACATCGATGTGCAGGCCGACAGTTTCCGGCGTTATGCCATCAGCTTCGACTGGTCGACTCGGCTGCACACCTCCGACCCGGAGTACTACCGCTGGACGCAGTGGTTGTTCCTGCGGTTTCGGGAGCGGGGCTTGGCGTATCGGCGCAACTCCGCCGTCAACTGGTGCCCCAACGACCAGACCGTGCTGGCCAACGAGCAGGTGGTCGCCGGCACGTGCGAGCGCTGCGGCGCCGAGGTGACCAAGCGCGAGCTGACCCAGTGGTATTTCAAGATCACCGACTATGCCGACCGTTTGCTGGACGACATGAAGCAGCTGGAGGGCCACTGGCCCGAGCGGGTCCTGCTGATGCAGAAGAACTGGATCGGCCGGTCGGTCGGAGCGCACGTGGATTTCGTGGTCAAGACCGCCACGGACGCAGGCCAGCAGGGGAACCGTTCCGTCACCGTCTTCACGACCCGCCCCGACACGCTGTACGGCGCGACCTTCTTCGTGGTGGCCGCAGACGCCACGCTGGCCGACGAGCTGTGCGCACCGTCGGCTCGGGAGGCGTTCGAGGCCTACCGGGTCGAGACCCGCAAGCTGAACGACATCGAGCGGCAGGCGACCGACCGGCCGAAGACGGGGGTGTCGCTGGGTGTGACCGCGGTCAACCCCTTGAACGGCGAGCAGCTGCCAGTCTTCGCTGCCGACTACGTGCTGGCCGACTACGGCACCGGCGCCATCATGGCCGTGCCTGCCCACGACCAGCGCGACCTCGACTTCGCCCGCGCCTTCGACCTTCCGGTCCGGGTCGTCGTCCAGAGTGACGCCGAGGACCCTGCGGTCTCGGGCGTGGCGACGACCGGTGACGGGGTGCTGGTCAACAGCGGTCCGTTGGACGGCTTGCGCAAGGTCGAGGCGATCGAGCGCGCCATCGAGATCCTGGCGGACCGCAAGACCGGCGCCAAGGCGGTCAACTACCGGCTGCGTGACTGGCTGCTGTCCCGTCAGCGCTTCTGGGGCGCGCCCATCCCCATCGTCCACTGCCCCTCCTGCGGGGAGGTCGCCGTACCTGACGACCAGCTGCCGGTGCGGTTGCCGGAGGACATGAAGGGCGAGGCCTTGAAGCCCAAGGGCCAGTCGCCCCTCGCCTCGAACGAGGCCTGGGTCAACGTTCTGTGTCCCAGCTGTGGTGGTCCGGCGAGGCGCGACACCGACACGATGGACACGTTCGTCGACTCGAGCTGGTACTACCTGCGCTACTGCTCGCCGCGGTACACCGAGGGGCCCTTCGACCTCGAGGCAGTCCGCGAATGGATGCCTGTTGCGCAGTACGTCGGGGGCGTCGAGCACGCGATCCTGCACCTGCTGTACAGCCGCTTCTTCACCAAGGTCCTGCACGACATGGGCATGGTGGACTTCGTCGAGCCCTTCACGTCCTTGATGAACCAGGGCCAGGTCATCAACGGCGGCAAGGCGATGAGCAAGTCGCTGGGCAACGGGGTCGACCTCGGAGGCCAGCTGGCGGCGTACGGCGTGGACGCGATCCGGCTGACGATCGTCGCGGCGGGACCGCCCGAGGAGGACATCGACTGGGCCGACGTGTCGCCTGCCAGCACTCTGAAGTGGCTGGGCCGCGTGGTGCGCGTCGCCACCGACGTCGCGGCGAGCTCAGGGGGCGAGCGTGACGCGGGCGTCGACAAGGCCGTCGCCAAGGCCGTCGACGAGGTGACCCGGCTGATCGAGTCGCACCGGCTCAACGTCGCCATCGCCCGCTTCCACGAGCTGACGACGACCCTTCGCCGAGCGGTCGACGCCGGTGTCGGCGAGCCCTCCCTGCGGGACGGCGTCCACGCGCTGGCCGTGATGCTCAGCTGCTACGCGCCGTACACGGCTGAGGAGCTGTGGTCGACCATGGGTCATGACGTCCGCAGCGGCGACTCGGTGCACGACTCCGTCTGGCCCACAGCCGATCCGGCGCTACTGGTCGACGAGGTCGTGACCTGCGTCGTGCAGGTCTCAGGCAAGCTGCGCGACAAGCTCGAGGTGCCGACGGGCATATCGGAGGACGAGCTGCGCGCTGTGGTGCTGGCGTTGCCACGCATCGTCGAGCTGCTGGGCGGCGTCGAGCCGAGGGCTGTCATCGTGCGGGCCCCGAAGCTCGTCAACGTCGTCCCGGGCTGAGGCTTGTTGCCGATCACGCGTCGGTGTGCAGGGCGAAGCGGGCAAAGTGCGGGACCGTGAACGCGACCGAGCCGCGCTGCTCGCTGTAGATGAGGCCCTTCCGGCGCAGGGTGTCTCGGGCCGGGCTCAGGCTGGCCGTACGTCGGCCGAGGTGGGCTGCCAGGTCGGCCGTGGCCACCGACCCGTCCCGCCCGTCGAGCAGCTCGGCCATCGCGACGAGGTACGTCCTCTCGGCCGTCGTCGCGCGTTCCCACCGAGAGCCGAAGAAGCCGGTTGCGAGCTCCGCGTCGGCCTCCTGTACACCGGCGAGGACATCGTCCCTGCTGATCGGGTCGAGGGTCGCCGCGTCCCAGGCTGCCGAGCCGTACGCCTGAAGGAAGTAGGGGTAGCCGTCGGCAGCCAGCAACAGCGCGTCGAGGCCGTCGTCGGTGACGGCGACACCTTCGCGGCCCAAGGGCACGGTCAGCGCGAGGGTGGCCGCTGACCGGTCGAGCCGGCCGATGAGGTGGTAGGTGAACAACCGCTCGGCGTAACTCTTGGCAGCCGTGAGGACGGTGGGCAGGTGGGGCAGGCCCGCGCCGACGACGACGAGCGGGGAGCTGCTCTGCCCCATCTCGTGCACCGCCGCACACAGGGCGGACAGGTCCCGGGGCGGTGCGTCCTGCAGCTCGTCAAGGAACAGCGCGATCCCGGTGTCGTGGTCATGGGCCAGCTCGGCTGCATCGGCGAACAGCTCGACCAGGTCGATCTCGAGGTCACCGGAGTCGGCCCGGCCGCGCGACGCCTCGACGTCGAGCCCGAAGGCCCAGCCGCCGTCCGGTCCGGCGGTGAGGCTGAAGGCCTTGAGCACACCCCAGAAGCCGCGGACCCGGTCGGCGGCCCTGCGGCGGGCCGACAGCTCACGGGTCGCCGTGAACAGTGCGGTCGCCAGCGGACGGCGCAGGCTCTGGTCCAGGCGGGCCTCCAGCTTGCCGGTCGCCCAGCCACTGGCGATCGCTTGCGACCGCAGCTCGCCCAGCAGCACCGTCTTGCCCACCCCCCGGAGGCCGGAAAGCATGAGGCCCCGACCCGGACGCCCTGCTGACAACCGGTCGACCACGACGCCAAAGCCGGCCAGCTCGGCTTCTCGGCCGGCCAGCTCGGGGGGCCGCTGACCGGCACCAGGGGCGAAGGGGTTGCGGCGGGGTTCCATGTCTTGAAGCGTATCCAGATTTCTAGCGTATTTGCTAGAGAGAGGGATAAAGCGCGAGAAGGCTGACCGATAGCCTGCCTTCTATGGGACCGGCCAGGGCAGTCGCAGTCGTCACCGACTCGACGGCCTACCTGCCTGACGGCCTGGCCGAGGAGCACGCGATCGTCGTCGTTCCACTGCACGTCGCGCTCGGTGGTTGGTCCGGCCAGGAGTCGCTCGAGGTCGCACCCTCCGACGTGGCCGCAGCCCTCGGCGCGCGACGCGTGCAGGTCACCACCTCGCGACCCACTCCCGGACAGTTCGCGACGGCCTACCGAGCCACCGGCGCCAAGGCGATCGTCAGCGTCCATTTGTCCTCAGCGCTGTCCGGTACGACGGAGTCGGCCCAGCTCGCGGCCACCGTCGTGAAGGAGGAGGGGGTCGACGTCCGCGTCGTGGACAGCCGCTCCGTCGCGATGGGGCTGGGGTTCCCGGTCCTGGCTGCAGCTCTCGCCGCCGGTGAGGGCGCGGACGTCGACGCCGTGGAGGCCGCTGCGCGGGCCGCAGTCGACGCGACCCGGGCCTTCTTCTACGTCGACACCCTGGAGCACCTGCGCCGGGGCGGCCGGGTCACCGCGGCGTCCGCGCTGGTCGGCACGGCCCTCGCCGTCAAGCCGCTGCTGGGGGTACGGGACGGCGAGATCGTCCTGCTGGAGAAGGTCAGGACGTTCTCCAAGGCGCTGGCTCGGTTGGTCGCGTTGGTGTGCGAAGCCGCCGGCGATGCCCCGGTCGACGTGGCTGTCCACCACCTCGCCGCGCCGGCTCGGGCGGCGCTGCTCGCCGAACAGTTGCGGGCCGCCGTACCGGGGTTGGAGGCGTCCTACCTCTCGGAGGTGGGGGCGGTCGTCGGCGCGCACGTCGGTTCAGGAATGCTGGCGGTGGCGGTGTGGCGACACTGACCCTGACGCTGGCCCTGGTCGTCGGCTACCTGGTGGGGGCGGTCTCGCCTGCCACCCTGATCGCCCAGGCCCGTGGCGTCGACCTGCGGACCGTCGGGTCGGGCAACCCGGGGGCCTCGAATGCGGGACGGGCCCTGGGGCGGCGCACCGGAGTGGTGGTGGCGATCCTGGACGTGGCCAAGGGGGCGGTCCCTGCTGCGGCGTTTGGGGTGGCGGACCACCGGGCCGGGCTGGTGGCCGGGCTGGCCGCCGTCCTCGGCCACGTGAGCTCGCCCTTCCTGCGTGGTCGCGGCGGCAAGGGCGTCGCGACCGCGGCCGGGGCGGTCTTGGGCTCGCACCCGCTGTGGGTCGTGTGGGTGCTCCTGACCTGGCTGGTCGTGCTCGGGGTCTCGCGCTGGATCGCGCTCGCCTCCGTCTGCGCGGCAGTGGTCGTGCTCGTCGCGGCGGTCGTCGCGGGGCACGATATTTGGTGGGCAGCGTCGATCGCGCTGGTCGTCATCGTGCGGCACACGGGCAACATCCTGAAACGGTTGCGTCCACAGCCTGGCTGACGATCCACAGATCGTGCTGCTCGGTGCCGGTGTGTGGCGCGCGTTCCTAGCGTCGGCCGAGTGCCCCTTCGCTCCCGCGCCGACCCTCCCGGCGCTGCCGCGCGCGTAGCGGCGCTGCTCGGTGGTCCTCGAGCAGGCGGGTGGACGCCCGGT
>JAYUBO010000077.1:0-15146 GCA_043740815.1 Frankiales bacterium | reverse complement strand
GATTGAACTGCACATGAAAACGGTTGTCAACTTCACAGGCTCAGCTGAGAAACAGCACAGCCCGTACGACGACAAGCGCCACGACGGCTGACCTGATCGCGCGGGGGACCGCATCCAAAGCGGGCCACGCGAGGAACAGCAGCAGCCCGAGCAGCGCAGCGAGCACGATCAGCAGCAGCGCGCCGAGCAGCCCACCGGCGGCCAGACCCCCCAGGAGCAGCGCCAGGACGAACAGGAACGGCGCTATGCGGGGGAGCCGGGACAACAGGACGACCACCGGGCCGAGCCGGAGCTCGACCGCGCGACGTGAGGAAGGGGTCACGCGATCAGCCTGCCACTGGGCTGCCCTAGCCTCGGTGGGGTGATCGTGATGACCCGTTTCGACGTTCCAGTGGACGGCGCCGCCGAGTTCCTCCCCAGGGCGCAGGCCGCCCTGGCTGCTTTTGCTGCGCGCCCGGGCTTCGTGCGGGGTCGGGTCGGACGGGCCGCAGACGACCCGACGGCGTGGGTCCTGACGACCGAGTGGGACGGCGTCGGTGCCTACCGGCGCAGCCTTTCGGCGTACGACGTGAAGGTCCAGGCGGCTCCGCTGTTGGGGCTCGGGAGGGACGAGCCGAGCGCGTTCGAGGTCCTGCTGGCCGAGGACGTCAGCCAGCCGCTCGTGGCCAGCCCCAGCCGCCGGGCCGCCGATGCCGCGACCTCCCGGATCGGCGACAGCTCGGGCCCGGTCTCCAGCGATCTGTGACACCGACCCTCCAGGAGAGCCAGGCACCGTCCCGTGACCGCGTCGAAGCCTGTCGTCCTGGCCGCCCTGGTCCCGGTCCTGCTCGGCCTCGTCGCGTGCGGTGGCAGCAGCAGCAAGGCCTCGCCCTCGACGAGAGCTGAGAGCAAGGCGTGCGGCACGCTGCCGTCGGCCGACCCGACGGCCAAGCTCCCCGACGGCTTCCCCGCGGTCGACGGACAGGTGCTCTACGAGCCGAGTCTGCAAGGCAAGACGGCCATCGTGTTCGCGGTGGTGAGCCAGCGCGGCTTCGTGGCCTTCCGTGACTCCTACGCCGCCCGGCTCCAAGTCGCCACCGCTGATCGCCGGAACGGTGAAGGTAGAACCGCTCTGCAAGGACCACCTGATGGTCCGGTACAAGCTCAGCAGCTGACATGCCGAGCCGCCGTAGCGACCAGGCCGTAGGGTCGGGAGCCACCCACCGTCCGCCAGGCGGCTGGGCTGAACCCTGGAGAGCCCCCCGCATGGCCAAAGCGCCCGACCGCATGGACACGATCGTCAGCCTCTGCAAGCGCAGAGGCCTCGTCTTCCCCTCCAGCGAAATCTATGGGGGTCTTCGTGCCTCGTGGGACTACGGCCCGCTCGGCGTGGAGCTGAAGAACAACATCAAGCGCCAGTGGTGGAAGTCCATGGTGCAGGGTCGTGACGACGTTGTCGGCCTCGACTCCTGCGTCATCCTCGCCCGTGAGGTGTGGGAGACCAGCGGTCACGTCGCGACCTTCAGCGACCCGCTGACCGAGTGCACGTCCTGCCACAAGCGCTACCGTGCCGACCACCTCGAGGAGGCGCAGCCGGGCAAGAACCTCCAGGAGATCGCCTGCCCCAACTGCGGCAACCGGGGCACGTTCACGGCACCGAAGAACTTCAGCGGCCTGCTCAAGACCTACCTGGGTCCGGTGGAGGACGAGAGCGGCCTGGCCTACCTGCGTCCCGAGACCGCCCAGGGCATCTTCATCAACTTTCTCAACGTCCAGCAGTCAGCACGCAAGAAGCCACCGTTCGGGATCGGCCAGATCGGCAAGAGCTTCCGCAACGAGATCACGCCGGGCAACTTCATCTTCCGGACCCGCGAGTTCGAGCAGATGGAGATGGAGTTCTTCGTCAAGCCTGGGGAGGACGAGAGCTGGCACCAGTACTGGATCGACACCCGGCTGTCGTGGTTCACCGATCTCGGCGTCGATCCGGACAACCTGAGGTTGTTCGAGCACCCGAAGGACAAGCTCAGCCACTACTCCAAGCGCACGGTCGACATCGAGTACAAGTTTAGCTTCGCCGGGACCGAGTGGGGCGAGCTCGAGGGCATCGCCAACCGCACGGACTACGACCTCAAGGTGCACGGCGAGGCAACCGGCAAGGACCTGTCGTTCTTCGACCAGGAAGCCGCAGAGCGCTACATCCCGTACGTCGTCGAGCCCGCAGTTGGCGTCGACCGCAGCGCGTTGGTGTTCCTGCTCGACGCCTACACCGAGGACGAGGCCCCCAACGCCAAGGGCGTGATGGAAAAGCGGGTCGTCCTCAAGCTCGACGCCCGCCTGGCTCCCATCAAGGCGGCGGTGCTGCCGCTGTCGCGCAACGCTGACCTGTCCCCGGTCGCCAGGGACCTCGCGGCGCGGCTCGGCAAGCACTGGAACGTCGACTTCGACGACGCCGGCGCCATCGGTAAGCGCTACCGGCGACAGGACGAGGTCGGCACGCCGTTCTGCGTCACGGTCGACTTCGACACGCTGGAGGACCAGGCGGTGACAGTCCGCTCGCGCGACACGATGTCGCAGGAGCGCGTGTCGCTGGACCAGGTCGAGCGTTACCTCAACGACCTGCTCGGTCCGCTCTAAGGGAGATAGGTCATGACGACGCACAAGTACGTCTACGACTTCGCCGAGGGCGGTCGTGACATGAAGGACCTGCTGGGAGGCAAGGGCGCGAACCTCTGCGAGATGACCAACCTGGGCCTGCCCGTCCCGCCCGGTTTCGTGATCACCACGCAAGCGTGTACGGCGTACCTCGACAGCGGCGACGTGCCCGCCGAGCTGGCCGCCGAGGTCACCGAGCACCTGAGCTCACTCGAGGCGCAGATGGGCAAGAAGCTCGGTGGGGCAAGCGATCCGCTGCTCGTGAGCGTCCGCTCGGGCGCGAAGTTCAGTATGCCCGGCATGATGGACACCGTCCTGAACATCGGTCTGAACGACGACTCCGTACGCGGTCTGGCGGAGCAGGGCAACGAGCGCTTCGCCTGGGACTCCTACCGGCGCCTGGTCCAGATGTTCGGCAAGACCGTGCTGGGCGTCGACGGCGAGCTGTTCGAGCACGCCCACGACGAGGCCAAGAAATCCAAGGGCGTGGCGGGTGACCTCGACCTCGACGCCGCTGACCTGGAAGCGCTCGTCAGTGCGTTCAAGGTGATCGTCCAGGAGGCGACGGGGGAGCCGTTCCCGCAGGACCCGCGCGTTCAGATGGACCTCGCGACCAAGGCGGTCTTCGACTCCTGGAACGGCGAGCGGGCCCGGCTGTACCGCCGCCAGGAACGGATCCCGGCCGACCTCGGCACGGCCGTCAACGTGTGCTCGATGGTGTTCGGCAACCTCGGGATGGACTCCGGCACGGGCGTCGCGTTCACCCGTGACCCGGCCAGTGGCGCGCAGGGCGTCTACGGCGACTACCTGCAGAACGCCCAGGGAGAGGACGTCGTCGCCGGCATCCGCAACACCCTGCCGCTGCAGGACCTCGAGGGCCTGGACAAGGCTGCCTACGACCAGCTGATGTCGATCATGGCGACGCTGGAGCAGCACTACCTGGACCTGTGCGACATCGAGTTCACGATCGAGCGCGGCCATCTGTGGATGCTGCAGACCCGCGTCGGCAAGCGCACCGCGGGGGCGGCGTTCCGGATCGCGACGCAGCTCGTCGACGAGGGCCTGATCAGCGAGGACGAGGCCCTGCTCCGGGTGACAGGAGCCCAGCTGATGCAGCTGATGTTCCCCCGCTTCGGCGACACCTCCGGGGCGGACAAGCTCACCGAGGGGATGGGCGCGTCGCCGGGCGCGGCAGTGGGCAGGGCCGTCTTCACCTCCGAGGACGCTGTCGCATGGAAGGCCCGTGGAGAGGACGTCATCCTCGTCCGCCGGGAGACCAACCCCGACGACCTCGCGGGGATGATCGCCGCGCAGGGCATCCTCACCTGCCGTGGCGGCAAGACCAGCCACGCGGCGGTGGTCGCCCGTGGGATGGGCAAGACCTGTGTTTGCGGCGCAGAGGAGCTCGAGGTCGATGCACGGGAGGGCACGATCACCATGCCGGACGGCACCGTCGTCCGGGAGGGTGACGTGCTGTCGATCGACGGCACCAGCGGCGAGGTTTTCGTCGGCGAGGTCGCGGTCACGCCCAGCCCGGTCGTGCAGTACTTCGAGGGCCTGTTGGCCCCCGAGGACGGTGACGACCTGGTCCAGGCGGTGCACCGGCTGATCGGCCACGCCGACGGCGCGAGAATGCTGAAGGTCCGCGCCAACGCCGACTCGGCCGCTGACGCGCTTCGCGCACGACGCTTCGGCGCGCAGGGGATCGGGCTGTGCCGCACCGAGCACATGTTCCTCGGTGAGCGCCGCCAGCTCATCGAGACGCTCATCGTCAGCGACACGCCCGAGGAAAAGGAGCAGGCCCTGGTTGCCCTGCTCCCGCCGCAACGCGACGACTTCGTCGACATCCTTCGCGCCATGGACGGCCTGCCGGTTACGGTGCGTCTGATCGACCCGCCGCTGCACGAGTTCCTTCCTGACCTGACCGAGCTCACGGTCGAGGTCGCCGTTGCCGAGGCGCTGGGCAAGACGCCTGACCGGTCCCGTGTCCGGCTGCTCGAGGAGGTGCGTCGGCTGCACGAGATGAACCCGATGCTGGGGCTTCGTGGGGTTCGGCTCGGGCTGGTGATCCCTGGGCTGTTCGCGCTGCAGGTGCGGGCCCTGGCGGAGGCGGCCAAGCTGCTCAGGGAGGAGGGCCTCGACCCGCGCCCGGAGGTGATGGTCCCGCTCGTCGGCGCCGTACAGGAGCTGGAGCTGGTGCGGGAGGAGGCCGAGGCGATCCTGGCTGAGGTCGGGGTGAACGCCATGATCGGTTCGATGATCGAGCTGCCGCGGGCAGCGCTCACCGCGGGGCTGATCGCCGAGGCCGCCGAGTTCTTCTCCTTCGGCACCAACGACCTGACGCAGACGACCTGGGGCTTTAGCCGCGACGACGTCGAGGCCGCTTTTTTCAGCCGCTACCTCGACCTCGGCATCTTCGGGGTCAGCCCCTTCGAGTCCCTAGACCGCGACGGGGTCGGGCAGCTGGTCCGGACCGCCTGCGAGCGCGGCCGCGCCGCCCGCCCCGACCTGCACCTGGGGGTCTGCGGCGAGCACGGTGGCGACCCTGACTCCGTGCACTTCTTCCACGAGGTGGGCCTGGACTACGTCAGCTGCTCGCCGTTCCGGGTTCCTGTCGCGAGGCTGGAGGCCGGTCGCGCCGCCCTTGCGCCGACCGCCAGCGACACGAGGTAGCAGTGTTCCTGCTGCTGTTCTCCAAGACCGCCCGGCGGGTCCTTGCCGTCCTCGTCCTGCTCCCGGTCCTCGTCCTGGGCGGCACGGCAGTGCGCGTCTGGTGGGTCGCCCGGCAGGACGACCGGACTCCCTCCGACGCGATCGTCGTCCTTGGCGCCTCCCAGTTCGACGGCCGTCCCAGCGAAGTCTTCAAGGCCCGGCTCGACCACGCCAAGGCCTTGTACGACGCTCACGTCGCCCCGCGGATCGTCACCGTCGGTGGTGGAGCTCCCGGCGACCGGTTCACCGAGGCGCAGGCCGGCGAGACGTACTTGAGAGCGCACGGGGTGACCTCCGTCGTGGCCGTCGGCGTGGGGCGCAATACGTTGCAGTCGATCCGGGCGTTGAAGGTCGAGTTCACCAAGCGCGGCTGGACCTCCGCGGTGCTCGTGACCGACCCCTGGCACTCGCTGCGTTCGCGACGGATGGCGACCGACGTCGGCATCAGGGCTGTCACGTCGCCGACCCGGAGCGGGCCGGCCAACGCCAGTCGGAGTACCGAGCTGCGCTACGTCGCCCGCGAGACGGCCGCCTACCTCTACTACTGGGTGTTCCACCGCAGCAGCGAAGCCGGTCCGCGGGCTGTCTGAGGCAGGACGCCGGCGGACACTCGTCGCCGAAAATCACCTGACAGTGAGGCGGCATCGGTCCTAGCCTGGCCTGGTCGTCGTTTCGGAAAAGAGGTGGGTCGCCGTGGTTGCTCTCGTGCGCTCGCATACCCCACTCCTCGGGGCAGCCGGCTGAGGCTGCCTCACCCCGGAAGGCTCCTGCCTTGCTGTTCCCCGCTGTCCGCGACGGACTCGTCCCGGCTCTGCTCACCCGCGTCGACCGCACCCGGTACGACGTGCTTACCCCCGCCGGCTTTCTCCAGGTGCCGGCGCTGCCCTCACCGCGGGACCCGCTCGAGGCTCCCACGGTTGGCGACTGGCTCGCGCTCGGACGGCTCGCTCCTGAGGTCGTCGAGGTACTCCCGCGCACCTCGCTGCTGTCCCGCGGTACGGCGAAGGGAACCTCCAAGGCCCAGCCGCTCGCGGCAAACGTCGACGTCGTCCTGATCTGCCTCGGCCTGTCGGGACCGCTGCCACTGCGACGGCTCGAGCGGTTCCTCACGCTGGCCTGGGGGAGCGGGGCGACGCCGGTCGTGGTGCTCACCAAGGCCGACCTCTGCGAGGACGTCGGCGCCGCCGTCCGGCAGGTGCTGCCACACGCACCGGGCTGCGAGGTCGTGGCCGTCTGCGCGGCGGCCGGCGAGGTGGGGGCGCTCTCGCCGTACACGGCCTCGACGCTGGTGCTGCTCGGTGCCTCAGGAGCGGGCAAGTCGACGGTCGTGAACGCCCTGATGGGGTCGGAGGTGATGAGCACCGGCGACATCCGTGACGTCGACGGCAAGGGTCGTCACACCACGACCCACCGCGAGCTGCTGCTGCTGCCGGGAGGGGGCGTCATCATCGACACCCCCGGGCTGCGTGGTGTGTCGCTGCACGCTGCGGACGACGGGTTGGCGCTGGCGTTTGCCGACGTCGAGGATCTCGCCTCCGCCTGCCGGTTCGCCGACTGCCGGCACCTCAGCGAGCCCGGCTGCGCGGTGCTTTCCTCTGTCATAGCAGGAGATCTCGGACAGGACCGGGTCGACGCCTGGCGAAAGCTGCAGCGCGAGCTGGCCTTCCAGGCCCGGCGCACCGACGTCCGGCTCAGGGCGCAGGAGAGCCGACTGTGGAAGGCACGGTCGAAGGAGCAGCGGGCGCGGGTGCCGAAGCGTTAGAAAGCCGCGGAGGTCGAGGCAACCGACGCAACGTCCAGCGCGTCCGAGAGCAAGACACCCGGCAACGGTGCTGGGCGTTTACCTCATGGGGGAAGCATGCTCACTCGCTCCACGAAGCGCGTGACGGTGATCGTGGCCTCGTCGCCGGCCTTGGTCTGACCGTCACCCCGGCGCTCGCCGCAGCGCCCAGCAACGACACGATCGGCGGTGCGGTGCCCATCACCGCGCTCCCGTTCGACACGTCTGTCAACACCAGCCAGGCCACCACGGACACGCTCGACGCAACACTTAACGCCCAGTGCGGAGCTCCCGTCACCAACGGCAGCGTCTGGTACACCTACCCGGCCCCGGCGGGCCTACAGGGCCTGATCGTCGACGTAAGTGGCTCCGACTACAGCTCCGGCGCCCTCATCGCCGAGCCCAACGGCACGGGCGGCTAGGTCGTCGACGCCTGCGGCCCGGGTGCCACGGCCACCCACCCGCGATGCCGGTCTCTCGTGGCTGGCGTGCTGCTCGTCCATGGCAAGCAGCTCCGCGACCGCTGCGACTCGGCGGGGACGTAGTTGACTGGGGCCGTGAGCTACCAGGAGTCCGATCGTGAACGGCGGGTCGAGGAGCCCGACCAGCGCCGGGGCCGGACCGCCTTCCAGCGGGACCGGGCCAGGGTCCTGCACAGCGGTGCCCTGCGACGGTTGGCCGGCAAGACCCAGGTCGTCGAGCCTGACGGGATGCAGGCGCTGGTTCCGCGCACCCGCCTGACGCACTCGCTCGAATGCAGCCAGGTAGGGCGTGAGCTCGGGGCCTGCCTCGGGTGCGACCCGGACCTGGTCGACACGGCCTGTCTTGCCCACGACCTCGGCCACCCGCCCTTCGGCCACAACGGTGAGATCGCTCTCGACATCGCGGCCACCGGCGCGGGTGGCTTCGAGGGCAACGCCCAGTCGTTCCGGCTGCTCACCCGCCTCGAGGTGAAACGTGACGGCGCAGGTCTCAACCTGACCCGGGCCTCGCTCGACGCCGCCACGAAATATCCCTGGACCAAAGATGACCAGCGAAAGAAGTACGGCGTCTACGCCGACGACCTGCCCGCTTTCGACTGGGCCCGCTCAGGAGTACCAGCCGGCGTCACCCCGCAGAGCCGGTGCCTTGAGAGCCAGGTGATGGACTGGTCCGACGACGTCGCGTACTCCGTCCACGACCTCGAGGATGGTGTCGTCGGGGGGCTGATCGCGCTTCCCGCCCTGCACGATCCCGACGAGCGGCGGGCCGTCGCGGAGCTCGCCGCCGAGCACTACTGCGACGTCTCCACCGACGACCTGCTCGGCATCTACACCTCGCTGCTCGACGAGCCCTGGTGGCCGCGCGACTACCGCGGGACGGCCCGCGACCAGGTCGCGCTGAAGACCGCGACGAGCACCCTGATCGGCCGTTTCTGCCGCGCCGCGGAACAGGCCACCCGGGAGCGGTTCGGCGATGAGCCGCTGACGCGCTATGCCGCGGACCTCGTCGTACCCGCCTTGGAACGCGCGGAGTGTGCGCTGCTCAAGGCCGTGACCATGCGGTACGTGATGGGAAGGCCTGCAGCGCGGGGGATCCAGGAGCGGGAGCGGCAGGTCGTGGAGGAGCTCGTCCCGCTGCTGGCCGACCGCGCACCGCAAGAACTGGAGCCGTTCTACCGCGAGCAGTGGGAGGCCGCGCCCGACGACGTGGCCCGGCTCCGGGTCGTCGTCGACCAGGTCGCGGTCCTCACCGATGCCGCCGCACTGTCCGCGCATCGTCGGCTCCACGCCGGCTAAGGCGCCAGCCGCGAGTTGCGAGCAACCAGAAGGCCCGTAATTATTTCGCGAGACCTGTCGGCTTCCGACGACACAAGGGCACCCAAGGAGCCGGACATGAGCAGCTGGCACCTTCGGGACCTCACGGACGCCGATCTGGAGGAAGCGGTCGCGCTCGAGAGCGCCTCGACGACCGTCGGTCAACGCGCTCTGTTCCCACTGTCGGAGGTCGTCGCCAGCCTCGTGGCAGGCGAACCCGCCGTCGCCGCCGAGGCGGCCGGACAGATCGTCGGCACCGCTGTAGGGCGGGTGGACCGCGACCGGGGCTGGGTCCTGCGGATCACCATGCACCCCGAGTGGCGAGGCCGGGGACTCGGGAGCGAGCTGCTCGCCCTGCTCGAACAGCGCCTGGTCGCTGCCGGTGCCCGCCGGCTGGTGTGCGCCCTCCCCGAGGGGGAGACGGGCAGTCAGGCGCTGCTGAACTCCGGCTTCCAGGAGCGCCGCGACATCAGCTGGTTCGAGAAGCTGGAGCATGTCCGCCCCCAGGACGTCGACGCTGCTGCAGGCCTGGGCGGGGCGGTACCGCCACCCAACCTGTGGCAGCGCGTCCAGGGCATGACGACGGAGAAGGATCTCATCGAGCGCCGGATCGTGCTCCCGCTTTCCGAGCCGTCCCTCGCCGAAGACCACGGGGTGCGGGAGCCACGAGCCGTGATGCTGTTCGGCCCCCCCGGAACCGGCAAGACCACCTTCGCTCGCGCGATCGCCAGCCGTCTGGGCTGGCCCTTCGTCGAGCTGTTTCCCTCGCGTCTGGCGGCAGGCGTCGGAGGAGTGGCGAGCGGCCTTTCCGAGGCATTCAGCACCCTGGCCGCCATGGAGCACGTTGTGGTGTTCATCGACGAGGTCGAAGAGATAGCTGGGCACAGGGACCACACGCGTTCGGACGTGGGCGTCGTCAACGAGCTCCTCAAGTCCATCGTCAGCTTCCGGGAACGACCCCACCGGCTGCTCGTGTGCGCCACCAACAGCATCGGCAGCCTGGATGGCGCGTTCCTGCGGCACGGACGGTTCGACTACGTACTGCCGATCGGACCACCTGACCGCGATGCCCGGCGGTCGCTGTGGAGCAAGGCCGTCTCGGACGCGGGCGCTCTCGACGTCGACCTCAGCCAGCTGGTGGGCGCCAGTGACGGTTTCACCCCCGCCGACATCGGCCACGCCAGCCAGCAGGTCGCAGCGGCGACGTTCGAAGCCACCCTGTCCAGTGGGACCAGAGTCCGAGCCGGCACGGCCGACTACCTCACAGCTATCAGCCACACCCGCCCGACCCTGAGCCGGGACGACGTCGAGGCGTTCGGACACGACATCGCACAGTTCCAGCGGAGCTGAGTCGATAGCCTCCGGTGCATGGGGACACGACAGAGCACCCGCCTTGCGGTGGTGACCGGGGCGAGCCGGGGGATCGGCCGGAGCCTCACCGAACGGCTGGTCGAGCGGGGCAGGACCGTCGCGGCGCTCGCCCGCTCCGAGAAGGACCTCGAGGACCTGGCGACCCGGACAGGAGCCCATCCGTACGTTCTGGACGTCGCTGACCCGGTCGCTGTGGAGCAGGTGCTGGCGCGGGTCGAGGACGAGCTGGGGGTGCCCCACCTGCTGGTCAACAACGCCGGCGTCTCCGGTGGGAGCGGTCTGTCGTGGGAGCTCCCCGTGCAGGACTGGTGGCGGGTGTTCGAGGTCAACGTCCGCGGGACCTACCTGTGCAGTCGGGCGGTGCTGCCGGCGATGATGGCGCGTGGCAGCGGACGGATCGTCAACGTGTCGTCCGGCGCGGGGGGCTTCCCGGTGGGTCTGGCCAACGACGGTCTGCTGACCAGCGCCTACCTCGCGAGCAAGGCCGCGGTCAGCCGCTTCACCGAGGCCCTCGCGGGCGAGTGCTTCTGCAGCGGCGTCAAGGTTTTTGCCATCTCGCCAGGCACAGTCAAGACCGACATGACGTCTGAGGTCTTCGCTGACGACTGGGACGACCCGCAGCTGTGGGCGCCGATGCATCAGGTCCTGGACCTGGTCGAGCACCTCGACACCGGCGCCCTCGACGCACTGTCGGGCAGGTACGTCCGGGCTGCCGACGAGGATTGGCAGGCGCTGTCCAGCCACCTCGAGCAGGTGCTCGACGAGGACACCCACGTCTACCGGTTGCGCGAGCTGCCCTGACCGCCGTGGCGGTCCGCTCCACGACCGCGGGTGCAACACTGTCGCGGTGATCCGCGTGCTGCAGGCCCTCACCCCGCCACCGTCGCCGGCCCGGGTCGCCGGCCGCCATCCCGATATCGGACCGCTGCGCATCGGCGTGGTGCAGCATGCCTGCCTGGCAGACCCCCACGAGCTGTCGGCCTGGCTGCACGACGCCATCGACGCTGCAGCCGCCGCCGGGGCGCGCATTGTGTTCCTTCCCGAGCTCACCTTGTCGCGATACCCGGCGGACGCCCCACCTGAGGGCGTGGCCGCCGCGCAGGCCGAGGATCTCGAGACCGGACCGACGCTCGCGCTGGTCCGGGAGGCCGCGAAGCGCAACGCCCTCCACGTGCAGGCGTCGCTCTACCGGCGCACCGAGGATGGGCACGGCCATGCCGGCGACGGGCTGGGCCTGAACACGTGCGTGCTCGTCGACCCCTCCGGTGCACTCGTGGCGGCGACCGACAAGCTGCACATCCCGGTGACGGCGGGCTACTACGAGGACAGGTACTTCCGGGCCGGTCTGGCCGGCCCGGCCGACCCGTACCCCGTCTACGCGCCGAAGGCACTGGGTGCGGCGCGCCTGGGCATGCCGACCTGCTGGGATGAGTGGTTTCCCGAGGTGGCGCGCGCGTATGCCCTTGGGGGAGCCAACGTCGTCGTCTACCCGACCGCGATCGGCTCCGAGCCCGACCACCCACACTTCGACACCCAGCCGCTGTGGCAGCAGGTCATCGTCGGCAACGGCATCGCCAACGGGTTGTTCATGGTCGCGCCGAACCGCACGGGTACCGAACGCAGACCAGATGGTACGGCGGGCAACACCTTCTACGGGTCGTCGTTCGTCAGTGATCCGTACGGACGGGTCCTCGTGCAGGCCCCGCGTGACGAGCCGTGCGTCCTGGTCGCCGACCTCGACCTCGCCCAGAGGCAGGACTGGTTGGACCTGTTCCCGTTCCTGCGCACCCGCCGACCAGACACGTACGGCGCGCTGACCATGCCGGTTGACCCCGACCGTCCCTACGGCGCATGACCTGGCGCATGCCCGGCGAGGGCGAGCCGCACGAGCGGCTCTGGCTGGCCTGGCCCACGACCGGCTACACCCTTGGTGACACCCCGGCGGAGGCTGAGACCGCGCGCCAAACGTGGGCAGCCGTCGCCAACGCGGCCGCCCAGTTCGAGCCGGTGAGCGTCGTCATGCACCCGCGCGATCGTGACCTCGCCCCGCGCTACCTCGACCCCGCGATCGACCTCGTGGCCCGGGAGATCGACGACGCCTGGATCCGCGACTCCGGACCCACGTTCGTGGTGGATGAGCAGGGTGCGCTCGGCGCCGTCACCTGGGTGTTCAACGGCTGGGGCCAGCAGCCTTGGGCGACCTGGGAGCACGACGCGCTGCTCGCCCCGGCGCTGGCAGAGTGGATCCACGCGCCGCGCGTCGCCTCCACACTGGTCAACGAGGGTGGCGGCATCCACGTGGACGGTCTGGGCACGGTGCTCGTCACGGAGACGGTGCAACGCGATCCAGGGCGCAACCCGGGAAGCAGCCGCACCGACATCGAGGACGAGCTCGCCCGGACGATCGGGGCTACCCACGTGATCTGGCTGCCGCGGGGGCTGACGCGGGATTCCGACACCTTCGGCACCCGAGGTCACGTCGATCTCGTAGCGACGATCTGCTCGCCTGACCGCCTGCTCGTGCATGACCAGCGGGACGGATCGCACCCTGACCACGCCGTCACGGCCCAGATCCGCGCCGTCCTCGCGGCCTCCGTGGATGCCACGGGCGTGCCGTTCGAGATCGTCGACCTGCCGGCACCGGCCACCCTGCGCGACACCGGGGGCTTCGTCGACTACAGCTACGTGAACCACGCGCTCGTCAACGGTGGGGTCATCGCGTGCGCTTTCGACGACCCGAACGACGCCGACGCGGTGGCGGTCCTGCGGGAGGCCTACCCAGGTCGCGACGTCGTGACCGTCGACGCGCGACCGTTGTTCGAGCGCGGTGGTGGCATCCACTGCATCACCCAGCAGCAGCCCGCCGCCCGAGGTCAGGCTCCTGCTCCCGCCTGAGTTCGAGGGTGTCGCCGGTTGTGGATCCCGCAGGTTCCACAGGGTCCACAGCACCCCGGCGCACGACCACCCGGCGGACCTAGACTCCTGGGCGTGGCAGGCCGGATCCGGGACGAGAGCATCCAAGCCGTCCGTGAGCGCGCCGCCATCGACCAGGTCATCGTTGAGGCCGGCGTGGCGCTGCGCAACGCCGGCGGCGGCCGCCTCAAGGGACTGTGCCCGTTCCACGACGAGAAGACCCCGAGCTTCAACGTCAACCCGGCCAACGGCTACTACATGTGCTTTGGCTGCGGCGAGTCCGGCAACGTCATCAGCTTCGTCACCAAGCACGACCACATGTCCTTCCCGGAGGCCGTCGAGCACCTCGCGCGCCGCTACAACGTCGACCTGCAGTACGAGGAAGGCGGCCAGGCGGCTCGCTCCACCACGAGCCAGCGGACCCGGCTGCTGCTGGCACACAAGCAGGCCGCGGCCTTCTACGTCGAGCAGCTCGGCAGCCCGGAGGCCGTCGTCGGACGGCAGTTCCTCGCCGAGCGGGGATTCGACCAGGCGGCCGCGCAGGGCTACGGCGTGGGCTTCGCTCCGGCCGGCTGGGACACCCTCACCAAGCATCTGACGGCCAAGGGCTTCACCCGCGACGAGCTCTTGACCGGTGGGCTCTCCGGGCAGAGCAGCAAGGGCTCGCTGATCGACAAGTTCCGCTTCCGTCTGCTGTGGCCGATCCGCGACATCGGTGGGGAGGTCATCGGCTTCGGGGCGCGCAAGCTGTCGACCGATCCCGCTGACACCGGACCGAAGTATCTCAACACCTCCGAGACTCCCCTCTACAAGAAGTCCAGCATCCTGTACGGCCTGGACCTCGCGAAGAAGGAGATCGCCAAGCGCCGGGAGGCGGTCGTGGTCGAGGGCTACACCGACGTCATGGCCTGTCACCTCGCAGGGGTGCCGACCGCGATCGCGACCTGCGGCACCGCTTTCGGCACCGACCACATTGCGGTCATCCGGCGGCTTCTCATGGACCAGGATGAGTTCCGCGGCGAGGTCATCTTCACCTTCGACGGCGATGCGGCCGGTCAGAAGGCCGCGCTCAAGGCGTTCGGCGATGACCAACGGTTCGTGACGCAGACCTTCATCGCGGTCAGCCCCGGCGGCATGGACCCCTGCGAGCTGCGCCTGGCCCACGGCGACCATGCTGTCCGCGACCTGGTGGCAGCGCGGGTGCCGCTGGTGGAGTTCGCCATCAAGGCGGGCCTGTCGCACTACGACCTCGAGACGGTCGAGGGTCGAGTCCAGGCGCTCAACCACGCCGCCCCGCTCGTCGCCAAGATCAAGGACCGGGCGCTGCGTCCGGAGTACGCGCGACGGCTTGCCGGCTGGCTCGGCATGGAGGTGGAGCCGGTCGTTGCCAAGGTCGCCGAGGTGACCGGCGACCCGCGGCCGGGGAAGCGCCGCGTGGTCTCCCCGCAGACCGCCGACGCCTCGCTGGTCCGGCTCGAGCGGGAGACCCTCAAGCTCGCGGTCCAGACGCCGTACGCGGTGGCGCCGATCTTCGACGAGCTCGACGACGAGGTGTTCGTGGACGCCACCCACCGGCTCGTGCAGGACACGATCGGCAAAGCCGGCGGCGTCAGCACAGCGATCGGCGGCGAGGCCTGGGTTGCCACGCTGCTCGAGGCCGCGCCCGACGACACGATCCGCAAAATTCTGATGGGGCTGGCGGTCGAGGCGCTGCTCAGCGACTGGGAGCCCGAGCGCTACGGTCCGGAAACCCTGACCCAGCTGCAGATGCACGCCGCGACCCGGCGGGTCGTCGAGTTGAAGGGGAAAGTGCAGCGCATCAACCCGGTCGACGACGCTGAGCTCTACCACCGCGCCTACACCGAGTTGATCTCGCTCGAACGCACCGTCCGGTCCTTTCGTGAGGCTGCGAGCAACGGACTGTGAGGCTCGTTCGCCCTGCC
>JAYUBO010000076.1:0-5328 GCA_043740815.1 Frankiales bacterium | reverse complement strand
CACTGCTGGGTGCCCGCGACGCCGGCAAGCTGATCCTGGACGGTGTCTACAACGATGTGAAGGACCCCGAAGGCTTTCGGGCAGAGTGCGTGCAGGGTCAGCAGATGGGCTTCGACGGCAAGACGCTGATCCACCCCAGCCAGATCGACCCGACCAACCAGACGTGGGCCCCCAGCGCGGCCGACGTCCGGGACGCGCAGCGGGTCGTCGAGGCGTTCGCCGAAGCAGAACGCGAGGGTCGCGGTGTCGTGACGGTCGATGGCCGGATGGTGGAGAACCTCCACCGCGACCTTGCCCTGCGGGTGCTCGCCACCGCCGACGCGATCGCAGCGCTGTCCTGACCGCTCCCGACCCACGCGGTGCCCCGCTCGCCCTGCTGACCGAGCGCGGAGCCGACCGCATCGTGCATCCCGGCGGCACGTTGTTGGCGCACCTCGTCCGGGTCGCCGACCGGCTCGCGACCTACGGCATGGACGAGCAGCTGCAGCTGGCCGGCCTCACGCATGCGGCCTACAGCACCGACGGCTTCGACACGGCGCTGCTCGACACCGACGAGCGGGCGCTGCTCGTCGCGGCGATCGGCGCCGATGCGGAGGACCTCGCCTACCGGTACGGCGCGACGGACCGTCGTCCGTTCTACCGCCAGCTCGACCAGGCATTGGTCGTCTGGACCGACCGCTTCACCGGCCGCAGCATCACCCTGGACCCCGCCGACGTCGCCCCCCTCGTGACCCTCACCGTCGCCAACGAGCTCGACGTCATCGAGCAGTCGGAGCAGCTGCGTCAGCAGTACGGCGCCTCGCTCGCCACGCTGTTCCTGCGCGCTCGCCCGGTGCTGCCCGACGGGGCCTGGGCGGACGTGGTCCAGACGCTGGGACTAGCCACCGGCACGTAGGATCAGACCATCATGGCTGCCACTTCACCTGTCACCGCCGACGCGCTCACCGCCGCCCTCGCCACCGTCGAGGACCCGGAGATCCGCCGGCCGATCACCGAGATCGGGATGGTGAAGTCCGCCACGGTCGACGCCGACGGCACCGCTCGGATCGCGATCTACCTCACCATCAGCGGCTGCCCGATGAAGGACACGCTGACCTCCCGCGTGACCGAGGCAGTGTCGAAGCTCGACGGCGTGACGAGCGTCGTCGTCGAGCTCGACGTGATGAGCACCGAGCAGCGACAGGCACTCCAGACGCTGCTGCGCGGCGACAACCCGCAGCGCGACATCCCCTTCGCGCTACCCGGCTCACTGACCCGGGTCTTCGCGGTCGCCTCGGGCAAGGGCGGCGTCGGCAAGTCCAGCGTGACCGTCAACCTCGCCGTGGCGATGGCGGCCAAGGGCCTGCGGGTCGGGGTTGTCGACGCCGACATCTACGGGTTCTCCGTGCCCCGCATGATGGGCGTCGAGCATCGCCCGACGCAGGTCGAGCAGATGATCCTGCCGCCCAGCGCGCACGGGGTGAAGGTCATCAGCATCGGGATGTTCACCAAGGACAACACCCCCGTCGTGTGGCGCGGGCCGATGCTCCACCGGGCCCTGCAGCAGTTCCTCGCTGATGTCTACTGGGGCGACCTGGACTACCTGCTGATGGACCTCCCCCCCGGTACGGGCGACATCGCGATCTCGGTGGCCCAGCTCGTGCCGACCGCTGAGATCCTAGTCGTCACGACGCCGCAGCTGGCCGCTCAGGAGGTCGCTGAACGGGCCGGCTCGATCGCTCTGCAGACCCATCAGCGGATCGCAGGGGTGGTCGAGAACATGAGCTACCTGCCTTGCCCGCACTGTGGCGAGTCGATCGACGTGTTCGGTTCCGGTGGCGGCGAGGCGGTCGCGAAGAGCCTGTCGAGGTTGCTCGGTGCCGAGGTCCCGCTGCTCGGGCAGGTGCCGATCGACAAGCGCCTGCGCGAGGGTGGCGACAGTGGACGTCCCCTCGTCCTCGACGAACCAGACTCGCCCGCAGGCAAGGAGCTCTTGAGCATCGTCGGCAAGCTTTCCGGCAAGCCCCGTGGGCTGGCCGGCATGTCACTGGGGCTCAGCCCGGCGAAGAAGTAACCCGACCGGGCAAGCCTACGAACGCAGACTTGCCACGGTCCCGGCATGGTCAGCGCGGGCGCCGAGAGGACCGGACGCCGGCAGCACCTTGGCGGTGCCGGCCAGGGTCTGGAAGCTACTCGCGAGGGTCGGCACCACGGTGGGGTCGGTACGCGGGTCGGGACGTTCGGCGGTCGGAGCCGGCGTCAGGTAGAAGTCTGCCTGCACCCTGGTCGGGCTGACGTCGACGAGGGTGAAGCCGTGACCCACTCCGTCGAGGTACTTCACCCACGGGTTGGTCGCCTTCACCGCGCCGGTGGCGAACCGGGCGCCCCCGGCGGCGGCCGCCGTGTTCGCCGTGGTCGGGGTGCCCCCCGCCGCGATCTCGTAGAAGCCGTCGCTGGTGACCGACGGACAGACGAACTCAACCCCGACGCTCGCGCCGTCCGAGGCATAGCTCGTCCGGTCGCGCGGCACCTCGGTCGCCCACGAGGAGTGGATGTCGCCCGTCAGGAACACCGCGGTGCCCGCCGCCGGGGGCCGGGCGCCGAGGTGCGCGACGAGGTGCGCCTGGTCGGCCTGGTAGCCGTCCCACTGGTCGGAGTTCAGGATCGGCACGGGCGAGCCGAACAGCGCGCCAGGGAACCGCACCGGCGTGAACACGACCTGGTTTCCAACCAGGTGCCAGGGCGCGTCTGCCGACAGTCCGTCCTCGAGCCAGCTGAGCTGCTCGGGCTCGGGGAGGTGCCGGGTGGGGTCGGTCAGCTCTGGAGCGAGCGGCGCGATGTCAGGGATGAAGCCGCCGCCTTTCGAGTGGCCGAACTCGACCTGGCGGCTGCGGTTCTGACGCGTCTCCAGGATCGACAGGTCACCGAGGGCGCCGAACGTGAAGCGGCGGAAGAAGCGGGTGCCCTGGTGCGGCACATCCTGCGTCGGCAGCCGGAACGGCATCCATTCCAGGTAGGCCTGGTAGGCCTGTCGCCGACGCTCGAGGAAGTCCCCCTCGACTCCGGGCGTGTGGTTCTCGGCATCGGTCGCCCAGGTGTTGTTGGCGACCTCGTGATCGTCGAAGATCGTGATCCACGGATGCTGCCGGTGAGCCGCCGCGGCGTCCGGGTCGGCCTTGTGCAGAGCGTGCCGGAGCCGGTACCCCGCCAAATCGATCGGCTCCGTCGCGGGCTGAGCGTCCCGGGTGCCGATCAGGGTGTCCGGCCCATACCGGCCATCCGGACCGCCCTTGGCGTTGGGGTACTCATAGATGTAGTCGCCCACGTGCAGAACGAAGTCGAGGTCGTCGCGCTGGCCGATCGCGCGGTAGGCACCGAAGTAGCCACCTGTGTAGTTGCTGCAGGACACCAGGGCGAGCCTGAGCGCTCGCACCTCGCCGGCGACGTCCGGCGCGGTCTGGGTGCGACCGACCGGGCTGGTCTGTCCCTCGGCCCGGAAGCGGTACCAGTACCGCGTGTACGGCTGCAGCCCCTGCACGTCCACCTTCACCGTGTGGTCGCTCGCCGAGCTGGTACGGACGTGACCGTGCTCGACCACCTGCTGGAAGTCCTCGTCTGCAGCGAGCTCCCAATGAACCGTCAGGGGCTTCCCGAGGCCGCTGCCCGGCGTCGCGACCGGTCCACCGTCCTGGCTGGGCGGCGTGGCCCTCGTCCAGAGCACCACGGCGTCGGCCAGCGGGTCGCCGCTGGCTACGCCGTAGCCGAAGATGCCATTGCGCGACGGCGCCTCCGCCGCGACCGCGTCGAAAAGCCTAACCGGTGCGGCGGCGAAGGCCGCCCCGAGCGCGGCGCCCTTCAGCAGCGTCCGACGGGTGGGGGCGGACAGGACCGGCAACGTTCCCTCAGCGCTCATACGGCGCACTATTGCGCGTACGTCCTGCCAAGGAAAGGCCAGGACGCTTGCGGGACGATGGACGCCGGGTGAACGCAGGTCCTCCTCGCAACTTCTCGTGACCTCGCAGCCGAAGGCCAGGGTCGCTCCGAGCGCAACAATCGGCTCAGGTGGTGTCGGGGTCCCATGGTGGGACGTCACCCGGAAGCAGACGGGCCCGAGCAGCCACGGGCTCGGCCATGAGGAACGGCTCCTCCTCGTCCTCGAACAGGTGCTTGCGGACGAACTCCTTCGGGTCCAGCGACCGGAGGTCCAGGCTGCCCACCTCAGGTCCGAGCTCGGCTTTGAGGTCTGCGCTCATGCTCTTGAGGTAGACCCGCAGCTTGCGCAGCGTGCGCCCGGCCTCCTGCGCCATCGTCGGAAGCCGCTCCGGTCCGAAGACGAACAGCCCAAGCAGCAACAGCACGGCCACCTCCGGCCAACCCAGCCCTCCGAACACCGTCCGTCTCCTGTCTTAAGTCGTTGCAGCCTACGGCGCAGCGTCAGCTCTTCTTATCCTGCAGGACGAGCTTGGCGGTCATCACAGACCCGCTGCGCAGGTAGGACACGGTGATGCTCTCGCCGACCTGGAAGGTCCGCAGGGTCACGATCAACTGGTCGACGCTCTCTACCGCGGTGCCGTTGAGCTTGGTGATGACGTCTCCGGACTGCAGACCCGCTTTCTGCGCCGACCCGCCCGGCAGGACGCTGGACAGCCTGGCTCCTCGGGTGGCGCCGCCGTCAGCGCCTACGGTCGCCGCGGACACGCCAATCGCTGGGTGGGTGGCCCGACCGGTACGAATCAGCTGCTCGGCGATCGAGCGAGCCTCGTCGACGGGGATCGCAAAGCCGACTCCGATGCTGCCGGTCTGCGTGTCGACCCCGGAGCTCCCCAGCGTCGCGATGGCGGAGTTGATCCCGATCACGCGTCCGGCGCTGTCCACCAGGGGCCCCCCTGAGTTACCGGGGTTGATGGCCGCATCGGTCTGGATGGCGTTGAACAACGGAGTTGCCGGCGTCGAGGCCTTCTCGCTCGGCACCCGCACGGTGCGGTTGAGGGCGCTGATGATGCCGGACGTGACGGTGCCGGCGAGGCCGAGTGGTGACCCGATGGCGATGACGGGGTCACCCACGACCAGGTTGCTCGACGATCCGAGGGTGGCCGGGGTGAGGGCGTGCCCACCCCGGACCTTGATGACGGCGAGGTCAGTCTCGGGGTCGCGGCCGACGATCGACGCGGGCAGGTCCTGCTGGCCGGTGCCGTTGAACGACACCGTGATCTTCCCACCACCGGTGGCCGCGTCGGCGACGACGTGGTTGTTGGTGAGCACGTAGCCCTCGGACAGCAGCACCACGCCCGAACCGGTCCCCCCGCTGGTGCCTGACTCGACCGAGATGCTCACGACGCTTTTGAGCAC
>JAYUBO010000075.1:0-2880 GCA_043740815.1 Frankiales bacterium | reverse complement strand
ACAGGACACCGAGTGCGATTCCCACGGCAAGGGTGGCGAGCAGGAAACCCAGGTGCTGGGTGTGGCGGGAGAAGGTCTGCGAGACGTGCTCGCCGGCCGCAGCCTGGCGTGCCGTCTCGAGGTCGACGGCCCTGTCCATGACGGGCTCGGCCAGCAGGAAGCCGAAGGCCCCGGCGAGCAGGCCACCGACGACCCCGGCAAGGACGCCCCGCTTGAGGAACGTCAGCACCCGAGTGTCAGTGGCAGGGGGCGCCGAGCAGGTGGCGCCCGTCGTGGGCGAGCTCGTGCAGGTAGTTGGCGGTGGACGCGACCTTGCCGAGCACCGGTGACAGGAGCTGTCCCTGGTCCAGGAAGACGGCATAGAGCACCACGATGGCCAGCAGGACGGCGCCGATCGCCACCAGGGTCGCGACGGCCTGCTGGGCGACGGGCGCGGCAAGTACGTCTGCTCTGCTACGGGCACTGTTCATGTTGCTGTTGCCTCCTCCGGGGTTTCCACGCCCCGCTCGAGAGATGCTGCAGTGCCTGACTCGAGCCCTGCGATTCGCACCGCGCGGACTCTTACAGTGGCGGGACCGTCCCGGGATCGCACCGGGTTCCTGCATGTGACCCGCCGACTGTAGGACCCAGCCCGTCACAGGTCGAGACCCCCCGGGCGGCCATCGGCTCCCCGGTGACGCCTCTGCCGCCCGATAGGCGACGATCGACGGGTGAGGTCCCCCGACGCCGCGCCATCCCTTGCCCCCAGGCACGTCCTAAAGGTGGCCGCAGGTCAGCGCCAGCTCGCGCCGCTGCCCTGGCCATGAAAGCGGACGCGGTCGTCGTCGGAGCTGGCATCATCGGCTGCTCGGTCGCGTTGGCCCTCGCCCGTGACGGCCTCGACGTCATCGTGGTCGACCGCGCTCCCGGGCCGGGTCAGGGCTCGACCAGCGCCTCCAGCGCGATCGTGCGCTTCAACTACTCCACCTGGGAGGGCGTCGCGACCTCCTGGGAGAGCCGGCACTGCTGGGCATCGTGGGCGGCCTTCCTCGGCCCCGTCGAGGGCCCGCTGGCGCGCCTGCACCCCACCGGTCTGGCCATGCTCGACGTGGACCTCGCGCCCGTCGCACGCCAAACCGCGCTCTTTGACCGGGCCCAGATCCCGTGGGAACACTGGGATCCCGAGGTCCTTCAAGCCCGGCTCCCGGGCATCGCCGCTGACCGGTGCTGGCCGCCGCGGCGGCTCGACGACCCACACTTCGGCGCGGCCGTGGGCCAGCTCGGCGCGCTGTGGACTCCCGACGCGGGCTACGTCGACGACCCCTCGCTGGCCGCCGCCAACCTGTGCTCGGCGGCTCGCCTGCTCGGTGTCCGCTTTACTTTCGGAGCCACGGTGGTCGGGGTCGAGGACGGGGTCGTTCTAGAAGGCCGTCCCGCCGTACGTGCGCCGGTGGTCGTCAACGCCGCCGGCCCCTGGTCGGGGCGCCTCAACGCCATGGCCGGCGTCGGCGTGGGGTGGTCGGTGTCCGTTCGTCCGCTGCGGCAGGAGGTGCACCAGTTGCCTACGACCTCCGTCGGGGCGATCGTCTGCGACCTCGACCTCGGCACCTACTGCCGGCCGACCCCGGGCGGGCTGCTGATCGGAGGTACCGAGCCGGAGTGCGACGATCTCAGATGGCTCGATGACGCGGACGACAGCTCGCCCTTCCCCTCGACCGTGCTGTGGGACACACAGACGACCCGTGTCGCACGCCGTTTCCCCTCCCTGGGCGTGCCGACCTCACCGACCGGGCTGGCCGGCGTCTACGACGTGACAGAGGACTGGACGCCGATCTACGACCGCACCGAGCGGCCTGGCTACTTCGTCGCCATCGGCACCAGCGGCAACCAGTTCAAGAACGCCCCGCTGGCCGGGCTCTTTCTGGCCGCCCTCGTCCGCGGGGACACCTGCGTGGTGGGCAAGCACACGGGGATCCAGATCGAGCTTGCCGCCTTCAGCCGCCTGCGGCCCCGTAACACCGAGTCCACGGGCACCGTGATGGGCTAATCGACCCCGATTGACCTGGCCCCTAGGCCAGAGCGTCGACCTGCTGGGCCAGCGTGATGTCCCGAGACGTGATCGCCCCGCCAGAGTCATGGGTGTTGACCGCCAGGACCACGGTGCGCCAACGGATGTCGATGTCGGGGTGGTGATCGAGCCGCTCGGCGATCTCTGCAACCTGACCGACGAAGGTGACGGCACCGAGGAAGGACGCCAGCTCGCGCCGGGTTGTCAGCTTGCTGTCCTCGACGTACCAGGTGGGAAGGGCTTCCAGGGCGCTCGCGAGGTCCTCCGCGGTGAGCGGGAGGTCCCTCACGCGGGCACGCCACGCAGGGCGGCGATCGAGTCGTCGTCGCAGCCGTCCCAGAAGACGCCGACGACGTCCTCCACCTGTGCGAAGGACTCCGCGGCGTAGAGCAGGCCCTGGTAGACCGTGATGTCGTAGGCCGTGGTGCCCATGGCGCGAAGGTCGAGCGGACGGATTTCCATGCTGCGGAACTGTTCGATCTCTCCTGGGCTGGACAAGATGCCGGCGCCGTAGGCCTTCAGGCCCTCATGCTCCTGGAGGACACCGAACTCAAGGGTGAACCAGAAGACCTTGCTGACGAACTGCAGGGCCGGCTCGGTCTCGAGCCGCCGGGCCGCCTCACCGGCGCTGCGGTAGAGCGCGGCGTAGCGGTCGTCGGCGAGGGTGTTGCCATGACCGACCACCTCGTGGATGACGTCGGGCTCGGGTGTGTACAGGGGAACGGAGTGGTGCCGGACGTACTGGGTGGACCAGAAGTTCTGGTCTGCGAGGGCACCGTAGAACTCCCGTAGTGGGACCAGGCCCGCAGCCGGCTGGTAGCGGAAGCCCGTCA
>JAYUBO010000074.1:0-6472 GCA_043740815.1 Frankiales bacterium | reverse complement strand
TCTTCGCCGTACCTGACCACAACTACCGGCTTGGACAGACAGTCGCCTGCGAGTGGTCAACCCCTCAGCCGCCGGGACGCCACCATGGCTTGCGCTTGGCTGGTCGGGCTGGGGCGGACGGCAACTGTGGCGGGGTCGACCCCTGCTCTGAGGAAACTGCCGACCGTACCTCCGCGCGGGCCGGCTCAGGCCGTGGCACCGTAGACCGGTCCAGCTCAGCCGACGATGCATCGGCTGCCTCGGGACCGGTGGCGGGCGGTTTCGAGGCCAGCGGTGTGGGTGCCGGCGGTTTCGGGGCCGGCGGCGGCACGGACGTAGCAGCCGACCTGGCCTGGGCCGCCGTCAGCGGTCGCGCTGGGACCGGAGGCTCGTGAGGTGCGGACCCAGACGGGCTCGAGGTCGGCGACGACCCGGGTGGGTCGCTGCTGGGCTGCGTCTCAGGGTTCGGAGGGCCAGTGGCGACCCGACTACTGCCCGAACCATCTGCCGACGACAGGGGTGCGCTCGCCGGAGCTGCCTCGGGGACGTCGGCGTCTACTGGCTCGGAACGGTTCTCTGGTAGCGAACGCAGCGGTGACTTGGCCAGATCCGGACCCGTGTCAGCCAGATCGACAGCGGGCGGCTCGGGAGGCGCAGCCTCCGTCACCGCTGGCCCTGACAGCGTCGCCGCGTGCGTCTCGACCGCCGGCTTGGTCACCGAAATGGACGGCAACGGTGACTGTGACGCGAGTCCCGGTTCGGTTTCCGCGTTGACGTCAACGTTTTTTTGCGCAGGTGGCTCGGCGGGCGCTTCCGGGTCGTACGACGTCGTCGAAGCGGCGGACGCTTCAGGGGCTGCGGGTGACACCGGCAGCGCGGACACCGACGCGGGGACGGTGGAGGCATGGGGGAGGTCGGACACCGGCGAGACCGGGACGATCGCCCGCTCGAAGGTGGGCGCGAGGCCCGTCGTGACCGACGGTCGACTCGGCGGCGACCCGACCGGCGGCTGGGACACGCCGGCGACCTCGACACCGACAGGCTCGACAGGCTCGCGCTCGGCTGCCACCACATCGGCCATAGGGACGACCGGGGGCTCAACCACAGGCAGGGGGTGGCCGACGTCGTCCCCCTCGACCTGAGCTGCCTCCAGGCCCGGGTCCGGCAATGCCGTATCTGCGCCGGCTCCGGTGCCCGCGACCGAGACGGCAGACCCGGGAGCGCCGGACGCTCGGGCCTGCTCAGCAGGGCCACCGAGGGCGAGGCCACTGGCACGTCCACCGCGACGACGCCGCAGAAGCGCCTCAGCCAGCGCGAGTACGGCTTCGTCGACGTGCGCGAAGACGCGCCGCTCGCTGTCTGCCGTGACGGTCCGTACGACGGCCTCGGTGTCCGCCTTCACCCTCGGAGACAGGGCCTCCCCGAGCTGCGCCACCAGGGCTGCGCTGACGCGCGTCAGCACGACGTCGGCGATGCGCGGCGCGAGCGTCTCGACCAGACGGTCAGCGACAGAGCGGCTGACCATGCCAGCCACGTCCTCCGCCGGAGGCGGCGCAGCCTTCGCCACCCGCTCCCCTAGCGACACGAGGTCGTCGCGCAGCGAGGCGATGCCGAGGGACAGCGTCGTACCCGTGCTGTCGTCCCGAAGGGCGTTGACGCCCTGGCCGACGAGCGTGACCTTGTCGTGCAGGCCTTGCAGCTCCTCGACCCGAGCCGTTAGTCGGGTCAGGTCGCTCGCGAGCGCAGGGATGCCGCCGGCAGCGTCGCCCACGCGGGCGACCCGCTCTGCTACCTGTCCCAGGCGGTCCTCCACGGCCCCGAGTGCCGCACCGAGCTGCTCCAGCCGGTTGCCCATGGCATCGTCGAGGGACGCGCGCAGGTCCCCGAGGCCGCTACGCAGGACCTCCGGCCCGACGACCGGGCGGTCGGCGGCCTCGTCCAGCCGGTCGAGGCGACCCGTGAGGGCCTCAACGATCGCATCGCGCACGCGCTCGGGAGCGTTGCCCTCGCCCAGGACGTCGACCTTTGCACCCAGCGCAGCCAGCGAAGAGCCCAGGGTGTCCAGGGTGCCCTGCGTACTGGCGCCAAGATCACCGAGGGCGGAGCGCACCTCCGCGAGGGGTTGCAGGCGGTCGCGGAGGCCAGCAACGTCGCGCTGCAGCGACGCCAGGGCACCGGGAAATCCGGCGAGGACGTCCAGCGCACCCTCCATCCGCTGGACCGAGTCTGCCTGGGCGGCGATGTCCGCCTGAAGAGCGGTCAGCCGCACGGCGGCCCGCTCCGTCGGCGCTGCAGCCTCGGTCGCGACGGCGTCGATCCGCTGGCCGAGCAACGAGGTCGACGTCCGCAGGTCGGCGACGACCGTGCTGACGACGCCTCCGAGTCGCTCGACAGAAGCATCGGAGGCGGCCAGCCGGATCCCCTCCGACAGGGCAGCGACCTGAGTCCTGAGCTCGCGCAGTACCGAGGAGAAGGCACGCTGCTCGGTGACCTGCTCCGCCACGGCCCGGGAGAGCAGGGCCTGCATCCGGTCGTTCACAGGTCCGGCCGAGGGCATGCCTGGTGGCGGTCCGCCTGGGCTGTCGGTCACCGCGGGGTTCCCTCCTCCTGCTCACCGTTCCCTACGGTAACGCGGCGAGCATCGCATCCGGCCACCCGCAGCGGTCTCACCACGGGGTCAGACCCGCTGAGCGTCGGCGTCCTCGCAGAGCGCCAGAAAGGCGCGCGCCACCGTCTCGGGCCGTTCGAGCTGGGCGACATGCCCGACTCCGGGCAGGACCATCAGGCGCGAGTTGCGGAACGCCGCGAGCGCCTTCGGGGCCAGCGAGACGTCCACCAGCCGGTCCTCTGTACCCCAGACGAGCAGCGTGGGGACCCGCACCGTGGTGGCCTGGCGCCACAGGTTGCGCTGCCCGGGCTCGAGCCACGCGCCGATCAGCCCGCGCAGCGACCCGGTGAACGCGACTTCCCCGTGCGGCAGAGAGGAACGGCGGACCACCTCGTCCACGGCCTCCTGCATGCGCTGCGCAGGCACGACGGACGGGTCCCCGTAGCAGAGCTTGATCGTGGCGCGGGCCCGCTGCTCGGGACTGATCTCGGCCAGCCGGCGGCTGAGCAGCGTGGAGATGCCGGGGATCAGCAGCAGTGGCATCCGAGGGTCCACACCGCGACGCGGGCGCAAGGAGGGCAGCGCGGGCGAGACCAGCGTCAAGGTGCGCACCAGGTCCGGGCGGCGGGCCGCGACCCGCGTCGCGACCGCGCCCCCGAGGCTGTTGCCGAACAGGTGCACCGGTCCGCGTTCCTGACGTTCCAGCATGGTCACGACGGCTCGTACATGCGTGCGCAGCGTGTACGTCGCGGCCACCGGTGGCTCGGAGCGGCCGAAGCCGGGAAGGTCGAGGGCCACGGCATCCAGCCGGCCCGCGAGCAGACCCATCAGATCCGTCCAGTTCGTGGACGCCCCTCCGAGCCCGTGGACGAACAGCGCCGGCTCGGCGCCTGTTGCCGGGGTCCGGCGAACGAACAGTCCGTGCTCGAGCCGGCCCGGCCAGGGCGGGAGCGTGCCCTCCCAGGTCGGCAGGTCAACGCCTGACAGCCGCACCTGCGTACGGCTCACGAAAGCCTCCAGCTGGCAGCAAGTGGCAGGTCCCGCGCCTCGCTGACCAGCGTGCTCGCGCGCTGCCCGACCGAGGTGAGGACCCCGTCCTGCAACAGCACCCCGGACTCCTCCGGCAGACCCAGCACGGTCGTCCCCTCCGGCGTACCGGCCTCGATGGCCCGCTGCCAGTCGGCGCGACTCGACCCGCCGCTCCAGTGCGGAAGCACGAGCGCGTCGGGGACGATCCCGAGGCCCTTCGCCACGGCCATCCCTGACGGTCCGCGCTGGTCGGGGAGCACCGTCCACCCGCACAGGACCATGGCACCGGCGCTGGCTCCCATCACGGCGCCGCCGGCCGCGACGAGGTCAACGAGCAGCTGGCCAACAGGCGTGGAGGTGAGCGCGCTCAGCAGTCGCGACGGCGACCCGCCGGGGAGTACGACCAGGCGGGCCCCTCGAAGCGCGGCAAGCGCCCCCTCCGGATCTTCCCGCACGTCCGGCGCTGCGAGCACCTCTTTGGCGCCGAGCGCCCGCAGGTGCAGGACACCGTTGTTCGTGGCGGTGCGGTAGTCGCGCCCGACCGCCCCAGCGAGGGCGGTCACGACCACCGGCCCGGGGGCCAGGTCGAGCACCTGCCTGTCCATGGCCCGGCAGCCGGGTGAGAACTCACCTCCGCCCTGGAGGCACACCAGTCCTCGCGTATGATCACCGCTCATCTGCTGACCGTAGCCCGGTGGGCACGTCAGACGCCGGTCAACATCATCTCCAGCCGGCGGTTGAGCGCATCGAGGGTGGCCCGGATCACGGCCTGGCGGACGTCCTCGCGCACCCCCGCCGCTCCGGTGAGCCGCTCTGTGCCCTTCTCGGTGAGCAGCGTCAGCGACACCAGTACGGTCCGCTCATTGCCCATCGGAGTCACCTCGAGGTGGTCGAGCTCGCAGCGCATCTTCCCGCCGACCAGCTGCTCGACTGCCCGCAACGTCGCTGCGGCAACGGCCCGGTGGACCCCGGTCTGCGAGGCGGCGCCGCGTGCCTCCCCGACGGCGGTCTGCTCGCCGGAGGACAGCGTGACGGTCGCTGTGACATCCAGCCCGGACGAGACCAGGTGCATGCGCGAAATCGCGGGGCGGGCGGCGGCCCGCTGCGCGGGCACGGACAGGTGAGCAGCAGCTGAGAGGCGGGAGGGGCCAGAGCCGTGCGTCGCGTCCTGGTCCGACGCCACGGGGGCGGTCACCTGCGTGTCCTCGGTGACGATCCCCCGGGCCAGCACGGCGTCCTCGACCACCTGGACGCGGTCCACGTCCACGCCCAGACCGAACTGCTCGCGCAGCAGCCGGCCGACGCTGCTCGCCACCGCGGCCTCGTCGACCCCGGGCTCGAGGTCGAGCCGGAGCGTCCCGAGTCCACCGTCCTCGTCAGGGGTGACGTCGGCGTCCGTGATGCCGGGGATGGCACGCAACGCGGCCACGAGGTCGCGGTTGTCCATCGCGGTCACGGGAATCTCCAAGGGCGAGGCCCGTCGGAGGCGGGCCGGTACGTCCAGAATCGACACGTCTTCGTGGCTGGCAGAGGCCCGAACGATAGGAGTCAGGACCTCTCCGGCTGCTCCGAATGGCCCAACCGCAGGAGATACCCGCGAGCATTAGGCCGTTTGGCGGGCTTTCGAGGCTTTCGCGGGGGTCTTGGTCGGCACTTTGCCTGCCGAGGCTTTCGTCCTGGCCGGGGCTTTTTTGCTCGGCGTCGTGATGGCCGGCGCCTTCTTGACCCCCGCTTTCCCGGCCGGCCCCTCGTCCGGTGACTTCCCCCGCCTCGTGCTTGCCGCCTTCGACGCGACGCCGGGCGTTTTCGCGGCCGAAGCCGGTGCCTGGCTCTGCTTGGCGGCCTCGACGCTCGCACGCAACGCCGCCATCAGGTCCAGGACGGTCCCGGTCGAAGGCTGGCTGCCAGCTGGCGCGATGACCTCGCGGCCCTCCACCTTGGCGTCGATCACCGCCTGCAGCGCCTCGCGGTAGGAGTCGGAGTACTGCGTCGGGTCGAACTGCCCGGAGAGCGTCTCGATCAGGCTGCTCGCCATCGCGAGCTCCTGCGGACGGACCTCGATGTCCTCGTCGAGGAAGCCGAAATCGGGGGTGCGGACCTCGTCGGGCCAGAGCATCGTCTCGAGCACGAAGACGTTGTCGCGGACGCGCAGGGTCGCGAGCGCCTCTCGGGTCCGCAAGGCGACCTTGACGATCGCGACCTTGCCGGACTGCTCGAGCGCCTCTCGGAGCAGGACGTAGGGCTTGCTACCTGCCTTCTCCGGCTCGAGGTAGTAGCTCTTGGCGAAGTAGATCGGGTCGACCTCGTCCAGCGGCACAAACTGCAAGACGTCGATCGCCTTGCTCGTGGTGAGGGGCAGGTCCCTGAAGTCGTCGTCGGTCAAGATCACGGTCTCCCCGCTGGGGAGCTCGTAGCCCTTGGCGATGTCGCCGTACGCGACCTCCTCGCCGTCAGCGGCAGCCACCCGCTTGTACTTGATGCGGCTGCCATCGGACCGGCGCACCTGGTGGAAGGAGACGTCCTTCTCCTCGGTCGCGCTGTAGAGCTTCACCGGGATCGTGACGAGCCCGAAGCTGATCGCGCCCTTCCAGATGGACCTCATGGGCGCACGTTATCTCGCCTGCGCCGCCCGCGTCCCGGATGCGGGGAGCCGACGCGAGCCGACCGGGGCAGGCCCACACCACGTCCCGCGTCCGGACCGCCCGGACCTGGGCAAGACTGCTCTCGTGACGTCGCCCGCGCTCCCCGTCGGACTGTCGCCGATGCTCGCCTCGTCGGCGCCGCTCCCCGAGGGCAGGGGCTGGGCGTACGAGGTGAAGTGGGACGGCGTGCGGGCACTCGTCGCCGTCGAGGGCA
>JAYUBO010000073.1:0-3664 GCA_043740815.1 Frankiales bacterium | reverse complement strand
GGCGACCCACGGGTACTGCCACTGGTGCTGTTCCTGGCCGTTCTCACGCCACTGCTGCTGTCGCCGCTGACCAACCTGATGAGCAGGCACATCGAGGCCCGCGCCGACGTGCACGCGCTCGACCTCACCCGTGACGTCCCGACGTTCATCACCAGCGAGCAGCGGCTGTCGACGGTCAACCTGTCCGATCTCGAACCCGGCCGGCTGGTCTACCTGCTGTTTTACACCCACCCCAGCGGACCGGAGCGGATCGCGATGGCCCGTGAGTGGCAGCGGCTGCACTCGTGAGGACTCTGGTGGTCACCAACGACTTCCCACCGAGGGCGGGTGGCATCCAGGCCTATGTGCACGCCCTTGCCTCCCGACAGCCCGTCGGGGAGGTCGTCGTCTACGCCTCGTCCTGGAAGGGCGCGGCGGCCTTTGACGCCGAGCAGGCCTTCCCGGTCGTCCGGCATCCGACGTCGGTGCTGCTGCCCACGCCCGACGCGCTGCGCCGCACCCGTGCGGTGGCCCGGGCGGAGGGATGCGACCGGGTGTGGTTCGGAGCGGCGGCTCCGCTGGGGCTGCTGGCCCGTCGGCTCGGCCTGGACCGGGCGGTCGCCTCGACCCATGGGCACGAGGTCGGCTGGGCAATGCTGCCCGGCTCGCGCCAGGTCCTGACGCGGATCGGGCGGGAGGTCGACGTCGTCACCTACCTCGGTGAGTACACCCGGTCCCGGCTGGCGCCCGCCCTGCCGGGGGCCCGCCTCGAGCAGCTGCCCAGCGGCGTCGACACCCAGGTGTTCCGACCAGGTGCAGGAGGTGAACAGGTACGACGTCGCCATGGCCTGCTCGGCCGCCCAGTGGTCGTGTGCGTCTCCCGGCTGGTCCCGCGCAAGGGTCAGGACGTCCTCATCCGGGCGCTCCCCCTGATCCGCCAACGGGTGCCCGACGCGGCACTGCTGGTCGTCGGCGGTGGACGCGACGCGCCCCGGCTGCGGGCGCTGGCCGCGTCCTGCGGGGTCGCGGACGACGTCGTCCTGACCGGGTCCGTGCCGTGGCAGGAGCTCCCCGGCCACTACGACGCCGGGGATGTATTCGCGATGCCCTGCCGGTCCCGGTTCGCCGGCCTCGAGGTCGAGGGACTGGGCATCGTGTTTCTGGAGGCCTCCGCCACCGGCCTGCCCGTCGTCGCTGGTAGCTCCGGCGGGTCACCCGACGCGGTGCTCGACGGCGTCACCGGCCACGTCGTCGACGGTACGTCGGTGACGTCGGTCGCCGTCGCCGTTAGGGACCTGCTCTGCGACCCGGCCCGTGCGCAGGCGATGGGTGCTGCCGGCCGGGAGTGGGTCGAGCATGAGTGGCGCTGGGACCTGCTGGCCGCCCGGCTTCGGACCTTTCTGGAAGGCTGACGCCCCAGCGGGTCAGCCGGCGGAGACGACCTGCACAATCCGCGCCCGCTCGAGAGGGTCGGCCCAGCACGCGACCGACCGGGACAGTGACCAGGCACACACGGCCAGGACCGGTACGGCGAGGGTCAGCGGCAGCCACCAGATCCCGGCGTCCGACGAGCTGCCCATGATCACCGCGACCAGGCCCGCGGGCAGCACGAGCCGTACCGACGCCATCGTGAGGGCTCCGGGTGGCGCCACCGCGTCGCGGGGTCCCTTCAGGTCGGCCCGGTGCGGTCGGCGAACCGACGCTGCCATGCCACTGGACACGATGACGGCGGTACAGGCGAGTCCGCTGGCGATGATGGCGACGACCTGCGCGGTGGTGGGGCTGCCGGGGCTGCGTACCCCACCACTGAGCGCGGAGATCACGACCGAGGCGAACACCGTCTCGGTGAGCACCAGCGTCTTCGACCAGGCGACCAGACGCGGGTCGTGGGGGAGCGACGCCAAAAAGATCGCCCCGGACCCGTCCAGGCAGAACGCGTTGATCCCGAACAGCAGACCGGCCCCGGCTGCGACCAGACCGGGCAGGACGATGACCGACTGCCACGGAACCTGGGCGCCGGCCGCGGCCAGACCCGGCAGGACAGCCAGGACGAGGCCACCGCGGCGCAGGGCAGGCGCGCGCCAGACGCTGCCGCGGTCGTTGGCGACGAGCAGCCGAAGGGCAGAGCTGTGGTCGCGCCGCCGGTGGACGGCCTTGGCCTCCCAGGAGGACCCCACATCACCAGGCCGCCGCAGCGCCCACGCGCACGTCCAGGCTCCCGCAGCGAGGCCGACGACGACCAGCAGCGCCAGCACCGACGTCGTCACGCTCCACCGTAGCCAGTGGCCGTGCGCGCCCGCGCTGACGCCTAGCGGGACGTAGCGGCTGGGGCTGGCGTCCAGCACCTGACCACCGGTGCCGGACCGTACGACCAGCAGCGCCCCCAGCAGCAGGCCCGCCCCGGTGAACGCCACCACCTGTCGTCCACGCCGGCTCTGCCGCAACGCGACCACCGTCCACGCCAGCGACTGCCCCAGGGCCGTGAGCGACAGCGCGTACAGGGCGGTGGTGAGTGCACCGGCTACGGCGTTCCCCTTGCTGGTGAGCAGGGCCGTCTCGGCGACCAGGGCGAGCAACTGCAGCACCCAGACCAGGTTGACGGGGGCGAGCAGCAAGCCACCGAGAAACTGCGTACGCGGCTTGATGGGGTAGGTGACGAGCTGGTCCGGCGGGAAGATCTCGCTGCCCCCGCCCGCGGTCAGCGGCGCCACGAAGGCAAGGACCCCGAACCCGAAGAACGCCTGCGGGGCGACGTCGCGCGCGGCCTTGAGGACGGCCGGGTCGAGAGAGCCGACACCGTTCGCCACGAGCACCACCAGGTAGGCCACGGCGCAGGCGGTGAGGATCAGTGCGCCCCGAATGCCGTCGTGGCGGACCATCTGCCAGCGCAGCAGGACCAGTGCGCGGACCTGCACCCAGGCCGAAGTCATCACGTGATCAGGGCGCGGTAGCGCTTGGTGCCTGCCTCGCCGGTGAGGTCGGAAGCCAGGGCGGCGCCGACGACCCGTCCCCCGCGGAGCACGACCGCCTCCTCGCACGCCTCGACAGCCAGGTGCAGCAGGTGCGTCGACACCAGTACGGCGGCGCCGTCCGCCCGGGCCTGGCGGACCACGTCGAGGGTCGCATCGACACCCAGTGGATCGACGCCGTCGAACGGCTCGTCGAGCAGCAGCAGACGGGGGGAGTGAAAGGCTGCCAGCACGACGGACAGGCGCCGGCCCATGCCGTGCGAGAAGCCGGCCGTAACACGGTCCGCGGCGCCGCCGAGGTCGAAGCGCTCGAGCAGGTCGCGGGCGCGGTCCTCCCAGGCGCGCATCCCGCGGAGCCGGGCTGCGAGCTGCAGGTGTTCCCACGGGGTGGCGCGGGGGATCAACCCCCCGACGTCGGGGCAGTAGCCGACCAGCGCGCGTACGCCGGACGGGTCGTCGGCGGCGTCGACCCCGGAGACGGTGACCCGCCCCGACGTAGGGGGCAGGACCCCCGCGAGGACCCGCATCGTGGTCGACTTGCCGGCACCGTTGCGCCCGACGAGGGCTACGGAGGCGCCGGCGGCCACCGACATATCGAACCCCGCCACCGCTCGTACGGTGCCGAAGTCGACGATCAGGTCCTGGGCCAGGAGGACGGGTTCCACATCTCTCCTTCGGTTTGCAGCGGGGCTTGGCTGTAGTTTCCCCCGCCCACG
>JAYUBO010000072.1:0-2104 GCA_043740815.1 Frankiales bacterium | reverse complement strand
CGGCCCGACCCTCCTACGGAAGGGCCAACGTGAGCGTGTGGATCGCCAGACCGGCCAGCGCCCCGACGGCCGTTCCGTTGATGCGGATGAACTGCAGGTCGCGACCGACGGCCAGCTCGATCCGCTCCGAGGCGGAGGCGGCGTCCCAACGACCGACCTGGGTGCGGATCAGCGAGGTCAGCTCGTCGCCGTAGTTCTCGACCGCGTGACCCACGAAGGCCTCCAGTCCCTTCTCGATGCGGGCGCGGAACTCCTGGTCGTCCAGAGCCCGGGCCGACATCGTGGTGACCAGCTTCGAGATCCGCTGCTGCAGCTCGCCCTCCAGGTCCGCCAGGGACTCGCGGACGGAGGCGAGCGCGTCGGTGATGACGTCGTACAGGGCGGCCTGCGCCTGCGGGTCCTCCAGCAGCTGACCCAGGAGCACGTCGAGCTTGGCCGCAGCGTGCCGGTCGTGCTGGAGCTCGTACGCCACCGACTGGAGCAGCCCCTCGAGCCAGCCCCGGAACGGGTGCCGCTGGTCGCGCTCGACCTCCTCGAGGGTCTCCGCCGCCCCGTCGAGCACGTTGCGGATGCGCTTGTCCGACACCAGGAACGACGCCAGCCAGCCACGGTTGTCGACGAAGTCGCGAGCCTGCGGCAGCAGCTGTTCGCGGTGCGACCGCAAGAAGGTCTTGGCGCGACTGACGACGATGTCCACGAGCGGGCGCTGGGTGCCCCCGGCGATGGCCCGCTCCAGAACCCGGCCCAGAACCGGTGCGTAGGAACGACGGGCACGATCTCGTCTGAGCAGCTCCAGTGCTGAGGCGACCACGGCCTGCTCGTCGAGCGCCCCAAGCAGTGCACTGGCGTTGAACGCGACTTCCCGGGCGACCCGGTCAGCCACCTCCGGTTCGGCCAGGAAGCGTCCGAGGCGGGTCACGACGTCCGCCTGACGGACCTGTTCCATCACGACCTCGCGGGTCAGGAAGTGGCTGGTGACGAACTCGCCGAGCTTCAGGGCGAGGTCGTCCTTCTTGCGCGGGATCAGCCCGGTGTGCGGGATCGGCAGACCCAGCGGGCGCCGAAACAGGGCGGTGACAGCGAACCAGTCCGCCAGACCGCCGACCATCGCGGCCTCCGACCCGGCCCGGACGAAGCCCACGACGGTGCCCTGGAACGACAGGGACACCGCGTAGACCACCGCGGCGACGGCGAGCAGGGCCGTCGCCGTGAGCTTCATCCGGCGCAGCCTGCCCGCCGCGAGGTCGTCCTGGACGAGGAGGGGCATCACCACAAAGTGACCCTATGTGGCTTTGCGGCTCAGTCAGCCACGGCGACGGGCGAGGCGGGCTCCCTGACGCGCAGCACCCTGCCGAGCCACGTCGGCATCCACCAGTTCCACTCCCCGAACAGCGATACGAGCGCAGGCACCAGCAGCGACCGCACGATGGTCGCGTCCAGCAAGATGCCGAACCCGAGTGCCGTGCTGAACAGCTTCAGGTCGGTGCCCGGTCCGCGCGATGCCTTCGATGACGGCGCTGTCGGTGGTGGCGCCGTGCTCCTCGTGCCGCACGAGCCCGGCCAAGACCGATCACAGGGGGCTGGCCTTGCTCTCCTGGCGGACCTTCGGCCAGTCGGACCTCGGCCCGATGGAGCTCAGGATGGCCGGCGTGAGGCGCTCGGCTACCCGTGGTCCACCTCGTACAGTCCCGCTCGTGACCCGACGCCGCACCGCCCTGTACGCCGCGCTGGCCGCCACCGACGCCCTGCTGGCGGCGACCGGCCGCGACCGCCAGCGCCGACTGACCAAGCCGCTGCTGATGCCGACCCTGCTGCAGGGACGGGACCGCCCCACCCAGATCGCCCTCGCGTGTGCCGGTGCCGGTGACGTGGCGCTGCTCGGCAGCGCAGACGCGGCGTTCACCGCGGGGCTCGGGAGCTTCTTGGTCGGCCACGTCGCCTGGGTCGTGGCCCTTCGTGGACGCGGCTCCAGCGGGCTGCTCCGCCAGCACCCCGTCCTCGCCGCGCCGTACTTCGCCGCCTGGGGAGGGCTCAACGCCTATCTCTGGAAGCGCACCGGCAGGGACCGGATCCCCGTGGTGGTCTACAGCTGCGCGCTACTCGC
>JAYUBO010000071.1:0-8024 GCA_043740815.1 Frankiales bacterium | reverse complement strand
CGTCTCAGTCAAGCACGAGCTCGGCCCACACCCGTTTCCCCTGCGGCTCGGCTTCCACGCCATAACGATGGGACAGGGCGTCGACGAGGATGAGTCCGCGGCCAGTTTCCTCGGTGCTGGTGGCTGGCCGGGGCCGCAACGGTCGGGTGGATCCGTCACGCACCTCCAGCCGCACACCGTCCTCGATCCGTATCAGCCGCAACACCATGTCCGTCCCGGCGTGCCGGATGGCGTTGGCGACGAGCTCGGTCGCGACCAGTGCCAGGTCGTCGATGAGTTGTTCAAGATGCCACGAACGGCAGGCCACGCCCACAATCCGGCGAGCCGTCGAGGCGGAGGACGGATGCGAAGGCAGGACGGCGGTGACCTCATCGGGCGCAGCGGGTTGCTCTGCCTGCACCACGGTCCCTCCCTCGCGAGCGGGAGTATCCCCTTCGCCTGCTCTGACGACTACCCGTTCCGGACAACCCCACGCACGGGCTATCGAAACAGTCCAACCGCCGTCGGGCTCAGGCCGGGGAAGACGCCTGCCGCAGCTGAGGTCGACAGACCCTGGCGCTTGACGAGCAGCTCGACCAACACGTCCCGGTAGTCCGTGGTGCCGGCCAGGTCGCCGTCGTCGAGCTTGTCGTCCGCGAGCCCTGGCCAGGTGCCGTGCACCTGCCCGCCGTTGAGCCCTCCACCGAGGGCGAGCAGGACGTTGCCATGTCCGTGGTCGACGCCACCGGAGCCGTTCTCCTCGACCCGGCGCCCGAACTCACTCAGCGTCACGAGCGTGACGTTCGCGAACAGCGACCCCAGGTCCTGCGCAAACGCGGCGAGTGCCTGGGCGACCTCGCCGAGGTGGGTGAGCATCTTGCCGTCGCCCGCCGCTCCCAGGTCGGTGTGCATGTCCCAGTCCCCGAAGTCGACGCTTACCGCCTGCACGCCCGACGCAGCGCGGACCAGCCGGGCGACATCGGCCATCGCGTCGCCGAGGCCCCCCGTCGGGTAGACCGCACCGTTCTTCGGGGTGCGGTCGGCGGCGACCAGGGCAGCGACCGTGTCCAGGGCATCGAGAGTGATCGTCGCGGGCGCGATCGCTGGGCTGGTGACATCGTGATGCAGCGCACGCAGGGTGGTCGCGAAGCGCGGCCCGAGCCAGGAGGACCCGGACAGCGAGAAGGCGTCCAGGGAGTCCGCTGCCAGGACCGGCTCGGGCCCGGCTAGCAGCCCCGAGGGAGCGGTGTCGCCGAGTTGGACGGCCTGGAAGGGCGTACCCGAGCCGGCGACCCCCAGGACCCGATCCAGCCAGCCGGTCCGCAGCGACGTGCCGGGTGCGGCTCGCTCGAGCTCCTCGGTGGCCTGGAAGTGGCTGCGGCTGAGATCAGGAGTGCCGACGGCATGGACCGCAGCCATCTGCCCGCTGTCCCACAGCGGCTTCAGGGGGGCGAGCGCCGGGTGCAGGCCGAACCGGCGGTCCCCCGTGGACAGCGCTCTGGACGCGGGGATCGCGATCGTCGGGCGGGCAACGGCGTAGTCGGGATCGCCGATCGGAGCCACGACCGAAAGCCCGTCGAAGCCTCCGCGCAAGCTCAGGACGACCATCACCGGCCCGGTGTACGGCACCACGGTGTCGGCGTAGCTGGCCCGCACCGACAGCAGCGGATGAGCAGCCAGGGCGCCGGCGACAACGCCGACTCCCTGCAGGAAGCAGCGCCGCGAGACGGTCATCGGGCACTGCCCTGGGGCATGTCCAGGACGAGCGTCACCAACGGCTCGAAGTCCCACTGCAGGTCGCCCTGCCCCAGCGGGCCGTCGACGCCCAGGAAGGAGATCAAGGCCGCGCGGTGCGGTGCGGGGACGGCCGCACCCGGCACCAACCGAGCCAGCAGGGCATCGACAAGGGCGCCCCTCGTCGTGGGCTTTGAGGTCCCCAGCAGGTAGGTCGGCAGGTCCCTCTGGAAGACCATCGCCCCGGTGTCCCACCAGCCGCCGACCAGCCCGAGGTGGGTGTTCCAGCGACCGAGGGTGCTCCCGGCACCGGTCCAGCTCCCGGCGACGTCCGGGTAGCCGTCGGGCAGGCCCCAGCCCAGCGGAGCCTGGCCGAGCTCCCCGAGCGTCCAGGCCAGGTCGCCGAGGTCACGGGTGAGGTCGGGATGCGCGCTGATGCCGAGCAACCGTGCCACGCCGACGATGTCCTCGTACGGCCGGCGCTGCTTCTGCCCGACGCTCGCAGCGAACTCCGCGCTGCCGAACAACGCCCGCAGGACAGGTACGACGGCCGTGCCGCCCGCGAGGTAGACCTGCGCGAGACGGTCCACCAGGGCCTGCGGCGGGGTGTCGGAGACGAACCGGACGGCGAGCTTCGTGGCGATCCGCTGGGCGGTCTCCGGACGGCGCACCAGGTAGCGGACCATGCTCGCTGCGACGGCCTGGCCCTGGGTGGCGTCGCCGTTGGCGTGGCTCCAGCCCATGACCTGGACGGGACCGACATAGTGCCAGTCGGAGCGGTACCGCAACGTGCCCTGATTGCCTGGTGTCCCGCCGTTCCAACGGTTCCAGACCGACAGGCCGGTCAGCACGCGGGCCGCGTTGATGATGTCGGTGTGCGTGTAGCCCGCGTCCACGCCGACGGTATGCAGCTCGAGCAGCTCGCGGCCGTAGTTCTCGTTGGGGGCGTTGCCGTCGGACTCGGCGTTGCCCAGGTACAGCAACATCGCCGGGCTGGTCGACGACGCGAGCAGCAGGTCCTCAAAGCTCCCCAGGGCGTGCTGACGGATGACGGTGCGGTCATCCCACGGTTTGGTCGACCACACCTCGCTGCTCGGGCAGGTGATGTTGAGGTGGTTGGACCAGAACTCGCACATGACCTCGAACAGCTGCCGCTTGGACCACAGCGCTCGGGCGAGGGTCGCCTGCACGAGCTGCTGCATCGCGTCCCAGTTGCCCTGCGCGACAGCGGCCTCGATCGTCGGCGCGGTCGCGGTCGCGAGCGGCCACCGGGCCAGAACCGCCTCGCAGGCGGTGTCGTCGATCGTCGCGGGGGTGAGCTGACGGTCGAGCCACGCGCGCAGCGAGCCCATCCGTACGACGTCGGTGAGTGCCTCGGGGGTAGCTCCGTAGGTCGTCCGGGACAGCAGGTGCCGGGCCGCAGCCGCGTTGACGTTCGGCACGAGGGACCACGCGGCAGCGTGTGGCCGACGCCGAGTAGTCGTCATGCCGTCTGTCTCGACGCCTGGCCTGCCCGTGTTGAGGTCTGTCCTCCGAACGGGTCAGCGCCCGGTCACCCGAAAGGCAATGCTCAGGCCGTGTCGAACCAGGCCAGGACATAACCGTGCGGGACGAACCGGAACAGTCCGACGCATCCCCTGCCGGTGCGGCAGTAGAGCGGCTGCAGGTCCTCAGGAGCGCCCCCTGCGGCGAAGTCGCGGGCCGTCGCCCCGGCGACGTCCTCATGCCAGCCGGCGCCGACCAGTGAGGCGAACAGTGCCTGGACGTCGGCCCGGCGGTCTGCTCCGGCTCGTACGGTCACAAAGCTGCGCGGGCCACCCTGCGGGTCACAGCCGGCCAGCTCGTTTCCGTCCCGGCAGTTGCCACGGACGCTCTGCAGGCTCTGTCCGGCCGGGTAAGGCAGGCTCGGGCGAGGTGGCCGCACCGCCTGCTGGTAGCCCACAACGGCCGCCCCGATGACGAGCACACCGACCACCGCGACGACGGTCGTGCGGCCCCCACCCACCGGGCCACCGTAGACCAGTCAGGCCAGGGCGCCGGCCACGTTGTGGCGACGCAGGGCCCGCAGCCCGAGCAGCGACGAGCCGAAGGTCAGCAAGCCGCTGACGGCGGTCGCCGCGAAGGCGGCACGGGCGCCGGCGGCATCGACCAGCACCCCGGCCAGCGCCGTGCCGGCCGCCGCTCCCCCGAAGATCATGCTGCCGTTCCAGGCGAAGGCCTCGGTGACGGTCCCGGGCGGCGCGGCACTGCCAAGCAGCACCGAGTTGCAGGCACTGAACGGCGCAATCGCTGAGCCACTCAGCGCCAGCAGCAGCGCAAGCGCGAGCACCCCGGGGGCTAGCACGGGCAAGACAGCTCCGATGCTGACGGCTGCGACAAGCACCGGCAGCTGCCGGGCCGCGGTGCTGCGCAGGTGCAGGCCGCCGTAGACCAGGCCACCCACGATCGACCCCACGCTCCACACCGCCAGCACCACCCCTGCGGTGGCCTTCGCGCTGTGGTGCTCGTCGACGAAGGCCAGCGTCGCGACCTCGATCGTCCCGAAGCCGACACCGATCCAGAGCACGTTGAGCAGGCACGCGCGTACGACGGGCGACACAAGCGGCCCCGCCAGGCCCGACACGCGCTCAGGGTGCGGGGCGACCTGGGCCAGCAGCGGGTTGGCCCCGAGCCACAGCGCACCCACACCTGCCACCAACCCGCTGGCCAGGACGCCGGCGGCCGGGTCGAGGGCCGTCGCGAGACCTGCCACCAGGAGCGGTCCCAGCACGAAGCAGGCCTCCACGACGACGGACTCCAGCGAGTACGCCGACGACAGCTGGTCACCGTCGACGACCACGCCCCACAGGGCCCGCATGACCGCCCCGAGCGGGGGGACGGTCAACCCCACCAGCACTCCAGCACCCGCCAGCGCGAGCACCGGCGCGCCCACCTCGGCGAGCGCGACCAACAGGCCGAAGGCCAGTGGGTGCAGGACCCCGCACCAGCGCAGGACCCCTACCGGACCTTTGCGGTCGGCCCCGCGAGCCCGGGACGGCGCGCCGACGGCAAAAGACACCGCGTATGCCGCGGATACCGCTCCCGCTCCGGAGTACGACCCGGTCGCGTCGTGAACCAGGATCAGTAGCGCCAGCCCGGTCATGCCAAGCGACAGTCGACCCACCACGCTGGCCGTCAGCGCGGTCGCCGTTCCGGGCGGGCGCAGCACCTCGCCGTACCGGCTGAACACGCTCATACGCGCCGACGCTACCTGCAACAGCTCAGCGGGTCCGCAGCCGCGCTCGGCCCGCGTAGGGTGCGCCACATGCTCGGCGTCGACGCAGCCCAGCACTGGCTCGCCGAGCTCACCCGGCGGCGGGCCCAGCGCACGGTCGCCACTACGGGAGGCTTCGCCGTCCGGGACAACGCCTACCCCTTGTCCCACGACCACAACAAGCTGCTCGTGCACTGCTCGTGTGACGGCGCGGCACTGGCAGCCGCCGCTGAGCGGGAGCTCGACGGCTTGGGCCATCGCCTCGTCGAGGTCCGGACCCCCGAGCTCGCCGACGAGTTCGCTTCGTCGTTGGCTGGCTACACACGCAGCGACAACCGGCTGCTCGCCTGGTTCGGTCCCGCTCCCGGGCGGCGGCCCACGGTCGAGCTCGACCTGGCCGGTCGCACGGCTGCGGCGACGACTGTCTGGACCGCCGACCTGCCCGCCGCGGGTCCCGAGGTCTGGCGTCAGCTGGGCGAGCGGGTCATCCGGATGGCCCGCGCCTGCACACCGACGTTCCTGGCCGCCCTCGGTCCGGACGGGGACGTTGCGTGCACCGCTGACCTCTACGTCCACCAGGGGGTCGCCCAGGTGGAGGAGGTGCTGACCGTCCCGGCGTACCAGGGGCGCGGGCTGGCCACCGGTGTGGTCCTGGATGCGGTGGCCCGTGGGTTCGAGGCGGGCGCGACCACAGTCCTGCTCGTGGCCGATGCCGAGGACTGGCCGCTCGGGTGGTACCGCCGGCTGGGGTTTGTCGACCTGGGTGGGACCAGCAGCTTCAGCCGAGTCCCCTGACTGCGTTCGCAGGCCGCCACCGAGCACGATGTCGGGGGGGCAAGCCCGGGGCGGGCTACCTGACCGTCGTCGGGTTGGTCACCGTGTTGTTGACCGGGTTCGGGTCCGGTGCGCTGCTCGACACCCTTGCTGTCGGCGTCAGCGTTCCGGAGACGCCCCGCGCAACGGCCACCGTCAGCGTGAACGGCACCGAGCCTCGTGGGGCGAGGCTGCCAAAAGCACAGGTCACGACACTGCCCGCTGCCGTACAGGTGGCGCCCCTCGCGGAAACAAAGCTCATGCCTGCCGGGAGGGTAATCCGCACGACCACGTTCGGTGCGGTCGCCGGACCCGCGTTCGACACCGACATGACGTACGAGCCGCGGGTCCCGCTCGTGAACGAACCGCTGTGCGTCATCGTGACCTTGACGTCGGCGCTCGCCACGACCAGCGTCGGGTTGCTAGCTGAGTTGTTACCCGAATTCGGGTCACTCGTCGCACTGGTCACCGACACGGTCGGCGTCACGGTGCCCAGCAGCGATGCTGCCACCGCGACGGTGACCGTGATCACGGCGGACGTACCCGCGGCGCGGGAGCCCGTCAGCGTGCAGGTGACGGCCGCACCCGAGGCCGTGCACGTGGCCCCCGTGGCGGAGCTGAAAACAAGGCCGGTCGGCAGCGTCAGCAAAACCACCACGGCCGAGGCGTTCGACGGGCCGGTGTTGACGATGGTGATCGTGTACCTCGCTGACGTGCCGGCCGCGAACGACCCAGTGTGCGCGAGGGCGACGGACAGGTCAGCCCTGGGCGTGGTCACCACGGTGTCGCTCGCCCTGTTGTTCGTCGCAGCGGGGTCGTTCGCGCCACTGGTGGCCTGGGCGGTCGACGTCAGTGACGCGGGCGCGTTGGCGGCGATCTGAACGCTCACCGAGAACGACACTCGCGCTCCCGAGGCGAGGCGGCTCACCACGCAGGTGAGCTGTGAGCCGCTCACCGAGCAACCCGACGGAGCGAGGCCGACAGTGAGCGAGGCCGCCAAGGTCAGGGACACGACGACGCCGGTGGCCACCGAGGGGCCGTTGTTCATCACAGACATCGCGTACGACCCGGCGTTCCCGGGCACGAACGGGCCCACGTGGCTCAGCGTCGTGACCAGGTCGGCTTGGGCAACCACAAGCGTGGCATTGCTGACGGTGTTGTTCGCCATCGAGGCATCCGGCGAGCTGCTGGTGATACTCGCGAGCGGCGTGACCGTCCCGGTCAGGGCCGGGTCGACAGCGACGGTGACAGTGAACGGGACGCTCCTTCCCGTGCGAAGCCCCCCCACGGTGCACGTGATGGTGCCCGTCGTCGAACGACAGCTCACGCCAGTGGCGAAGACGAAAGTCAGGCCGGGCGCAAGGGTGACGATGACCACGACGTTGACGGCGTTGGACGGGCCGGCATTGGACGCCATGAGCGCGTAGACGCCGCTCCTACCCGCGACGAACGAGCCGCTGTGCGCCATCTTGATCTTGAGGTTCGCGTTCACGACCACCGGTGAGGTGAGGGTTGACCTGTTGTTCGTCCCGTCAGGGTCGGGGGTGTCGCTGCTGACGGACGCGAGGGACGTCACGCTTGCGCTGGCGAGGGAGGGGTCGACAACGAACGTCACGGTCATGGCCTTGCTCGTGCCGGAGGACAGGGCGCCGATAAGGCACCGGACCGCGCCCCCGGAGGCTGTGCACGTGGCCACCGAGGACGACAGCAGGCTCAGGCCGTCGCCGAGCATGAGGGTCGCCACCAGGTTCGTCGCCGTCGAGGGGCCAAAGTTCGTGACAGTGATCAGGTAGCTGCCGTTGGCGCCGGCGGTGAGGGATCCGTTGTGGGTCAACACGATCCGGACATTCGCCGAGCTGACGACGGTCGTCGGGTCGATCGCGCTGTTGTCACTGACGTTCGGGTCACCGACATCGCTGGTCGTGTCCGCGCTCGCCGTCCACATGCCCAGCAGGGTCTGCAAGACGGCCACGCGGGCGCTGAAGGTCCTGCCTGCGCCGGAGGCAAGGGAGGTGGCCACCAGGCAGGTGACGCTGCTGCCGCTGACGGCGCACGTCGCGCCGCTCGAAGACAGGTACGTCATCCCCGGGGGCAGGGTCAGCGTGACCCTGACATTGGTGGCCGTGGACGGACCCGCATTCGACACGTGCACCGTGTAGGTGCCGGTCGAACCCGCCGTGAAGGCTCCCGCGTGGCCCAGCGTGATCGACAGGTCAGCACTCACCACGACCGTCGTCGGGTCGCT
>JAYUBO010000070.1:0-2334 GCA_043740815.1 Frankiales bacterium | reverse complement strand
CGGCGGGCCCCCGGCGACGTCTGCCCCCGTCCGACGCCACAGGCCCTCCCCCGGAAGCGCCGGCGTGATCAGCGCAGCAATTGGCGACGGCACCGCGCGAGCCGACGCAGCGGGCCTGATGGGCATCGACCCTGGGAGCCCGCCTGACGGCCCCTGTGTCGCGCCAGGCGACGGCGTGGGGAGCCCCACCGAGGGAAGTGCCGTCAGCCCAGGGCCACCTCTTTGAGGAGTCTTGATGTAGCCGTAGTAGACGTGTTCGGCGGTGTCCACCAGCCAGTTGCCGTGGTGTTGACGGACCCACTCGACGCTGCGGACCGCCAGCGGGAGGCTGCTCGGCTGCGACGCCATGCTCGCGTAGGAGTACCACGCGGGTGACGTCACGACGATGATCGCCGCAGCAGCAAGCATCCTGCGTCTAGGCCGCACCGAGCGGACGGCCCCGGGACCCGATCGCCGACCACGAAGTGCACCAATCACATCTGCACAGTAGGCGACCTTGGGAAGATCGCCACCCGAGATCCGGGGACACGGCCGATGCCGGCGCCCTGACCGCGATCTTCAAGGCCCCAGACCTGACCGGCGCCCCCCTCGGCACCGCCTGCGTCGCTTCACGCATGTAACGCCCATCATCGGCACGACAGCCCGTGAGGGACCGACTCGGTCGACCCTCGCGGGCTGCATGTTGTCGGCATTTATGCCCACGCTTGCCGCCGTCTGTGCCCAGAGACCCCCAGACGTCTCGAAGACGCATCCCGAGCACGGGCCCACCGCAGGCGGCCGGTGTCGCCTCACAATCTATGGCCGTAAACGAGAGACGTAATCATTCCGCCTACGCGGGTTTCGGCGGCCGGCGGAACCTGTCAACCTCTGTGGGGCAGTTGATCCGAACTATTACTGAAGCGCGGCCTCGGGTTCGATGGGTGGGTTGATCCAGGCGCTGGTCGGCAGTTTTGGTGGCTGGGGGTGGGTGCGGAAGCGGTTGCTGTGTCGGGCGTGGGCGGCGTCCAAGACGAGGGCGCGTCGTGCTCGGACGGCGTGGGCTTGTCCGCTGTGTACGACGTTCGGGGTCAACAGGCCGAGGCCGGCGTGACGGTGATGGGTGTTGTAGGCGTAGAAGAAGTCGACGCAGAACGCCCGCGCATTTTCCAGGGAGGCGAACGTGCCGGGGAAGCTCGGGCAGTACTTCAAGGTCTTGAACTGGCTCTCGCTGTACGGGTTGTCGTTGCTGACGCGGGGGCGGCTGTGGGTCTTGGTGACCCCGAGGTCGGCGAGCAGCAACGCGACTGGTTTCGAGGCCATGCTGCTGCCTCGGTCGGCGTGCAGGGTGAGCTGCCCGGCAGGGACCTTCTCGGCGGCGATGGTGGCCGCGATCAGCTGCTCGGCCAGCGTCGCGGACTCGCGGGTAGCGACCATCCACCCGACGGTCTTGCGGCTGTAGACGTCCAAGATCACATAGAGGTAGAAGTAGCTCCACTTCGCCGGGCCGTGCAGCTTGGTGATGTCCCACGACCACACCTGGTTGGGTGCGTGCGCGACCAGTTCGGGTTTGACCTTGGCTGGGTGGGTGGCCTGCGACCGGCGTTCGCGGACGTTGCCGTGCACGTTTCGTAGCAGCCGATAGAACGTCGACTGCGAGCCCAGGTAGGTGCCTTCATCAAGCAGCGTGGCCCAGACCTGCGCCGGGGCGGCATCGCAGAACCGGTCGCTGTGCAAGATGGCGAGGATGTCGGTGCGCTCCCGCGTCGTCAGCGCCGACGGCTGCGGCCGGTCGACGTGCGCGACGGGGACCTGCCGCGCCGGCGCTGGGCTGACCCGGTGCCGGCGGTAGTGCGTGGCCCGGGCCCGTCCGGCCGCCAGGCACGCGTCAGTGGCGCCGATCAGCGGGGTCAGGTCCAGCACCGCCTGATTGGTCACCTGCTCGACCGCGGCGGTGAACTCGGCCTGGACCTTGGCGGCGTTGGTGCCTGGGATACCTCGTGCGCTCTCCTGGATAGATCTTCCAAGAGAGCGGAGACTTTTCCCTGCACCTCGATCACCCGCCGCGCCGTGTCCAGGTTGGCCTCGAGCCGCGCGTTGACGGCCCGCAGCCGTTCGTTGTCGCGTTCGACCGGATCGGCCGGTGGCCGGCCGCGAGTCACCGCTAACCCCGCCAGGGCGCCGACATCACGGGCGGGACTGCCCAGACTTTTGTTGACTCGTTGGGGTAGGTGGAGTCAGGCCGCGAGTGCGGTCTGGTGCAGTGTCTCGTACTCGATAGGGGTGAGGCGTCCGAGGCTGTCTTGTCGGCGTCGGCGGTGGTAGGTCCGTTCGATCCAGGTGACGATCGCCAGGCGT
>JAYUBO010000069.1:0-9036 GCA_043740815.1 Frankiales bacterium | reverse complement strand
CGCTTGCGGTCGATCACGTCGTACATCAAGGGCTGGGTCATCGATGGGTCGTCGCCCTCGTTGTGACCGCGTTTGCGGTAGCAGACCAGGTCGATCACGACGTCCTTGCGGAACGCCTGACGGAACCCGAAGGCCAGCTGCGCGACCCGCACGCACGCCTCGGGGTCGTCGCCGTTGACGTGGAAGATCGGCGCCTGCACGGTACGGGCCACGTCGGTGCAGTAGGTGGAGGAGCGGCTGTACTCGGGCGCGGTGGTGAAGCCGACCTGGTTGTTGATGACGATGTGCAAGGTGCCGCCCGTGCGGTAGCCGCGCAGCTGCCCCATCTGCAAGGTCTCCGCGACGACGCCCTGGCCGGCGAAAGCCGCGTCGCCGTGCAGCAGGACGGGTAGCACGGTGAACCCCGCTTCACCTTTGTCGATGATGTCCTGCCTGGCGCGGACGATGCCCTCGAGGACGGGGTTGACGGCCTCGAGGTGCGAAGGGTTGGAGGTCAGGGTGACGCGGGTCGTCGAGCCGTCGGCTGCGGTGAAGGTGCCCTCAGCGCCGAGGTGGTACTTCACGTCGCCGGAGCCCTGGACGGTACGGGGGTCGAGGTTGCCCTCGAATTCACGGAAGATCTGGCCGTAGGACTTGCCGACGATGTTGGCGAGGACGTTGAGCCGGCCGCGGTGGGCCATGCCGATCACGACCTCGTCGAGGCCGGACGCGGCCGCGCCATGCAGCACCGAGTCCAGCATCGGGATGACCGACTCGCCGCCCTCGAGGGAAAAGCGCTTCTGGCCGACGAACTTGGTCTGCAGGAAGTTCTCGAACGCCTCCGCCGAGTTGAGCCGCTTGAGAACATGCAGCTGAAGGTCGCGGTCGGGCTGCTGTGACTTCTTCTCCACGCGCTCCTGGATCCAGCGGCGCTGGGCCGGGTCCTGGATGTGCATGTACTCGATACCGACGTTTCGGCAGTAGGAGTCTCGCAGGACGCCGAGGACGTCGCGCAGTTTCATGACGCGCTGGCTGGCGAAGCCGCCGACCGGGAAGGAGCGGTCGAGGTCCCAGAGCGTCAACCCGTGGTTGACGACGTCGAGGTCGGGATGGGTCCGGACTTTGAAGTTGAGCGGGTCGGTGTCGGCCATCAGGTGTCCGCGCACCCGGTAGGCGTGGATCAGCTCGTTGACGCGGGTGGCCTTGTCGAGGTCACCCTCGTGGGTGGCCTGCACATCCGGCACCCAGCGGACCGGCTCGTAGGGAATGTGCAGCGAGGCGAACACCTCGTCGTAGAAGCCGTCCGCACCGAGCAGCAGCTGGTTCATGCGGCGTAGGAACTCACCGGACTGGGCGCCCTGGATGACCCGGTGGTCGTAGGTCGACGTCAGCGTGATGATCTTCGAGATGGCGAGCTGCGCCAGGGACTCCTCGGACGCGCCGGCGAACTCCGCGGGGTACTCCATCGCGCCGACACCGATGATCGCACCCTGGCCTTGCATGAGCCGTGGCACCGAGTGCACAGTGCCGATTCCGCCGGGATTGGTGAGGCTGATCGTCGCGCCCTGGAAGTCGTCCGCCGTGAGCTTGCCGCCCCGGGCCCGGCGCACGATCTCCTCGTACGCCGCGTGGAAGCCGGAGAAGTCGAGCGTATTGGCGTTCTTGATGGCTGCGACGACGAGCGAGCGAGTCCCGTTGGCGTTGTGCAGGTCGATGGCGAGCCCCAGGCCGACGTGGTCGGGGGTGAGCAGCGCTGGCTTGTCGTTGACGTGCGTGAAGGAGGTGTTCATGACCGGCACGTCGGCGGCGGCCTTGACCAACGCGTAGCCGATCAGGTGCGTGAAGCTCACCTTGCCGCCGCGCGCCCTGCGCAGGTGGTTGTTGATGACGGTGCGGTTGTCGGCGAGCAGCTTCGCCGGGACGGCCCGGACACTGGTCGCGGTCGGGACCTCGAGCGACGCCTCCATGTTGGTGACCACGAGCGCTGCCGCTCCCTTGAGCGGTTTCGTGGACGACGTTGCCACCGCAGAGACGGCTGGGGCCTTGGCGGCTGTCTCCGGCGCCGGGGCCGGACTGCTCGCCGAGGCGGCCGGCGGCGCGGCGGCTGGGGCAGGCTCAGCCACGGCGGCCGGAGCCGGTACCGGGGCTGCGGCGGCTTGCGTCGCACCGTTGGAGGAGGCAGCTGCGCCCTGGGTCGTCACATCGGGCGCGCCGCCCGGGTGGTAGTCGGCGAAGTACTCCTGCCAGGTGTCACCGACGCTGTCAGGGTCCGTGAGGAAATCTTGGTAGAGCTCCTGGATGTACCACTCGTTCGCACCGAAGTCGCTTTGCTGACCGGATTGCGTCGACACGCTGGAAACGCCGCCTTGTGCTCGGGCTCGGATGACTGGCTGCCGAGGCACAAGGTTACTCGCGTGAACCACACGGTGGGGCGGAAGGTCGGGGCGGCCTGGGGCGCTTGCCTCGACCGCTACTCGGGTCGGCACAGCGCGGTGCCGTCGCGCAAATGCTGGCACACTAACCAGGTGCGCCGCCCCTTCCCCGCCATGTCGATCGTCGCCGGCCTGTTGGCCCTGACCGCCTGCTCCGGAGGGAGCTCGCGCGCTGCGGCGACCGCCGTCCCGACGGCCAGCTCCGGCCCGACCGCCTCGGCTACCCCGTCGGCCAGCGCCACGACTGAGGGTCCCGGGAGGCTGTCCGCGTGGAAGGGCTGCGGTAACGACTTCCAGTGCGCCACGCTCACCGTTGCGCTCGACGCGGCCAAGCCCGCACTGGGCACCGTCGACCTGGCCCTTACCCGGCACCGGGCGACCAGTGGCCGGCGGATCGGCTCGCTGCTGGTCAACCCCGGCGGCCCGGGCGCGTCGGCCGTCGACTTCGTCAAGGACAGCTACAGCTCCTTCCCGGCGGCGGTACGTCAGCGCTTCGACCTGGTGGCGTTCGACCCGCGCGGTGTCGGCCACACCGAGCCGGTGCGCTGCGAGACGACAGCGCAGCTCGACACCTACTTCCACCTCGATCCGGTGCCGGACACGGCCGCCGAGAGGACAGCCCTGGACGACGGCAACAAGATGCTTGCCGCCGGCTGCCAGCGGCGGTCGGCGCGGATCTTGCCGTACGTCTCCACCGCGATCGTTGCTCAGGACATGGACCGGGTGCGGCAGGCCATCGGCGACGCCAAGCTCACCTACCTCGGCTACTCCTACGGCACCGCGATCGGCGCCTCCTACCTCGACCAGTTCCCGACGCATGTCCGGGCGATGGTCCTCGACGGCGCCCTGGACCCGACCCTGTCCTGGGACCAGTTGCTCGCCGGCCAGTCCCGCGGGTTCGACGTAGCCCTCAACGCCTTCCTGGCTGACTGCCAGCAGACCAGCTGTGCCTTCCGCAAGGCGGCGTCGGGCAACCTGACCCAGGCCTTCGACGACCTGGCACGCAAGGTCGAGACGCAGCCGCTGCCTGGCGACGCGACCCGCACCGTCGGACCGGACGAGTTCACCCTGGGCGTCGGCGCCGGCCTCTACAGCCGGCAGTACGGGTGGCCAGCCATCGCAAACGCCCTCGCCGCCGCCGAGCAGGGGGAGGGCAACGTGCTGCTGGCCCTGAGTGACAGCTACCTCGAGCGCACGGCCAATGGCTACGCCAACGTCACCGAGTCCAACTTCGCCGTCAACTGCATCGACCGGCCATGGCCACGCACCGACGCGCCGTACCAGGCCCTGGCCAAGCAGGTGGGGCAGAGCTACCCGCGGTTCGGGCCGGCGATCGCGCTGTCCGGCTTGGGCTGCGCGGTATGGCCGGTCGCCCCGGTCGGGAAGCCGCACCCGGTCCACGCGCCGGCCTCGCCGCCGGTCGTCATCATCGGCACGACACGCGACCCGGCGACCCCTTACACGTGGGCGCAGGCGCTCGCCAAGCAGCTGGTCCACGCCACGCTGCTCACCCACAACGGTGACGGGCACACCGTCTATCGCGTGGGCGCGCCCGGCTGCATCACCGGCCCGGTCGACACCTACCTGATCTCTCTGATGGTGCCGGCCACCGCCACCTGCTAGCGGCGGTCCGGCCCGCGGTCGACCAGGCGTACGACGAAGGCGAGCCCCGACCAGGTCGCGTCGATCGAGCACATTTTGACGTCATCCCTCCCGTGGGCCAACCCGAAGCGGCGCACCTGGTTGTCGTCGAGGTCGCTGTCCAGCCCGCTGGCCCGCTTCGGCCACGCCACCCACAGCCGCGCCGCGGGTGTGACCCGTTCGTGCAGCACCGCCCAGCGGTGCGCCAGCCGCGCCCGGTCGGGGCAGAACAGCAACCCCACGTCGTACGGCCCCTTCGCCGGGCGTCGGTGCACCGCTGCGCCCTCGGCGTCGAGGTCAAAACCGGCGGGCGCCCCATCGAGCAGGACGCGGCTGTCGGCGTGGATCCCGAGTTTGGTTGCTCGCGCCGCTCCCGAGCCGGTGTCGCGGGTGGGCGGCGGCATGGGCGACTTTCGGCAGCGGGGGGTTCGGCGTACAGGTGGGGGGAAGGTTTTGTCCATCACCATGGCAGCGCGATCCACCGAGGTGCGATCGTCGTCCTGCGCCCTACAGGCGATCGCCCCCCCGGTCGACCTAGCGGCGTGGGCACGAACCTCCGGTACGACCCCCGCACGAACTGACCCCCCGATCGAGGCTGCCGAGGTGCTGTGCCCCCACGGTGTGGTGATGCCTCCGCTGCGGTCAATGCTCGCCAGTATCGGCTCCCAAGTCGTGGAGGGCACGCTGGTCCCGGCTCTGATCTTCTGGTCGATGCTGCACCTCACCGGTCTGGTCTGGGCGCTGCTCTCGGGCCTGGCCTGGTGCTACTTGGCCATCGCCCGGCGTTGGGCCCGTGGTGCGACGCTGCCCGCGGTACTCGTCGTGGGCGCTTTGCTGTTCACCACCCGCACGGGGGTCGCGCTGGCCTTCCACTCGACGTTCGTTTACCTGCTTACGCCGACCATCAACGCCTTCGTCCTCGCAGGTGCCTTCGCGGGCTCGGCGCTGCTGCGGCGACCGTTGACGGAGCGGTTTGCCCGGGACTTCGTGGGGCTGCCTGCGCACGTGACAGCCCTCGTGAAGGTCCAGCGTGCACTGCGTCGGCTGTCGCTGGTCTGGGCGTTGGTCAACGTCGTCAACGGCGCCGTGGCCCTGCAACTGCTCATGGCGCATCGGTACGACGCGGTCATGCTGGCTCGGTCGCTGATGACGCCGGTGCTGTCGGCCTTCGCGGTGCTGTGCTGCGTGCTGATGGGTCGCCGTGCTCTGCGCGTCGAGGGAATCGCGCTGCACCTGAGGTGGCGGGACAAGACGGCCTGATGCGCTGTTGCTCGGGACACAGGGGTGGGGGTCGGTGAGGCCGGTCGAGATCGTCGTCTTCGACGTCAACGAGACGTTGTCCGACCTGGAGCCGCTGCGGGCTCGGCTCACCGAGGGCGGGGCACCGGGCCATCTGCTGGAAACCTGGTTCGCTGCCACCTTGCGCGACGGTTTCGCACTCGCCACGGTGGGGTCATACGCCTCTTTCCGGCAGGTCGGTACCGACGTGCTGCACGGGCTGCTCACCGGTGTACCCGGGCTCGGCCGTGCCCCGCGGGATCTCGCCGACTATGTCCTGGACGGCTTCAGCAGCTTGGACGTGCACCCCGACGTGACGCAGGGCTTGCGGTTGCTGCACGCAGCGGGCCTACGGCTGGTGACGCTGACGAACGGCGCGACGTCGGTGTCGCGGTCACTACTCGAGCGTGCGGGGGTCAGCGAGCTGTTCGAGCAACAGTTGTCCGTCGACGACGCCGGCCGCTGGAAACCCCACCCTGACGCCTACCGTTGGGCCGCCGAGCAGTGCGCGGCCGAGCCGGTAGCGATGGCGCTGATCGCCGTCCACCCTTGGGACGTGCACGGGGCTGCCGGCGCCGGGATGCGGACCGGGTGGCTGGACCGCCACGGCAGGCCGTACCCGAGGGCGTTCACGCCACCAACGCTGCGCGCCACCGACCTTGCGACGTTGGCCGACCAGTTGATCGCCGGCACCGCGCGTTCATGACGGGGCCGCGTCCCGGCGGCACCATCGTTCGCGCGATGGCCCGTATCCGGTTGACAGCCCGTCGAGCATGGCGCGGTGCGAATCGCAGGGTGGGCATTGGCCGACCGGCTGGAGTGTTGGCGCTGTCGTGACCCCCGACCTGCTGTTCTTCTTCGACCCTGTCTGCCCGTTTGCGTGGATGACCAGCCAGTGGGTGCGACAGGTGTGCGCGCAGCGGGACTACGAGGTCGAGTGGAGGTTCATCTCGCTCCGGCTCCTGAACGCCCACGTCGACTATGCGGCGCACTTCCCGCCGGAGTACGAGGCGGGCCACACCGACGGGCTGAAGCTGCTTCGTGTTACGGCGCGACTGCGCGCCGAGCACGGGCCCGCGGCGGTTGGTCCGTTCTACCAGGCCTTGGGCACGCGGATCTGGGAGACCGACCAGGACAGCACGACCCGCGCTGACCGGGCTGTCGTCGTTCACGTGCTGACTGGTCTCGGGCTGGATCCGGAGTTGGCTGACGCGCTCGAGGAGCACCGATGGGATGCCGAGATCGGTGCCGAGGGGGAGTCGGCGCTGGCGCTGACCGGAAGAGACGTCGGCACACCGATCCTGCAGTTCCAACCGCCGCATGGCGTGGCTTTCTTTGGCCCTGTGATCAGCCGGCTGCCGCGCGACGAGGACGCCGTGGCGCTGTGGGACCACGTGGTGGGCCTGGCGTCGTTCGCGGGTTTCGCCGAACTCAAACGCAGTCTGCGTGAGCTCCCTCAATTGCCCGCGCTCGGCGTGGACCCTGATGTGGCGGGTGTCGAGCAGGACTGGCACGCCGGGAGCCGACGACTCAAGCACTGACCAGGTCATGCTGACGTGCTGGGCCGATCGGCCGAGTTGGCTTCCTGCACCAGGTAGTGGGCGGTCGCCACGTCGGTGACGAGCGTGTTTACCCATCCGCCGAGAAGGGCGCCTCGAATGGCAGCGTGCTTGGTGTGTCCGCCGGCGACAGCAATCGAGCGGGTGGCCGAACGAAGCTGAGGAAGGTTCACGCCGATGACGACGTCATCGAGCTCGCTGGAGATGGCGTTGCCCTCGCGATCGATGAAGCGAAGATTTACCTGACCGACGGCTCCGAGTTCGCGCGCGCGGTCGAACTGGGCCTGCGTGAAGAAGTTGTCGCCGGGTAGCAGGGGCGGGTCTATCGCGCAGGTGCCGATGCCGACCAGCGCCTCGTCGAGGCTGTCCAACAGCGCTAGCGACTCCCGCGCATAGCTGTCGCTGTCCAAGATCGTCTGGCGTGCACCGGGCGAGCTGACAACACCCGGTACGCGCAGAAATCGCGGTTGGGCACCGGCGACGCGGGCGAGCTGCTGGGTCACCTCGGCAGCCTCGTGCTGCACGTCGGGAGGTCCGACGTCGCCAAGCATCTCAACGACATAACCACCGCGCGAACCTGCAGACGGGTTTAGTGCCCGAACCGTCGCCCGCAAGGTCCGACTCCACGATGTGAAGCCGATGACGTCCCCTTCGAGGGGGCTCTCCTCGAGGTAGCCGGCGAGCATCAGGCCTAGGTCGCCGAGCAGCCGACCCTCGTCGTCGGAATCGGGAACGTCGAAGACCCGCGCCTCACGAAGCCCATACGCCTGTTCGAGCCCCTGTTCCAGCTCGAGCTGGAGTCCCGCGGGCACGCGTACGGACGTACGCACGATCCCCAGGCTGACGGCGGTGTCGAGCAACCGGGAGACGCGGGACTGGGACAGGCCGAGCGAATCGGCCACCTCGCTCTGTTTGAGCCCACGGACGTGGTAAAGCCACGCAACGCGGGCGACGACGCGGAGCTGTTCACGCTCAGTGCCGATGTCGGTCACGGCTCGGTTCATTTCAGTGACCTTTCACGAAAACCGGGTGGAACCCTTGACCAAGGGGATGTGACCTGCCTTACTCAGGGTCTGAGTAGTAATGCTACGTATAAATATCTATTCGCGCAAGATCTACAGAGCCGCCTCGGCGGACGGAGGGCTACATGAAGATGAAGCGGTATGTAATGGCAGTGTCGCTCGGTCTGGCCGGGACTCTGCTCGCGGCATGCAGCGGCAGCTCCTCGGGTACCGGGGCGACCGGCAGTACGAAGACCAACACGTCGAGCAAGCAGAAGACGATCGGGGTTGCGGTCGCCGACCAGAAGTCGCTGTTCTACATCGCTGCGGTTGACGGCATGAAGAAGGCGGCTACTGAGCTGGGCGCCAAGCTGATCGTCCTGTCCGCCGACAATGACGCCAACAAGCAGGTCAACCAGGTCAACGACCTGCTGACCCAGCAGGTCGACGCGCTCGTGTTCATTGCGCAGGACGCGACGGCGGCCGCCGCCGGGGTGAAGGCAGCGAACAAGGCCGGCGTCCCGGTCATTGCTGTGGATGAGAAGCCGGAGTCCGGAAGCGGCCAGCTGGCCACCTACATCGCCACCGACAGCGTGAAGGCTGCCGACGCGCTGTGCACGTGGATGTTCGCCCAGATGGGCGGGTCCGGCGAGATCGGCATCCTCAGGGGCGTCCTCGGTGCCACTGCTGAGCTTCAGCGCAGCAAGGGTTGCAAGCAGGCTCTGGACCGCACCCCGGGGATCAAGGTCGTTGCCACGCAGTCGGCGAACTGGGACGAGACCCAGGGGTTCAAGGCGACACAGAACATGCTCGCCGCCAATCCTGGTATCAAGGCGATCTTTGGAGAGTCGGACGCCATGGGCCTCGGTGCAGCCAAGGCCGCCCGTGATGCCAAGCGCAAGGTGATCGCGGTGGGTATCGATGGCTTCCCGACCATGATCACCGGGATCAAGGACGGACTGACGCAGGCCACCCAGGCGCAGGTGCCCTACAAGATGGGCCAGCTGTCGATCGACAATGCCCTCAAGGTGCTCTCCGGCCAGAAGCTTCCGGCAGAGCAGCTTCAGGACACCGTGCTCGTCACGTCCAAGAACGTGAGCACGGTCAACCCCGTCGACTTCTACGGCCCGAACGTCAAGTAGCCGA
>JAYUBO010000068.1:0-3498 GCA_043740815.1 Frankiales bacterium | reverse complement strand
TCGCTCGCTACGTCGGCGCCTGACTCCGCTCAAACCCCTCGTCAGGCCGTGTGACGGGAGGGGGCGAGCGCGTACCCAGGGGTAGCGGGGCCCTCCTGCCGGCCTTGATCTGTAGGGCCAGGCGCAGCGAGTAGTAACGCGACTGGTGCAGGTTGCCACCAGGTGGGGAAGGCTACGGCTGGCCGTGCCAGGAGCGCCACAGAGCGGCGTATGACGACCCTGCCGCCACCAGCTCGTCATGGGTCCCCAGCTCGACCACCCGGCCCCCCTCGACGACCGCGACCCGGTCGGCGTCCGAGGCGGTGTGCAGCCGGTGCGCGATCGCGACGACGGTTCGGCCCGCGAGGACCGCGGACAGCGACCGCTCGAGGTGCCGGGCAGCCCGGGGGTCGAGCAGCGCAGTGGCCTCGTCCAGGACCAGGGTGTGCGGGTCGGCGAGCACCAGCCGGGCCAATGCGAGCTGCTGGGCCTGGGCCGGGGTGAGGGCCAAACCGCCTGCTCCGAGGGTGGTCTCGAGGGGGGTGCCGTCCCAGTCGACGGCCAGCAGGGCCGCAGTGAGCTGCTCGTCGGTGGCCTCGGGAAGGGCCAGGCGCAGGTTGTCGGCGACGGTCCCAGCGAAGACGTGGTGCTCCTGCGTGACCAGGCTGACTTCCCGCCGCAGCTGCTCCAGTGGCAGCCCGACGAGCTCGGCGCCCCCGACGGTGACGCTGCCGCTGTGCGGCGGGTGGATGCCGGCGAGCAGACGACCGAGCGTCGACTTGCCGGCCCCCGAGGGCCCGACGACGGCAAGTCGCTCGCCGGGACGTAGGTCGACGGTGATGCCCTGCAGTACCGGTCTACCTAAGACGTAGGCAAAGTGGACGTCGGAGGCGCGCAGCTGCTCACCGTCGGGCTGCTCGCCGCTCTCGGTGCGGTCGTCGGGCACCTCGCGAACCCCGAGCAGGCGGGCGAAGCAGCTTGCCCCGACCTGCAGCTCGTCAAGCCAGCCCAGCAGTGTGTCGACCGGGTCGACGAGCTGCTGGGCGTAGAGCGTCACCGCGGTGACCTGGGCCAGCGACCCGTGGCCGGAAAGGGCAAGCAGGCCGCTAGCGACCAGGGTGGCGACGACGGGCACGACGTAGGCGAACTCGCAGCACGGGAAGAAGATGCAGCGCAGCCACAGGGTCCGGCGTTCGGTGGCCCACACGTCAGCGAGGTCGGTCTCGGCAAGGGCAACCCGCTGCTGCTGAAGGCCCAGGGTCTCGACCGTCCGGCCCGCCTCGACACTCTCGGCGACGCGCGAGTTGAAGGCGGACGCGGACGCCCGCTCGGCGAGGTAGGCCTCCGGGGCCCGGCGGAGATACCACCGGGTGCCGGCGACGACGACGGGGACGGCCAGCAGCGCGGTCGCGGACGCCAGCGGGGCCACCAGGACCATCGCCACGACCACGAGCACCATGGTGATGAGGGCCACCAGGACCTCGGGGACGGCGAGCCGGACCGTCTTGCTCAACGCGTCCACGTCGCTGGTCGTGCGCGTCAGCAGGTCGCCGGTACCGGCCCGCTCGACGGTCCCCAGCGGCAGCGACAGGACGCCCTCGACGAAATCCTCGCGGAGCTCGGCCAGCAGCTCCTCGCCCAGCACGGCGGACCGCAACCGCGACGCACGGGTCAGGACCGCCGCGAGCAGCACCGCGACCAACAGTCCGGCGGCAGTCCGGTCGGCGTCGGACTGGGTAAGGGTGGTGTCCAGGGTGCCGACGAGGTGGCCGAGCAGCCGCGGAGGGGCGAGGGCGGCCAGGGTCGCGAGGAGTTGCAGACCGGCACAAGCAAGCAGGGCCCGGCGGTGGCGGCGGCCCAGGTCGCGGACCCGGCGGTTGACGGTCGAGCGTCCCGCGACGGGCAGGTCCTGCCTCACGACAACACCTCCTCACGGGCCACCGCACGCCGGTAGGCGGGGTCGGCCAGCAGCTCGGCGTGCGTCCCGCGCGCGGTGACCTGACCGTCGTCGAGCAGCAGCACGACGTCGCAGGTCTCAAGCACCAGTGGGCTGGTCGTCATCACGACCGTGGTGAGCCCCACCCGGAAGTCCCTGAGCCGCACGGCGATCCGCGCCTCGGTATGCGCGTCGACGGAGGATGTCGGCTCGTCCAGGACCAGCACGTCGGCGCCCGTCAGCAGGGTTCGGGCCAGGACCACTCGCTGCCGCTGGCCACCGGAGAGCTCCCGGGCCCGCTCCTCGAGCTCGGTCGCGAGGCCGTCGGGCAGTCCGGCAAGGACGTCCAGAGCGCTCGCGGCGTCCAGGGCGGCGAGGACCTGCTCGTCCGTCCACCTGCCGAACGGGTCCAGTTCGTCGCGCAGCCGCCCGCGGAACAGCCACGGTGAGGCGTCCCCGACGACGATCCGGCGTCGTAGGACGGACAGTGGGAGTCGCGACAGCTCCGTACCGCCGAGCAGGACGGGGGCGTCGACGTACCCGCCGAGCCGCTCCGCCAGGGCGGTGCACTGGCCGGGCTCGACGCAGGCCACAGCGGTGAGCAGTCCTGGCTCGACGAACAGACCGGTGGTCAGGTCCGTGAGCGCGACACCGGGCGGGGGCTCGGCGGACGGGTCGGCGGGCTCCTCGCGCAGCGGTTCCAGCCGCAGCAGGCCGATGACCTTGCCTGCGGCGACGAGGGCGCGGGTGAGCTTGTCGGTGAACTCCGTGGCTGTACGCAACGGGGTGACCAGGAAGGCGGCGTAACCGTAGAACGCGACGAGCTGTCCGGCCGAGATCTTGCCTGCCAAAGCAAGACGGACCCCGACGACTGTGACGACCACGATCAGCAGGCCGGGCAGCAGTACCTGGACAGCGTCCAGCGTTGCCTCGACCTTGGACAGCTCAACACCAGCCAGCTGGGTCCGTCGGCTCGCAGCGCGGTATCGGGTCATCAGCTCAGCCTCACCGCCGATGCCGCGAAGCACGCGCAGCCCGCTGACAGTGTCGGCCGCCAGGGTCGAAGCCGCGGCGATTGCTGTGCGCTGGGCCTGCTGGCGGCGGTGCAGAGGCTTGATGAGCGGCCCGACCCCGAGCACCAGCAGAGGGACGCCGATGAGCACGACCAGGCCCAGCAGCCGGCTGGTGCGCAGGAGCAGACCGGCGACGACCACGAACGACACCAGGGCGCCGGTCGCGCGGGCGGTGACGTCCATGGTCCGACCGACGGCGACCGCGTCGGTGGCGCTGACGTTGGCGGCCTCCCCGGCCGGCACCCGGGCCGACAGTGAGCCGCCGAGGGTCGCCGCGTGTCGCAGGACGAGCTGCTGGGTGCGGAAGACGGCGGTCATCCAGTTGTCGACGGCGCATCGGTGCCGCAGAATCCCGGCGACCGCCTGGGTCAGGCCAAGCGCCAGCAGGACCGCGGCCCAGCCGACTAGGGCGGGACGTGATTGGTGGCGTACGCCCGCGTCGATGGCCTGCCCGAGCGCCGCCGGCGTGACGGCCTGCGCGAGCATCGCGACCGTTCCCCACAGCGCCCC
>JAYUBO010000067.1:0-33396 GCA_043740815.1 Frankiales bacterium | reverse complement strand
GCGAGCACCGCGTCGACCACCTCGCGGTCGGAGTCGTCGTAGAGGGTGCCGCCGAAAGTGTCGGAAGACGCGCGGGTGGTCGCCGTACCCCAGGGACGGGTGAGGCGGCCACGGGCGAGCGGGCTCCATGGCAGCACCCCCACCCCTTGGTCGACGCAGAGCGGGAACATCTCCCGCTCCTCCTCGCGGTTGAGCAGGTTGTAGTGGTCCTGCATGCTCACAAACGGCGTCCAGCCGTGCCGCTCCGCGACGTGCTGCGCCTTGCTGAACTGCCAGGCGTACATCGACGACGCACCGAGGTAGCGGGCCTTGCCGGCGCGCACGACGTCGTGCAGCGCCTCCATCGTCTCCTCGATCGGTGTGAGCGGATCCCAGCGGTGGATCTGGTAAAGGTCGACGTAGTCCGTACCGAGCCGCGTCAGGCTGGCGTCGATCTCGTGCAGGATCACCTTGCGGGACAGGCCTGCCCCGTTGGGACCGGGGCGCATCCGGCCGTGCACCTTGGTCGCGAGCACCACCTCCTCTCGGGTGGTGAAATCCTGGATGGCCCGACCGACGATCTGTTCGCTGCTGCCGTCGGAGTAGACGTTGGCGGTGTCGAGGAAGGTCATCCCGAGCTCGAGGGCCCGCGCGATGAGTGGGCGGCTCTGCTCCTCGGGCAGCGTCCACGGGTGCCCTCCACGGGCGGGGTCCCCGAAGCTCATGCACCCGAGGGTGACGGCCGACACCTGCAGGCCGGTCCGTCCGAGCTGGCGGTAGTGCATGAGACTCCTCTGTCCTGGCTGTGACGGGTGCCCTGCGCGTCGACGGCTCTGGTGCGATGGGCCGCCGCGTCAACCCTGCCAGCCCGTCCCCGCGGCAGCGACCCCGGGGCCTGCGATCATCCATGCATGATCTGCCACGTCGTACTGATGACCTTCACCGACGCTGCCGACGCTCCCGAGGCGCAGCGCCGCTTGGACGCCATGGTCGGTCAGGTGCCCTCCCTGCTGACGCTGCAGGCCGGCCTCGATGTCGTCCGTGGACCAGCATCAGCGCACCTGTTCTTGCAGACCACGCACGCCGATCTGGCAGGGCTGCGGGCGTACGCAGAGCACCCCGCGCACCTTGATCTCCTGACGTGGCTGGCACCGCGGCTCGAGCGGCGCGTCGTGGTCGACGCCGAGCTCGGGTGCCCTGATCCGGGCTCGGGCTAGGGCTGGGACCAAGGGCGCGTTCCGGTGGGACGTTCAGCTCTGTTCCAGCGGGGCGCCAAGGCAGAGCGTGGGTTTCATGACCACGACCGTTGTCCGCCACGGCACCGACATCCAGAGTGCGGTCGCCGCCGAGTTTCCTCTCGGACGGCAACTGGTCTGAAGGTCATCCCCTCGGAGGTTCAGCCATGAAGGCACTCGTCTACCACGGTCCCGGCGTCAAGTCCTGGGAGGAGTTTCCCGACCCCGTTCTGCAGGCAGACACCGACGCCATCGTGCAGGTCGACACCACCACGATCTGCGGCACCGACCTGCACATCCTCAAAGGTGACGTCCCTACGATGAGGCCCGGCCGGATCATCGGCCACGAGGCGGTCGGCACCGTCACTCAGGTCGGAGCAGGAGTAAAGAACGTCCGCCTCGGCGACCGCGTCCTGGTGTCTTGCGTGACGGCCTGCGGCGCCTGCCGTTATTGCCGCGAAGGTCACTCGGGACAGTGCCTCGGTGGTGGTGGCTGGATCCTCGGAAACGAAATCGACGGCACCCAGGCTGAGCTGGTCCGAGTCCCGTTCGCGGACGGCTCGACCTATCCCGTGCCGTCGGGTGTCAGCGACGACGAGCTTTTGATGCTCGCGGACATCCTGCCCACGGCCTACGAGGTCGGCGTCCTCAACGGCCAGGTCCATCCAGGCGATGTCGTTGTCGTGGTCGGTGCTGGTCCCATCGGGCTGTCTGCGATCACCAGCGCGCAACTGTTCAGCCCCAGCCTCATCGTGGCGATCGACATGGCCCCGGCACGACTCGACGCGGCGAAGCAGTTCGGCGCCGACGTCATCATCAACAACCGGGACCAGGACCCTATTGCTGCTGTACGCGAGCTCACCGCCGATCTGGGCGCCGACGTCGCGATCGAGGCGGTCGGCGTACCTGCGACCTTCGAGCTCGCGGTCGACCTGGTCCGTCCTGGAGGTCACGTCGCGAACATCGGTGTCCATGGCACCTCGGCAACGCTGCACCTCGAGCGCATCTGGGACCGCAACCTCACGATCACCACTGGCCTCGTCGACACCTACTCGACGCCGACCTTGCTGAAGCTCCTGGCCGGCCGGCAGATCGACGCCGCCCGCTTCGTCACCCACCACTTCGGCTTCAACGAGTTCGACACGGCGTACGACACCTTCAGCCGCGCGGGCGACACCGGCGCCCTGAAGGTCGTGCTCTCGCGCTAGGCCCCACTGGCCCGGGTCACCCTTCGGCGGGGCCTCCCCAGCTCCGCCAGGGCGGCCTGGCCCCGACGGTCATCGCGTTGACCACGCCGCGTCGTCACCCGCGGGGCGATCGCACCCACATCACCGGCCCCATCATCAGGCTGCGCCGCCTCCTGTTCGCCGGCACCGCCGCGTCACGGCCCTCCAGTGCATCGCGGCGCGTTAGTCGATCAGGAAGGCCCGGACGTTCGCTGGGATGCCCAGGACGAGCCGGTGGTCGTCGTTGGTGAGCACGAGTCCGCGCTGCCCCCACGACAACGTCCAGGCATGCGCCTGCACGAACCGCTGGAGCATCTCGAGCAACAGCCTTCGACGCTGGTCGCCGGTGTGGGGGTCCCGGTCTGTCGCCAAGCAGATCCGGAGGCGGAGCTCCTTGGCGGTGATGCCCGACAGGGCCTCGAGCTCCTGGTCCAGCCGCAGCACCAGGGGGGCGAGCAGCAGGTCGGAGATGTCGTGCGGAGCGATGTGAGTCATGCCGATACCTTTCGTAGGAGTTGAACCGCTCAGTGCATGGCGTCCTGCTCGGCGGCCACCGCGACCTGCTCCTCATCCAGATCGTCGGGAAGCATGTGAGGACGTGTGCGGGCGACGGCTGGGACCCCTGGGTCGACGTTGTCCCATTCGCTCGTGGCCGCGATGGACTGGTCCGGCTCCTCCTGGCTCAAGGTCAGGTCCAACGGTTCGTGGTGTCTGGCCTCGTTGGCGGTGACGCCGTACCGCAGGCTCATCGGCTGCAGCTCGTCGCTCTCCTCGGCCAGGCAGGCAAAGTCGATGTCCTGGTCCCTCATGGCCACCTCCTCCAGTTCGTCGTCCACCCCACCGTTGTGAGCCGGTTCTTCACAGCTCCGGCCGCAGGAGCCGCGACAACGAAGCGGCACCCCGACGGGGAGCCAGGTCCGTCAGCGCCTCGCCTACGGGGCCCTGCCCTGCACCGTGCGAGGAGAGGTCCACCGCACAAGCCTCGCCGGATCAAGTGCCCGCCAACAGTGCCGAAGGTCCCACCCATCGACAATGCCCGGGCGCCTCTTCGTGGCCGCTCGCCAGTGTGACCGAGACGTCCGCGCTCCTTACGTCCTCATCGGCCTGACGAGCCCGGCCGTCACGATGAATCCAGCCAGGGCCGTTGTCCCGAGAGCCAGGACCTCGAGCGCTTGATGATGCCGGACCAGCTCGGCGGCACTCAGGAGCGTGGCCGCTGTGGAGGCAACGGACGCAGCAGCCGTGTATAGCCTCGCTACCTCGGAGTGCGGCCAGTCCGTCCTGGTCACCGCGTCCAGTGGTTCAGGCGCCTGGTCGCGGTAGGCGGCCAGCACCCGGCTCCTCCACGGAGAGGTGCTGACCCCTCCCAGTGTGAACAGCCCGCAGGCAAAGAGCAGCAGCCCCACGGCGTACACCGTGACGAATCCGCCCTCGAAGCTCACCGGCTGTCCGCAAGGGCGCCGGCCGCCGTTGCCTCGAACGGCTCGTGCCCCTCGACCTCGGTGAACAGCTGCATGTCCTCGCCATGGTCGGTGCCTTCGACGGTGCGACCGCGGACGACCGCCAGCACCCCTTGCAGGCTCAGCCAGAGCAGGGGCAGGACGCCACCACCGATGAAGACCACGTCACCCGGCAACCGCAACCACTCGAGCATCGTGTTGGGGTCGGAGGTGATGAACGACAAGCTGCGGGCGTCCCAGTAGCCCACGTCGACAGAGTGGTAGAGCTGCAGGATCCCCAGGGGAAGCAGCGTGATGAAAGCCATCCACGCCAGACCGAGGTTCAGGCTCCAGAAGCTCACCTTCACCAACCGGTCCGACCACTTCTCTGGCGGCACGATGTACCGCAGCGCGAAGACGGCAAATCCGCAGGCGAGCATGCCGTAGACGCCCATCATCGCGGCATGGGCGTGGTTGGCAGTGAGCGCCGTGCCGATCTCGTAGTAGCTGACGATGGGCAGGTTGATCAGGAACCCGAACACGCCAGCGCCGAGGAAGTTCCAGAACCCGACGGCCGCGAGGAACATCACGGCCCACCGGTGGGGGAACGGCGTCGCACTGCGCGCCTCCTGCCTCGCGCCGAGCCGGATGAAGCTCCAGGCCTCCACCGTGAGGAAGGTGAGCGGGATGACCTCGAAGGCGCTGAAGAAGGCGCCCAGCCCGAGGACCGCCGCTGGCGAACCGCTGAAGTACCAGTGGTGCGCGGTACCGATGACGCCACCCACGCTGTACAGCACCAGGTCCAGGAAGATCACGGTCAGTGCCACCCGCTCCCGGACCACCCCGAGCAGGACGAAGATGTACGCCACCATGACCGTCGTGAACAGCTCGAGGAAGTCCTCCACCCAAAGGTGCACGACCATGAAGCGCCAGAAGTCGGTGACGGTGTAGCTGTCGCCGTGGTTGGTGAGCAGACCGACGGAGTACACCGCGGGCAGCGCCAGCGCCGAGAAGAAGAACAGCCAGGGGAGGTTGCCGGGGCTCTCGGATCTCAGGCGCCCCCGCAGCCCGCGATAGAGGATCGCGACCCAGACGAACATGCCCAGGGTAAGCAGCACCTGCCAGAACTTGCCGAGATCGAGGTACTCGAAGCCCTGCATCCCGAACCACGACCAGGCGTTGGTGATCCAGTGATGGATCCCGGCCAGCTCCCCGAGCATCGAGCCGACGACGACCACGTAGAGCGCACCCAGCAACCCGTAGGTGAGGGCGGCTTGCCCCTTCCGGTCACGTTGCTTGGTGATCATGGGAACCAGGAAGATGCCCGCGGCGAGGAACGACGTGGAGACCCACAGCAGCGACAGCTGGACGTGCCACGTACGCACCAGGTTGTACGGCAGCCAACGGTCCAAGGGGATCCCGAAGAAGCTCTGCAGGTCGGCGCGGTAATGCTCAGCTGCGGCGCCCACCAGCGTCTGGACCAGGAACAGCGCCGACATCGTGAAGAAGAAAAACGCCGTCGCACGTTGCGACGGGGTCAGCGCGACCGTCTGAGGCTCGCGGAAGCGCAGTTCGGCGCTGTCGCGGCCGTGCCAGCCGAGCCAGTTCCACCGGCCGAAGGTCGCGAACAGCGCGCCGGTGCCACCGAGCAGGGCGATCAGGCTCAGCACGCTCCACACCACGGTGTCCGCAGTGGGGGTGTTGCCGACCAGCGATTCGCCGGGCCAGTTGTTGGTGTAGGAGTAGTTCTTGTGCGGGCGGTTGGCACTGGCAGCCCAGGCGCTCCAGGCGAAGTAGCTGGTCAGCGACCGGATGTCGGAGGGGTCCGTGATGGCCCGGGGGCGTAGCCCGGATTGACCCAGCGGCGCACCGAGGGTCTGCGCGTAGTGCCCGCGCAGCTGCGTGAACGCCTGCGCCTGTGCGTCGCTGACCGTCAGTGTCTTGGTGCGGGCGTCGTACCGGTTGACCTTGAAGTCCTGACCTGTGCGTCTGACGGCCGAGTCCGAAGCAAGCCCACCGTAGGAGGCACGCACGATCGTGGCCGCACGGTGCAGGTAGTCCGCCGTGAAGTCGGGCCCCAGATAGGCGCCGTGACCGAAGATCGAGCCGTACTCCATCAGACCGTTCTTCAAGAACACGTCCTGGCCGGCGTGCACGTCGGCACCCGAGAAGATCTGCGCGCCAGAGTCCGAGACGACCCGGTCGGGAATGGGGGGGCTGGACTGATAGGTCAGGAACCCCATCAGGACCAGGCCGAAGAACCCGACCGCGGCCACCAGCGCCGCGCCTTGAACCCACCATCGGCTGACGAGCAGCTCCCTGCGCACCGGTGCGTCCGCAAGGACGGTCATGTCAGCCGTGGACGCGCCATGGTCACTCCCGAGGGTTGTGGAATGTTCGCTCCGGATCGTGACGGCGTTGGTCCGACCTGGGGAGGGCCGAAAGTCCCGAGAACCACAGCGGGTAGCAGGCTGTCGTCGGTTGCTTGTGGTCATCGCGGTGACCGGGCAGGGTGAGGCCGACGCCGCCGTGATCGTGGCGAGCCTGATTGCGGCCACCAGGCAACTGGCATGCGCCATGCGGGGAAACAACTCGAGCTCGCCACACCGATGAGGAGCAGAGATGGCGACAGTACGACCGAACCAGCGCGACCTCAGCAGCAAGCAGCAAAAAGTCTTCGTATCCGCCGTCAACAGCCTGCACGGTACGGCGGTTGTGGCGCCGGCGTACCGGGCGTTCGTGCAGGTCCATGTGGAAGCGATGTCGATGACCGGGATGTCCTTCCAGGTTCACACCATGCCCGGGTTGGGCGTCCTCGGGCGCAATTTCCTGTCCTGGCACCGCAGGTTCCTGTGGCAGTTCGAGCAACGCCTGCAAGCCATCGACCCAGCCGTGGCGGTGCCGTACTGGGACTGGATCGCCGACCCGGTCCTGCCGGCGTTCCTGTCCGACCCGGCACTGCTCACCACCTGGAGCGTCGTCCGATCGTGGGACCCGACCCAGTTGCCCGTCCAGGCCGACGTCGACATCGCGACGTCCCGGCACACCTTCAGCACCTTCCAACGCAAGCTCGAACTCGGCGCGCACAGCGACGTACACGTGGCCGTCGGCGGCACCATGGGCGGCATCTCCTCCCCCGCAGACCCGCTGTTCTGGCTGCACCACGCCAACCTCGACCGGCTCTGGGCGCGGTGGCAAACCGACCACCCCACAGCCAAGACACCCCGTGGCAGCACCATGCTGCAACCCCCGCCGCTGTTCGAGGTGAAGGTCTCGACGCAGCTGGACATCACCGCCCTGGGCTACAGCTACCACTGAGGACCTCAGCTGGCCAGTCCAGAAGGAGTCGCCCAGCACGTGCAGGACCCCGCAGGCCCGGTGTGCCTGCTCCCCGACCGGCGTGTGACGATGACTGAATGCGCCTGCAACAACGGTTTCGGGCCCGCGTGTCGGGGGACCCGACAGGGGCGCCCGACTGGGTCCGGGCCATCGCCGACGTCGGCGACGGTCCCGGCTGGTTCGAGCCTGACGGGGTGGTCTGGCGCGTGCACGGCGACCTGTCCACCCTCGCCGGCGGGGTCGCGGCGCTCCTCGCCCAGGCCGCCCACCCGCTTGCACTGGCCGGGGTCGAGCGGCACAGCGCCTACCGGGAGGACCCGTGGAAGCGGCTGGCCGGCACGGCCCGGTGGCTCGTGGTCAGCACGTTTGGTTCCGCGCAGCTCGCCGAGCAGGAGGCCGCGCGGGTCCGCGGGATGCACAGCGTCGTGCGTGGCGCCCTGCAGGACGGTCGGCCGTACGCCGCCTCCGACCCCGCGCTGCTGCGCTGGGTGCACCTGGCGTTCACCGACGCGTTCCTGCATGCCCAGCTGCTCGTCGGCGGTGACCTGCGGCCGCGTTTCGGTGCTGCCTGGCCCGACGACTACGTCGCGCAATGGGCCCGCACTGCGACCGCCCTGGGCGCCACGGACCTGCCCACCTGCGCAGCGGAGCTCGACGAGGCGATCAGGGAGCTGGTGCCCGAGCTGAGCGCGGTGCCCGACAGCCTGCGGTCCTACCTCGTGTCGCCGCCCGGGCTGAGCCTGCCTGAGCGGGCTTTCTACGCGACCCTCGCCCGGGCCGGGGGACTGCTCACGCACCCGGTGCTCGCACCGCTCGCGGGCGTCCCCGGTCGCGGCGCCGGCCGAGGTGTCGTGCTGGGGGCCGTCCGGGCGGAGCTGAAGGGACTGCGCGTTCTGCTCGGTTCCTATAGCCCGTCGGAGGAGGCGGCCCGCTACCGGCTCGGGGTCGGACCGGCCCCCGCCTGGGCGGGCTGAATGCCCCGCCTGGCGTCGCTGCTGGCGTTCGTGCTCGTCTCGTTCGCTGCCAACTCCCTGATCACCCGGCACGTCGTACAACAGCATTTGCTCGACGCGGGCCTGCTGTCGTGCGTGCGCTTCGTCGCCGGCGCGGCCGTCCTGCTGGTGCTGTGCCTGGTGCGTCGGGAGCGCCCGCAGGTCGGGCGCGCGAACCTGACTCCGGCACTCTGGCTCGGCGTGTACGCCCTGTGTATCTCCTATGGCTACCAGCACATCGGGGCGGCGCCGGGCACGTTCGTGTTCTACGCCATGGTCCTGGTGACGCTCGTCGCAGGCGACCTTGGCCGCCGGGTACGGGTCCCCCGCCACCGACTGGCGGGAGCCCTCATCGCACTTGCCGGGCTCGGGGTCCTCGCGACCGGGTCGATCAACAGCGTCACCCCCTTGGGGATGGTCCTGCTCGTGGCGACCGGAGCCGCCTGGGGGCTGTACACCGCTGCCGGCCGCGCGAGCGTGGATCCTCGCGTCGCGACCACCGGCCACTTCCTTGTCCTGGCCACCGTCTTGATGATGTTCGGCCTGGGGCTGGTCGCTGCCGGCGTCCGCGTCACCGCGGCCGGGCTGGGCTGGGCGGTCCTGATGGGCGCGGGTACGACCGCCTTTGCCTACGTTGCCTGGTACGCCTGCCAGCGCGCGCTGTCCGGCACCTCCGCCGGCACGGTGCAGCTCGCTATCCCCCTGCTGACCGCGGTCGGCGCGTTTGCCCTGCTCGGCGAGGCCCTCACGGCTGGCCTGGCCGTCTCGGCCGCTCTCGTGGTGGCGGGGCTGCTGCTGGCGAGCCGTCCGGTGCGCGCTGTCGCCCGTGAGTGAGCTCCCAAGAAAGCCATCCCTGCTTCCGGGCGGCCCAGGCCAACGGGCACTAACAGGCCCTGGGTCAGCTGACGGTCGGGTTGTCCCGTCAGCCCTGCTTCAGGTAGTCGTCCAGGCGGCGGTGCAGCCACGTGATGCCGTCCTCCACGTAGGCGGCGAACGCGACGGCGGGCTGGTGGGTGGACTCAAGGCCCCACTGCCCGCGCTCCATGTTGAACGTGTCCTGGTCGAAGACCTTGCCGAGCAGGCCGAGCGGCTCGGCCTCGGCCCACAGCTGGTCCATCCCCATCCGGACCTCCTGCGCCGACGGCTTCCGCTCGCCCACGACGAGGCTGAGCAGGAAGACGTCCATGATGCTCTCGCGGTGGTTGTCGGCGTTCGGCCTCAACCGGTAGACGATCTTGTACACCCTGCCCCACGGGAGCATGTTGGGAAACACGGTGTAGCCGAAGTTGTCCACCTTCCAGTTGGCGCGCAGGACCTTCGACACGTGCGCCTCGACGTAGCGGTCCTCGAGCGCGTAGCGGGCGACGTACTCCGGCAGGTCGTCGAGCTCGGTGTCGGGTACGGCACGGTTGACCCCAATCGTGGCGGCCTCCAGCCGCGACGCCAGGTTCGGCGAACCCTGGATGCCTGCCCGTTCACCATCTGTGACAGGGGGCGCGACTTCGCCGGTTGTGCGCCGACACCTCCAGACCGTGCAGGAGGGCCGCGAGCGATCGGTGGAAACCTTGGCCGAAATGGGACGTGACGGCTGCAAGTGCCCTACGTTCGCGCCATGGTGTTGGAGGGCTTGGTGGATGCCGGCGCAGGCTTGACCGTCTTGGCCGGGGGGCAGAAGGTGCTCGACCCGACCTCGCTGGTGCGCGCTGCCCGTAGCGTTTCGCTGCCGATGGGTGCCCTTTCGGTGCGTGTCCTGGCCGGCATCGAGGTCGCCGTTGGCCTTGTCGTGCTGCTGGTGGGCTCACGGGCGGCCAGCTTGGCGCTGAGCGCGTCGTACGCGCTGTTCACGGCCTTTGTCGTGCTGGCGTTGACGCGCGGCGGGGTGCTGAGCAGCTGCGGCTGTTTTGGCAGGGCTGATCTGCGACCGACGCGGTCGCACGCCGTGCTCACCGCGGCCATCTCGGTTGCTGCAGCGACCGGCGCGCCGGGACCACTGCCGCTGAGTGTCGCTGCGCTGGTCACGACCGCCGCGGTCACGGTCTGCGCCTACCTCGTGCTCGCGGTGCTGCCGCTGGTGTCGACGCCGTGAACGCCCTCGTGATCGCGCTGGGTGTCGCGGTGCTCCTGTTGGCCGTTCTGGTCGGTGGCCTGCTGCGCAGCCATGCTGAGATTCTCAAGGCGCTGCACGAGCTTGGCGCCGGCTTGGAACTCGACGGGGCCGGCCCCGTCCAGGTGGCCGTCGAGGGCGTGACCCGGCCCCGCGAGGCGAGCGTCCTGAGCGTGCCGGATGCGGTCCGCGGCGAAACGCTCGACGGCGACGTCCTCACCCTGTCGCTGCTCGGCCAAGACACCTTGATCGCGTTCCTGTCCAGTGGGTGCACCACCTGCCAGGCATTCTGGAACGCTTTTCGTTTGGCCCCGACGCTGCCCGCTGGCGTGCGACTGGTGGTCATGACGAGGGGTCCGGATCAGGAGAGCCTGTCGGCCCTGCTGGAGCGGCGGCCGGCGGAGGTGCCCGTCTTGATGTCGGAGCAGATGTGGGAGGCGTTTGGGGTGCCCGGTTCACCATACTTCGCTTGGGTCGACGCCTACGGACAACTGGTGGGCGAGGGCTCCGGGAGTTCCTGGCCGCAGGTGCTCGACCTCATGACGCAGTCCCGGGCGGATGCCTTGCTGCGCCAGAAGGGCAGCGGGGCGGTCCGCGAACGACGTGACGACACCGCACTGGCGGATGCGGGCATCGGGCCTGGGCACTCCAGCCTGTACGGCGGTAAGTCGTGACGTTGCAGGTGGGGCTGGCCGGGTTGGCGGTCGCCACCCTCGCGGCGCTTCGCTCGACCTGGTCCCCTTGAGGTGAGTCGATGCTGACCAGCATCCACCCGCTCGGGCAGCGGGCACGTGGGCACAGGTGGGGACCGGCGGTGGCCTTGTATACGACTGCCTCCGTTCTGGGCGGTCTCAGCACCGGCGCGCTTGTCGGCGCTCTGGGCACGATCTACGACGTGCCCGTCTGGGTCGCTGCCATCGGCTGCGTCCTTGCCGCGCTTGCAGATGGCCTGAGGCCACGGACCTACGGGCACCGGCAAGTCGACGAGGACTGGCTGACCCGCTATCGCAGTTGGGTGTGTGTTACCGGCTTCGGCTGGCAGCTCGGCGCCGGCGTCCTGACGATCGTGACCTCGGCATCGACGTGGGCCTGGCTGCTGGTGTTGCTGGTGTTGGGTCTACCTGGCGCCCTCGCCGCCGGTGCGGCGTTCGGTCTGGTGCGCGCCCTTCCGGTCCTGGCGGGACGGTCCGCCCAGACACCCGAGGCACTGCGTTCGCTAGCCCGTCGGCTGGAGTCCGGGCGGGTCTGGGCCGAACGCGTGACCGTCCTGGGCCTTCTGGTCACCGCCGCCGCCTTGACGACGGGAGTTTTCGGATGAGGGTCGTGCATGGGTTCGACATCGAGCCAGGAGACGGATGGCACGTCGCAGGCCACCGCCAGACACCGCAGTTCCCGGAGCAGGCCAGCAACGTCGTGGTCCACGCGTCTACCGTGCCGCTGCGCCGGGACGACGGCGACTTCGGCTCCGGTGTTGCCGAACGACTCGGGCCCGATGATCTGTTCTGTAGCTTCTTCGAGTACGACGCCGCCTCCGTCGGTTCCGCCTTGTTCACCGCGCAGGGGCTGCCCAGACCCCGACCGTCCGATTTCGTCGTCGGGGCGCAGCAGCGGGCGCTGCCCGGCCAGAGTGGAGCCCAGTACTTCTTCACCGAGGCAGACCGGGCCTGGTGCCTGTTCGTTGTTCTGGGTGGCCACAGCCGACGGCAGTCGGGTGCCGTCCGCGTGGGTGCGCTGCTGAAGGGGATCCAGATCGCATGACCGCCACGACCGCGGCCGTGCACGCCGTCACGGGACAGGCCAGTACCGCGACCATGAGCCAGCGGGCCGTCGACCGGGCCGCCGACTGGCTGTCCCAGCGCACGACGCGGCGTGGCTTCCTGGTGCGTACTGCCGTCGTCGGGAGCGCTCTGACCGTCGACACCATCGGTTTTGCGCTCAAGCCGGGCAGCGCCTACGCCTCAGTGTGTGGACCCGGGTCATCCTGCGGCTCCGGCTGGACAGTCTTCTGCGCCACCATCAATGGCGGCGTGAACGCCTGCCCGCCCGGCTCGATCGCGGCCGGCTGGTGGAAGGCAGACGGCGCCTCGCTGTGCGGTGGCCGTTCGCGCTACATCGTGGACTGCAACGCCACCTGCAGCCGCTGCCACACCGCTTCAGGCCGGGCCGGCATCTGCGCGCCAAGCTGCTGGTCGTGCTCTTGCCATTGCGGACCCAGCGGCCAGTGCGACCAGCGCCGGGTCTGCTGCAACGCCTTTCGCTACGGCCAATGCAACCAGCAGGTACGCCAGGTCGGTTCGGTCGTCTGTCGGATCGCATCCTGCGTGCCGCCGTGGAAGTTCGAGAACTGCTCCACCGCTGCCGCGACAGATAACCGGACCGTCGACCACAGCGCACCGCTGCTGCCTGGCCCCTGGAGCACGATCAGGCATCGCTACTGGCAACTCAACGAGACCGCCAGCCCCCTGGGCCCGTCGGTGGGAGCCGAATTCGCGGTCATTGGCGGTCGCGTCCAACGCTACCTTCACGGCCGGATGGCGTACAAGAGCACGATCGGTGTGCACTATGTCGCCGGTGCACCCGCCACCCGCTACCACCAGCTCGGCAACGAGACCGGCGTTCTCGGCTACCCCCTTGCCGACCCCCTGGTCGTCGGAACCGGCCGGGCGTCACGGTTCGAGCGGGGCCGCATTTCCTGGCACCCCTCCCTCGGTGCCTTCGAAACTCTCGGACCCATCGCCGTCCGGTACGCGCACGCGGGCGCGGAGACCGGCGTCCTGAAGTTCCCCACCGACCATCCACGAACACCCACCGACAGGACAGGCCGCTACAGCACATTCCAGTTCGGGCGCATCTCCTGGCACCCCACCCTCGGCGCGCATCTCATAGGAGCACCCATCGCGCACGCATACACCACCCTCGGCGCCGAATCGGGTCGCCTCGGCTACCCCACCGCCGACGAGTTCCCCGCCACCTCGAACGCCCGCAGCGCACCCTTCCAGCACGGCCGGATCGTGGCCATCGGCACGCAGCCGGGCATCGCGCTTTTCGACGTGATCGCCAACGCCTACGCTCGCGCCGGCAACGAGAGTGGCGTCCTGGGGCTGCCCCGAGGAGCAGAGAGCCCGGTCGCCGGCGGCCGCGTCCAACTGTTCGCGCTCGGCCGCATCAGCGCTGCCCCTAGTAGCGCAGCCTTCTGGTGCCGCGGACCCATCGCCAGCACCTACGTCGCAAACGGAGCCGAGGCCGGCCCACTCGGCTTCCCCACGACCGACGAGGCCATCCCCCAACAGGGCCAGCGCCACAGCACCTTCCAGCACGGAGCCATCACCTACCAAGAAAGCACCCAGACCACAACGGTTACCTACGACCAGCCACCCGCGCCGTCGCCCTCGCCGTCGCCGTCGCCGTCGCCGTCGCCTTCGCCTTCGCCTTCGCCTTCGCCTTCGCCTTCGCCTTCGCCTTCGCCGTAGCTTGGGGCAGCCCGTCCGCCGCTGGCGCCGCCCTGCGCGGTCACACAGCAAGCGTCGCGATAGCCCTCAGGCCAACACCCAAGAACGTCCGGACGGTCGGCGTTCTCCGGACTGCCTGACCTGGTGCCACCAGGGGCAGGCTACTGCTCCGCTCTTTCTCAACAAGCCCTCTTGACCCGTGTCCGGGGCGGCATGCCCTCGGCCCCGAAAGGGGCGGGGTTAGTGACTTGTCCGAACGGATTAGCCCGCACCTGCGGGACGAGCGCGAGGCCAAGGTATGCCAACGGTAATCGCTACGCATGAGGTGGACGACGTCGCTCATTGGCTAGCGTCCACAAGGCGCGTCCAGGTATTCGGCGAAGTCGCTTCCGACATCGTGACATTCACCGATCCGCAGAACCCCAAGCGGGTGGGGCTGAGCATGACCATCTCAGATATGGCTGAGTTCCAGGCGATATGCAGAGCTCCGCTGGCGCCGAGGCAATGAAGCATGACGGAGTCCACCCGGACACTCTCGTCATGATCATCGAGAGCTGAGCCCGCGAGCCGCACTGTAGGCAGAGTCAGCAGCGGCCGTTCCCGGTTGTCGACGTCGCGCCCAGGCCCGCGGAGCAAGATCAGTCGCCGTATCCACCCGGCGGGGGCGGGCATGCACGTCACGATTACGTGTTCAAGACCGAGGGGGTGAAAATAGCCTTGCTACATACCGGTGACGTGCCACTGCCGGGTCGTCATGTAGTCAGAGATCCGCAGGACACTACGACAGTCGCCGCTAGTCATTCCTAGCCGTCCGGTCCTACCTCTCGACCACCGCCAAACACCGTCGGCAAGCGACAGAAGTCCTCCGCAAGCTCGTCGCCGACGGGGCCTGGCTACCAGCCACCGTCGGCCCATAACCACCGGACCTAGCAAGCGAACACCCTCAGAGGACCTGAATGTTTACCAGCGACTACCCTTGCGCATGGAGTCGAGACCAGGGGAGGACAGGTGCGTCCGCTCATCGGGATCTCCAGCTACCGCGAGCAGGCGCGCTGGGGTGGCTGGGACGTCCCGGCCGTCCTGCTCCCCGCAGCGTATGTCGACGCTGTCACCGAGGCCGGCGGCGCCCCCGTTGTGCTCCCCACGGGCGCGTTCGACGCACAGCTGTTAGCCCGGTTTGACGGACTTGTTCTCGCCGGCGGCGCGGACATCGATCCCGCTCATTACGGTCAGATATCTTCACCCCACACCTCGATCGTCCGGGTGGACCGTGACAAGACGGAGCTCGAGCTGCTGAGCGCCGCCCTTGAGCGAGATCTTCCCGTCCTCGCGATCTGCCGCGGAATGCAACTGCTCAACGTGGCGCTTGGGGGCGATCTGGTGCAGCACCTTCCCGACGTACCAGGAGCCGGCCTGCACGACCCAGGCCCGGGACTATTCGCGGAGCACCAGGTCCGTATTGCCGTGGGGAGTCGATTACAGAGACTGCTTGGAAGCTTCGCCGACGTCCATTGTCACCATCACCAGGCCCTCGGGCGTCTGGCTCCGACGCTCAGCGCGACGGCATGGGCGCAAGACCGGACGGTCGAGGCGGTCGAAGCGCCGAATCGGGCGTTCTGCCTTGGGGTCCAGTGGCACCCTGAGGCGGGCCCAGACCGGCGCCTGTTTATCGCGCACGTCGAGGCGGCGACCAACCGCGCATAACTGCGTCGCTGCAGGGGCTTGTCTGAGCAACATCTTCGCCCTATGGTCCGGCATTGATCCAGTGCGCCGATCCGCGCGCCAACCGAAGAGAGGACGTGCATGAGCAGCACCGAGCCAATGTCGCCCGCCGCCCCTGGCAGCGATACCTCGAAGTTGCACCAACTGGGCTATGCCCAAGAGCTCGCACGTCACATGTCGGGCTTCTCGAACTTTGCCGTCTCCTTCACGATCATCTCGATCCTGTCAGGCTGCCTCACGTTGTACGGCTTCGGGTTGAACACAGGCGGGCCCGCGGTGATCATCTGGGGCTGGCCCTTCGTCGGCCTTATGACTCTGTTCGTCGGCCTGTCGATGGCCGAGGTGTGCTCCAGTTTCCCCACGGCCGGGGGCCTGTACTACTGGTCAGCGAAGCTCGCGAAGCAGAACGGCGCCGCGTGGTCGTGGTTTACCGGGTGGTTCAACTTCCTCGGCCAAGTCGCGGTAACGGCGGGCATCGACTTCGGTGCGGCCTTCTTCCTTAACGCTTTCCTTGACCTGCAGTTCGGCTTCGATCCACGGCCGTGGCACACGATCTTGCTGTTCTTTCTCATCCTGGTCCTGCATGGTGCGCTCAACCAGTTCGGGGTGAAGGTCGTGGCGCGTCTTAACGACATCAGCGTGTGGTGGCACGTCCTCGGGGTCGCCGTCATCGTGGCTGTGCTTGCCTTCGGTCCCGACAAGCACCAGTCCACGTCGTTCGTCTTCACCAAGTTCGTCAACAACACCGGCTGGGGTTCGACGTTCTATGTGGCGATGCTCGGCTTGCTCCTCGCGCAGTACACGCTGACGGGCTTTGACGCCTCCGCCCACATGACCGAGGAGACCCGCGACGCCTCGGTCGCAGGCCCCCGCGGGATCGTGCTCTCTATCGTCGTGTCGATCGTCGCTGGCTGGGTGCTGCTCATCGGCCTTACCTATGCGATTCAAAACTACGACAGCGCCACCGGCACCGCCACGGGGGTGCCACCCGCCCAGATCTTCATCGACGCGGTGGGCTCCACCGGTGGCAAGCTGCTGCTCCTCATTGTGATCGGCGCTCAGCTCTTTTGCGGAATGGCGTCGGTGACCGCCAACTCGCGCATGATCTATGCCTTCTCGCGCGACGGAGCCCTGCCAGCGTCCTCGGTCTGGCACCAGATCAATCCGCGCACCCGTACGCCAACCAATGCGACTTGGCTCGCCGCCAGTGGTGCGTTCCTCCTAGGGCTCCCTTATCTGTTTAACGCCACTGCCTATGCTGCCGTCACCTCGATCGCCGTCATCGGGCTCTACATCGCCTACGTCACACCGACTTACCTGCGGCTGCGGCAGGGCGACGCCTTCGAGCCCGGGCCGTGGAGCCTGGGCCGCTGGAGCAGGCCGATCGGAATCATCGCCGTGCTGTGGGTGGTCTTCATCACCGTGCTGTTCATGCTGCCGACAGTGAGCCCGGTCACCCGGCTCACTTTCAACTACACCCCAGTCGCGGTGCTGGTCGTCGTCGGTTTTGCCGGCATCTGGTGGCTCGTCTCGGCCAAGAACTGGTTCACCGGTCCGAGGGTCCAGGGTTCGGCGGAGGAACTGGCGGCGATAGAGCGCGACTTGGAGAACCGTGCCTGAACCCCGCTCTGGTTCGTTGACTCTCGCGGAGCTCCGCATCCAGGTCGACTCCGGTGCGGTTGACACAGTCCTCGTCGCGCTCACCGACATGCAAGGTCGGCTGCAGGGCAAGCGGTTGCATGCGGCGTACTTTCTCGATGTTGTCGTCGAGCACGCCACGGAAGCGTGCAACTACCTGCTGGCCGTCGACGTCGACATGAACACCGTCGAGGGATACGCGATGTCCTCGTGGTCCAGCGGGTACGGTGACTTTGTCCTGCGTCCCGACCTGTCGACGTTGAAGCCGATCCCCTGGCAGGAAGGGACCGTGCTCGTCCTGGCGGACCTGGAGTGGGAGAATGGCTCCGCGGTGGTCGCCTCCCCGCGACAGGTGCTGGCCCACCAGACCGCCCGGCTTGCGGCAGCGGGAATGACGGCCTTTGTGGGTACGGAGTTGGAGTTCCTGCTGTTCCGCGACACCTACGAGCAGGCCTGGTCCGCGGGATACCGCGCGCTGACGCCGGCCAACCAATACAACGTGGACTACTCGATGCTGGGAACGGCTCGCGTTGAGCCGTTGCTCCGGCGGATCCGCAACGCCATGGCGGGTGCAGGACTCACGGTCGAGTCCGCCAAAGGCGAGTGCAACCTTGGCCAGCACGAAATCGCCTTCCGTTACGACGAGGCGATCGCCGCGTGCGATGGTCACGTCGTCTACAAGAACGGGGCGAAGGAGATCGCGGCCCAGGAGGGCATGGCCCTCACGTTCATGGCGAAGTTCGACGAGCGCGAGGGCAACTCCTGTCACATCCACTGCAGTTTCCGCGGCACGGATGGCTCCCTGGTGATGGCCGAGGGGGAGGGGATGTCCGACGTTGGAAAGGCGTTCGTTGCCGGCCAGTTGAAGTACGTCCGGGAGCTGACGCTTCTGCTCGCACCCAACATCAACTCCTACAAGCGGTACGTCGAAGGCTCATTCGCTCCGACCGCCCTGCGGTGGGGTCGTGACAACCGGACCTGTGCCTTCCGTCTCGTCGGGCATGGCCCCTCGCTGCGACTCGAAAACCGAATACCGGGGGGCGACGTCAACCCCTACCTGGCCACCGCGGCGACCATCGCGGCAGGACTGGCGGGCATTGAGGAGGGGCTCGAGCTGGAGCCTGCCCACGAGGGCAACGCCTACGGGGATACCCAGGCTGTGCGGGTGCCGACCAGCCTCGGTGAGGCACGCGAGCTGTGGCACGACAGCGCCTTCGCACGGGCCACCTTCGGGGACGACGTGGTCGACCACTACGCCAACATGGCGACGGTCGAACTGGCGGCCTACGGCCGCGCGGTCACTGACTGGGAGCGTTACCGAGGGTTTGAGCGGCTGTGACCGTCTCGACCTCCTACGACGTTGTCAACCCCGCGACAGAGCAGGTCCTCACCACTGTGGCGATGGCCGATACAGCCGAGACGGACCTGGCTGTCGCCCGGGCCGGTCGGGCCTTCGAGACCTGGCGCCAGGTGTCCCCGGCGGATCGGGGCCGTTTGCTGCGAAAGTTCTCCGAGCAGGTGGACGGCCACCTCGAGGAACTCGCGCAGCTGGAGGTAGGCAATGCTGGCCACACCATTGGCAACGCGCGCTGGGAAGCGGGGAACGTCCGCGACGTCCTGAACTACTACAGCGCGGCTCCCGAAAGGCTCTTCGGACGACAGATCCCCGTCGCCGGCGGAGTCGACCTCACCTTCCACGAGCCGCTCGGCGTGGTCGGAGTGATCGTGCCGTGGAACTTCCCGATGCCCATCGCAAGCTGGGCGATTGCCCCCGCCCTGGCGGCAGGGAACACTGTCGTGCTCAAGCCGGCCGAATACACGCCCCTCACTGCCCTGCGGCTGGCTGAGCTCGCTCTCGATGCTGGGTTGCCCGAGGACGTACTCATCGTGCTCCCGGGCGAGGGGACGGTGGTCGGGCAGCGCCTGGTTGAACACCCGGAGGTACGCAAGATCGTCTTCACGGGGTCGACCGCGGTGGGTAAGGCGGTGATGGCCGGCTGCGCGGCGCACGTCAAGCGAGTCACCCTCGAGCTCGGGGGCAAGAGCGCCAATGTTGTCTTCGCTGACGCAGACCTGGAAAAGGCCGCGGCGACCGCGCCGTACGCGGTGTTCGACAACGCCGGTCAGGACTGCTGCGCAAGGTCCCGCATCCTCGTACAGCGCTCCGTGTTTGACCGGTTCATGGAGCTGCTCGAGCCGGCCGTGAAGGGCATGCGGGTCGAGGACCCTGCACTGGACACCTCGCAGATGGGGCCGCTGATCAGCAAGCGGCAGTGGGACCGCGTGTCGTCCTACGTCCCTGACGGAGCGCCGGTGGCCTTCCGCGGCGATGCCCCTGACGGACCGGGGTTCTGGTTCCCGCCCACTGTCCTGGCCCCTGTCGATGCCGCTGACAGAGCAGTCACCGAAGAGGTCTTCGGGCCCGTCGTGGCGGTATTGACCTTCGAGGATGAGGCCGACGCCGTCCGGCTCGCCAACGCCGGTAGCTACGGGCTCGCTGGCTCGATCTGGACCCGCGACCTCGGTCGTGCGCTGCGCGTTTCACGTGGCATCGAGGCGGGCAACTTGTCGGTCAACAGCCACTCCTCGGTGCGCTATGCGACCCCCTTCGGGGGCTTCAAGCAGTCTGGGCTCGGGCGTGAGTTGGGCCCCGATGCACTGCATGCGTTCACCGATGTGAAGAACGTCTTCTTGGCAACGGAAGGGTGATCGTGTTCGCACAAGGCAACCAGGGCGTCGGTCGGCTCGTCGACCGCGTTGCGGTGGTGACCGGTGGGGCGGGCGGTATCGGGTTTGCGGCCGCCCGACGTCTCGCTTCGGAGGGAGCGCATGTTGTCATAGGGGACGTCGACCCCGACAAGGGAAGCGCGGCCGCCGAGGCCGTCGGGGGGTTGTTCGTTCAGGTGGACGTGACCTCGGAGGAGCAGGTCGCGGCGCTGTTCGGCGCGGCCGTATCGAAGTACGGGGGTTTGGACATCGCGTTCAATAACGCCGGCATCTCACCTCCCGACGATGACTCGATCCTCACGACGGGGCTCGACGCGTGGCGTCGCGTCCAGGACGTGAACCTCACCTCGGTGTTCTTGTGCTGCAAGACCGCTATTCCGTACATGCAGACCCGCGGTCGGGGCTCGATCATCAACACGGCCTCGTTCGTGGCGCGACTCGGCGCGGCCACGTCCCAGATCTCCTACACCGCGTCCAAGGGGGGCGTGCTGGCGATGTCGCGTGAGCTCGGGGTGCAATTTGCCCGGGAGAACATCCGCGTCAACGCGCTCTGTCCTGGGCCGGTCAACACTCCGCTGCTGCAAGAGCTGTTCGCCAAGGACCCTGAGCGCGCAGCGCGGCGCCTAGTGCATATCCCGATGGGGCGCTTCGCCGAGGCTGACGAGATCGCCGCGGCGGTCGCTTTCCTGGCCTCGGACGACTCCTCGTTCATGACCGCTTCGGAGTTCCTCGTCGACGGGGGTATCTGCGGGGCCTACGTCACGCCGCTGTGACCATGGCCGCTCCTCGGTTGCCCGCGACCGTCGATCCTGCTGCGGTCGCGTCCGGGCTATCCGCAGCGGCAACATGTACGAGGAATGTGTCGAGCGGGTCCTGTCGGCGGTCAAGCTCGGACTGGTTTCGCCTGGTGACCGCTTGCCCGCAGAGCGGGATCTCGTCGTCCGCCTGGGGGTCAGCCGCGTCACCCTGCGGGGCGCACTGCGCTCCCTCACCGAGATCGGCTGGGTCGAGGTACGTCGGGGCCATCCCCTTCACACCGCTCACGTCGAGTTCGCCGCGACCACGGGGACGAGAGCCGAGGCCGACAGGGCTTTGACCGCCGCGCTTGCGGACTGCACCGCGGCCGGCCCGCGGAGGTACCGCACCGCTGACTCGCGGCTGCACCCAGCGATCAGCAACCGTACGGGCTCGACCTCGCTCGCCGCCGCGGCTGCCGACATCCGGATGAAAGTCAGCACGCTGCTCGACGCGATCCCACTCCTGGCCGGAGTTCCGCAGTTGGTAGGCACATTTGGCCTTGATCGTTTGCATCGTCGCAGGTCAAAGGCATCGTGGGGTCTCCGGAACGCGTTTTCTTGTAGGCACACGGCTTGGGGCCTATCGCTCGACAGGGCTGGTCTTGCGCGCTTCAGTGGTGGGCATGTAACTGCGGGAGACGCGCCGAACCAACCGGGACGTATCGGTGGTGTCCTACCTGCAGCTGGCCCACAACGAGCGCAGCGCCGAGACCGGGAACCCGGTCGCGAAGGTGATCTGACAACTTCGGCCGGGCCGAGCACGTCGACCGCGGCGCACGGCTCGGAGGTCGAGATCTTGGACTCACACCCGCTGGGTGGGTCGTGGACGCTGGACCAGTTGTGGGAACGGCTCGGGATCGGCGCGGCGATCCGTCGGGTCGCGACCAGCCGCCGCCTGGATGGAACCCAGGTCGAACGGGTCGTGTTCGCGCTGGTCGCGCAACGGATCCGATCAATGGACCGACGGTCTTCACCGACGACCAGGCGTATCGGGCGATGGACTTCCTGCTCCAGGCGCTCCCGGACATCGCCTCAGCAGTTGACGGCAGAACCCACCCTCAAGCTGGCCGTGTCCCACGGTGATCAGCCCACCGAGCGAGGTCTGCTCTGCGTCGAGGACTGCCTTCACGCGCCCGCTGGCGCATCCTGGCCCGGCAGGATGTGACCGCACCAGATGCAGTCGGCTGAGGGTTCGCCCTCGGCAAGCCTGCTGCAGGCCGGGCAGACGCGGTTCAGCCAGCAGGCCCGCGTCGCCGGTGGGTCTGCACTGCGTTGCGATTGTCCACCTCGCACAGGACCCCTTGCTCGGCCACAGGCCGTCATGGTGAGGTGAGCGAGTGCCGAGCTCGGGCTGGGAGTTGATCCGGCTGTTCCTGCACATCACAGCTGCCACGATCTGGGTCGGCGGCCAGCTGGTCTTGGCAGCTCTGGTCCCCTCCCTGCGGGGGATCTCGCCGCAGGCACCGGCCATCGCCGCCCGCGCCTTCGCCCGGATCGCGTGGCCGGCCTTCGCGGTCCTGATCGTCACCGGCGCCTGGAACGCCTGGGCCGTTCGGGACGACCTGCACGACTCGTACGCCGTGCTGTTCGTCAGCAAGCTCGTCGTGGTCGCGCTGTCCGGGCTCACCGCCTGGCTGCATGCCCGCGCAACCACACCGGCAGCCCGCGGCGGCTTTGGCGCCGCTACCGCAGCGTTCGCCCTGTCGGCAGTCCTGCTCGGCGTACGGCTGACTCTCTGAGGCCGGTATCGGACCACGTGAGATCCGGCGGTGCCTTGCTGCCCTCGTGACCAAAGCGTCCGAGAGGCGCACCTGTTCGGCTTCGTGTTGCACCTCGTGGGTGAGCCGGCCGTTACCCGGCAGCTCAGGTCGACAACCTGTCACCGATCCGGCTCAGCGCCGATCGGACTCGCGCCCCCCGGGCCACCGCGACGGCCGCAAGCTGTTCCATACCGCGTACGGCACCGACGCCGCCGGCGGCCGGGGCAGTGCTCCGCACAGGCGCTGCTCGTCGTCGTAGCGCGGGAGCACTTCAGGCAGAGCTGTCCTCGCCGGCCAGATGGTCTCGCCGGCGGGCGACCGGGACCGGCTGGGCAGGACCGCCTGCGACGACCCGGTTGCTGATCGTGCCGAGCCCGTCGACAGTCATCGTGACGAGGTCGCCCGGTGCGAGCGGGGGCGGCTCGCGGCGACCGCTGCGCCCCCACAGCTCAGCCAGGCAGCCGCTGCCGCACGTGCCCGAGCCGAGCACGTCACCGGCTCGCACCCACGTCCCGCGGGAGGCGTACGCCAGCAGTTCGGGGAAGGTCCACGCCATGTTGGAGAGCACGTCGCGTCCCACCTCGTGGCCGTTCACCTCCACCCGCATCGTCAGAGCCAGGCCACCGTCAGCATCGACATACGACGTGAGCTCGTCGGCGGTGACCAGCCACGGTCCGAGGGTGCTGGCGAAGTCCTTACCCTTGCTCGGGCCGAGGCCGACCTTCATCTCCCGACGCTGCACGTCGCGGGCCGACCAGTCGTTGAACACCGCGTAGCCGAACACGTGGTCTTTCGCCTCGGCCACCGACAGGTCGCGACCGTCACGCCCCACCACCGCCGCGACCTCGAGCTCGAAGTCGAGCAGCGCGCAGTCCGGCGGCACCGGTACATCGTCGTGGGCACCGACCAGGGCGTGTGGGCTGGTGAAGTAGAACGCCGGGGCGTCGTACCACTCCGGCGGCACCGTGGCGTCGTCGACGACCGACCGCAGGGCACCCTCGACGTGCCGCTCGAAGGTGATGAAGTCGCGCACGCTCGGCGGCTGCAGGGGCGGGGCGAGCCGCAACCCGTCGAGCCGCCGCCCGGGGCCGACAGCAACGGCCCGGGCGCCGACCTGCAGGGCCGCCGGAAGTCCCAGTCGGACGAGGTCGAGCACCGTGACCTCGGGGGGCAACGGGTGCACCAGGTCCCCGACGACGACCCCGGCGCGCAGGCCGTCGCCCTCAGCGAAGGTGGCGAGCCTCAACGGCCCTGCCAGACCGGCTGGCGCTTCTCCACGAAGGCAGCTGACCCCTCGCGGGCGTCGTGCGAGGCGACGACGGTGAGCAGAACCTCGTCCTGCAGCTCCCATGCCTCGGTGTTGCCGAGCACGGTCGCGGCGGTTAGCACCTGCTTGGTGACTCGCACCGCCAGCGGCCCGTTGGCGGCGACCTTGTCGGCCAGCAGCAGCGCCTCGGTGAGCGCCTGGCCCGGCTCGGTCAGCCGGTTCACCAGACCCCACCGGTGCGCCTCGACGGCCGACAGGGGCTCGCCCGTCAGGGCGTGCTCCATCGCGATCGCGGGTGGAATCCGGTGCGGCAGCCGGAGCAGGCCGCCGGAGCCGGCGATCAGACCGCGCCGCACCTCGGGCAGCCCGAAGCTGGCTTCGCGGGAGGCGACGACCAGGTCGCAGGACAGCACCATCTCGAAGCCGCCGGCCAGGGCGTAGCCCTCGACCGCCGCGATCAGCGGCTTGACCGGTGGCGTGCGGGTCATCCCGGCCAGGCCGCGCCCCGGCACCTCGGGCCGCTGCCCGGCCAGGAAGGCCTTGAGGTCCATGCCGGCACTGAACGTGCCGCCGGCCCCGGTGAGCACGCCGACCGACAGGCCGTCGTCACCATCGAGCAGGTCGAGGGCCGAGGCGACTGCGTTGGCGGTGTCGCCGTCGACCGCGTTGCGGGCCGCCGGACGGTTCAGGGTGATGACCAGGGCGCGCCCCTCGCGGCGCACCAACACGCTGGGCTCGTCAGGCACGGGCGGCCGCAGCGCTGCGAAGGTTGCGTGCCAGGCCAAGCCGGTCGCGAATGACCCGGCCGCCCACCACCCGGCCGCCGCGCACCGTCACGATGCCGGACAGCTCAAGGGAAGCGGGGGCGCCGAGCAGGTCATCCAGGCCATCGAGGCCGCCGACGTACCGGCCACCTTGCGCTACGTGAAAGGCCACCTGCTCTCCTGCCGAGAACAACACGTCCTCACGGCAGGACTCGACGTCCAGAATCCGGCTCTCCGGCTGGTCCACGTACTCGTCGTCGCACACGATGGGAACGCTACGCAGATCGGCCTCCCCCAGCCAGGCCCGCACCACCGCCTCGGCCGAGGCGTCCGGCGGACCGACCGGGGTGTCCCAGGGGGCGGCCGCCGGTCGGTCGACGGCGTCGCAGAAGCCGCTGTCGAGCTGGCGGCGCCGGCCGTAATAGTCCTCTTCGGCGAAACACCGGGTCAGCCGGGCGCCGTCCCAGCCGAAGACCGCAATCCCCGACCATACGGCGGCGCGGCCCATAAGCCGGGCCGAGGCGCCGTGCTCAGAGAACGCCACTGCGACGAGGTCGCCGCCGTTGACCACTTGGTGGACGGTCACCACCAATCCCGGGTAGCGGGCCAGTTGGGCGAGCGTGGCCGGCACGTACTCCGCTCTCGGCCCGAGCCGGAACCCGCCGATGAGCAGGGTGTACTCCGGCCCGAGGATGTCGGCGCACACCTCGGGGTGCTGCCCGTTCAGCCAGTCGACCGACCAGCGGCGAACCAGCTGCAGCAGCATCACGGAGTTAGCACCGAACCCTGCTGGTAGGACGCGCGCAGGTCCTTCTTGAGCACCTTGCCGGAGGCGTTGCGCGGGAGTGCGTCGACCATGTCCACCGAGGTCGGGCACTTGTAGCGGGCCAGCCGCAGTCTTGCGAACTCGATCAGCGTGTCGGCGTCGGTGTGGTCCCCAGGCCGCAGAACGACGACGGCCTTGACGGTTTCGCCCCACTGCGGGTGCGGGGCTGCGATGACGGCCACCTCGAGCACCGCCGGGTGGTCGGCGAGGACGTTCTCCACCTCGGCCGGGTAGACGTTCTCGCCGCCCGAGATGATCATGTCCTTCAGCCGATCGTGCAGGAACACGTAACCCTGCTCGTCCATATGCGCGCCGTCACCGGTACGCAACCAGCCACCCTCGACCAAGGTCATGGCCGTGGTGGCCGGCTGCTTCCAGTAGCCGGGGACGTTCTGGCCGGACCGCACCCAGATCTCGCCTACTTCCCCGGTCGGCAGATCGGCACCAGTCATCGGGTCGCGGATGGCGATCTCTACCCAGGGGAGCGGCTTGCCGACGGCCCGCAGCAGGTGAGCCCGCGGGCCGCCCGGATCGTGGTCTTCCGGAGCCAGCACGACGACAGTGCCGCTGGTTTCGGTCATGCCGTACACGCCGAGAAACTCGCAGCCGAGCACTTTGATCGCCGACAGCAGCAGCGACTCGGTCATCGGCGCCCCGCCGTACCCGATGCGTTGCAGGCTCGACAGGTCGGTGTTCTGCACAGTCGGTGCGTTGAGCAGCGACTGGATCACGGCCGGCACCAGGAAGGCGTGGGTCACGCCGTGCCGCGCGATGGTGGCGAGCAGCCCGGCCGGGTCGTTGTTGGTGGGCAGCACCGTGTGGCCGCCCTGGCTCAGGGCCGTCAGGCCGTAGCCCGCCCCACCGATGTGGAACAACGGTGACGGCACCAGGTTGACGCTGTCCGCCGACATTCCCCAGGCGGTCGCGGCCATCTGCACGGTCCATGACAGGTTGCCACCGGTGATCATGGCGCCCTTCGGCCGGCCCGTCGTGCCCGAGCTGTAGAGCTGGAGCACGACCTCGTCGGCTCCGCCCGCGCGCTGCGGGTCGGCGTCCGAATGTGCCCTGATCCACCGTTCGTACTCGGCGCCGGCGGGTACCTTCCACGGCGGCGTACAGCCGGCGACCAGTGGCCGCTGCTGCTCGCCGACGATCAGCCCGGACACGTCCGCGTCCGCGAGGATGTCGGCGACTTCGTGAGCCGACAGCCGCCAGTTGAGCCCCACCACGACCGCGCCAATCTTGCTGCAGCCAAAGGCGATCTCAAAGAAGGTCAGCCCCTCCTTGTCGAGAACGGCCACCCTGTCGCCGGGCCCGACCCCACCAGCGAGCAGCGCATTCGCGACCTGCGAGCTACGCCGATCGAGATCGCCGAAGGTGTGCGTGGTGTCGCCGCAGGTCACCGCGGGTGCGGCCGGTCGGGTGCGGGCGTGCGCACGGACGACATCGGCGAGGACGAAGGCGGTCATCGAAGCTGGGCCTAGTAGCTCTTGGGCAGGCCCAGGCTGTGCTGGGCGACGTAGTTGAGGACCATCTCCCGGCTGACAGGGGCGACCCGAAGCATCCGGGCCGTGAACCACAGGTCGGACAAGCCGTACTCGTTGGACAGACCGTTGCCGCCGTGCGTCTGCATCGCGTTGTCTAGCGCCCCCAAGCAGGCTTCTCCGGCGGCGTACTTCGCCATGTTTGCGGCCTCACCGGCGTCTAGGCCGTCATCGAACATCTCGGCGGCTCGGGCGTTCATCAGCCGGGCCAGCTGGACCTCGATGTAGGACTTCGCGAGCGGGTGGGCGACGCCCTGGTGAGCGCCGATCGGGACGTCCCAGACGACCCTGCTCGTGGCGTAGTCGCTGGCCCTCTCGAGCGCGTACAGGGCGATGCCATTGGCGATCGCGGCGGCGGCGACACGCTCAGGGTTGAGCCCGGCGAAGACCTGCTTGAGGCCCTGCCCCTGCTCCCCGATGATGTTCTCGGGCTCGACGGGCACGTCGTCGAAGAAGAGCATGAATTGTTTTTCCGGAGCGCCGAGGGCGGAGTCGATGACGTTCATCGTCAGGCCAGGGGCCTTGGCGTCGACCAGCAGCAGCGACAGCGCAGGCTTGCCAGTCGGACCGAGCTCCGCGTCGCGGCAGACCACCAGGATCGCGTCCGCCTCGTCGGCGCCGGAGGTCCAGTACTTCGCGCCGTTGATGCGCCAGCCCCCGCCCTCGACCGGCGTGGCCGTCGTCGAGATTTTGTGGGTGTTCGTGCCCGCGTCGGGCTCGGTGATCGCAAAGGCGATTTTCTTGCTGCCGTCGGCGATCCCCGCCAGCCAACGGTCCTTGAGCAGCTCCGAGCCGTGCCGCCAGATGATCGGGCCGCAGATGGAGGAGATCACGATGTACTGCATCGGGCAGCCCTGCGCCGCGCACTCCTCGATGACGACGGCGAGGTCGGCCAGGCCGCCACCGCCCCCGCCGTACTGTTCGGGAAGGTGGACACCGAGGAAGCCCGCGTCACCGAGGTCGCGCCACAGCTCGTCCGGAAAGCCGCCGCGCTTGACCACGTCCTTGAAGTAGGCACGACCGTACTTGCCCACCAGCCGTCCCACGCTGTCGCGGAGCGCCCGCCGCTCCTCGTTCGTGGTGATGACAGGTGCATCGCTCAGGCGGAGGTCGCTCACGGAGTTCTCCTCATTCGTCAACGTGACTGTTGACATTAGGTTCGAGGGTGCCACACGTCAACACCCATGGTGGGGCGATGTCACCAGCTGAAGAAGCCCTGACCGCTCTTCACACCGAGCTGTCCGGACTCCACCTTGTCAATAAGGATCTGCGGTGGGCGATACCGCTTTCCGAGCGCCCGGGACAGGTGCCGGGCGATGTCCAGCCGTACGTCAAGACCCACGACGTCGCTGAGCCGGAGAGGCCCGATCGGGTGTCGGTAGGCCGTGACCATCGCCAGGTCGATGTCGTCGGCCGAGGCGACGCCGTCCTCGAGCATGCGCATGGCCTCGAGTGCCGTGACCACGTCGAGCCGGCTCGTGGCGAAGCCCGGCACGTCGCGGACCGTGATCGACTTCTTGCCCAGCAGTGCGACCAGGCCTGCTGCTGACGCCAAGGTCTGCCCCGACGTTGCCTCACCCTGGATCAGCTCCACCAACTGCAGCGACCACACCGGGTTGAAGAAGTGCATGCCCAGGAACCGCTCGGGCTCGGGTAGGTCCTTGGCCAGCTCGTCGACCGACAGCGCGCTCGTGCCGGTAGCGAGGACCTTCGGGCGCCGGGCAGCCAGCGCGACGAGCACCTCGCGCTTGAGCTCGAGCCGCTCCGGGACGGACTCGACGACAAGGTCGAGACCCTCGGCGAGCGCATCAGGGCTGTCGACGACCTGCACCCGACTGGGCAGTGCCTGTGCCTGCTCTACGGTCAACTTGCCCCGGACCAACCCCTGAGCGGCTTGGTCGTGCATGACCTGCCGGAGTGCCCGGGCGCGCACGGGGTCGGGGTCGACGACGCTCGTGGCACAGCCCGCCGCCGCGAACACGTAGGCGATGCCCACGCCCATCGTGCCCGCTCCGACCACCGCGACCGATCGCACTCGTGCCTCCAGCACCCAGGGACAACACCCCCCAGCCGGACACTAGAGCCGCGACATCGCGTCGTCAACTAGCGCGTTGACGCCGAAAACAGCTGACCGAGGTCAGGCCCGACACGTCAGCGGACGGCCGCCGTTGTAGGCCACCATGTCGCCGAGCGCCCCAACGATGTCTACCGGCGCGCCGAGCGCGGCACCGCCGAGGTCCGCGTACGCGCGGTGCAGGTTTCCCACGATCCGTTCGGCGTCGCGCCAGGCGGCGTAGTCCCCGAGGTCAGCCTCCCTGGCGAGCACCAGCGGAGTCAGCCCGGCCTGCCGGCCCCGCTCGGCGAGGTCGCGGACAAACCGAAGGTAGCCCAGGACCTGCTCGATGACCTCGGGGCCGCAGACCGGACCGTGACCGGCCACGATGGTCGTCGCCCCCAACGGAGCGAGCACCTGCTCAAGCACCCTGATCGAGCCGAGCACGGAGCCCATCAACACGAACGGCGTCCCGCCGGAGAACAACAGGTCGCCGGCGAAGAGCACTCCGCGGTCGGGGATCCACACAAGGGAGTCGTTGGTCGTGTGGGCCGGACCTCCGACGTGCCGCACCTCGCAGCGCAGGTCGCCGACCCACAGCGTCACCGCGTTGTCGAAGGTCAGCGACGGCGGCTCGAGCTCCACCTGACCGAGATCGAACGGCGTCCAGAAGGGTGGGTCCCGCCAGATGCCGGCCTCCGCCATGGCCGTACGGGTGGCCGTGTGAGCCACGATGGTCGCGTCGCGCATCAGCCAGTTGCCATGGGTGTGGTCCCCATGGTGGTGGGTGTTGACCAGCGTCCGGATCGGCCGAAGCGTTGCCGCTGCTACCGCGGCGAGAAACGCACGGGTACGCGCCTCAGTCGCGCAGGTGTCGACCGCGACCGCTGCGTGCGGCCCGATGACCAGGCCGGTGTTGTTGATCCACCAGGTGCCGTCGGGCTGGACGTAGGCGAAGACGTCAGCCGCCACCTCCGACAGGACCGGTTCACCGGGACCACTGGCGTGCGAGGTGCTCACCGCTCTCCTTGTCCACGGAACTGTTGACGGCATTATGCCGAGGCCCCTCCCTTGCGCAAGGGCCGACAAGCCCCCGGATCGCGTAGTGGGGAACAATGGTGGTGAGTACGGCGGTAGTCCAACGAGTCGGGAGCAGTCATGGCTCAGCAAGCCAGCGGGATCTCGCGGCGTCGGCAGGCTGCGCGGGTCGACGCGAACCCCTCGTACCTCCAGCGAAGAGGTGAGATCCTGGAGGCCGCCGCCCGGGTCTTCAAGGCCAAGGGGCTGCAGGGCACCAACCTCGGTGACATCGCCGCGGAGTCCGGGGCCGACCGCGCGTCGCTGTACTACTACGTCGGGAGCAAGGAGGAGTTGTTTCACGAGGTCGTGCGCGGGGCTGTCGAGGCCAACCTGGCTCGGGCCAGGACCATCCAGCAAGGCGAGGGAACCGCTCCGAGCAAACTGCGCGAACTGCTCGTATCCCTGATGGTGTCCTACGCCGACAACTACCCGATCCTCTACGTCTTCATCCAGGAGAATCTCTCGCACGTACCGGACAAGCACGCGGCCTGGGCCCGGGACATGCGCCGGATCAACAAGGGTTACGAACAGATCGTCATCGACCTCGTGGCCGAGGGCATGGCATCCGGAACCATCCGCGAGACCGGCGAGCCGTGGATCGTTGCCTACGGTCTGATGGGGATGGTCGGCTGGACCAGCCGCTGGTACAACCCTGCAACCTCGACCGCCTCCCCTGAGGAGATCGCATCGGCGTTCGCCGACAGCGTCCTGCTCGGGCTCGAGCGCAAAGTGCCACGGGCCCGCCGTACCTGACGCCCCGCGACTCCCGGGGCCCAGCTCAACCCGGCGCAGCCACGCGGTCCACGACGTAACCCCCGGGAGCGGCCTCCAACGGCCGGTGACGTGCGCTGCCGAGCTGCTGGAGGGCCGGCCGCTCCTCGTCGGATTGATCCCATTGCCACGACGCCCAGGCGTCCCACCAACTGCCCTGCCGCTGCCGGGCGCCCGCGAGCCAGTCCTGCGGCGAAGCGCCTGCGGGGCCGCCTTCGAAGTAGCTGGCCTTGGGATTACCCGGCGGGTTGACCAGGCTGGCGATGTGGCCAGCGTTGCTCAGCACGAAGGTGCTGGGCCCTGACAGCTCGGTGGTGGTCCGGTAGCAGCCGGTCCAGGGCGTGAGGTGGTCGGTTGTGCCACCCGTGACGAACGTCGGCGCCTCGATCGTCGAGAGGTCGACCGGGCTGCCGAGCACCGTCAGAGTGCCCGGGTGGCAGAGCGCGTTGGTGCGGAACACGTCCAAGAACTGCTGATGCAGCCGGGCCGGCAAGTTGGTTCCGTCAGCGTTCCAGGCCAGAATGTCGAAGACCGGCGGGTCGTCGCCCATCAGCCAGCCGCTGACGAGGTAGTTGAACACCAGGTCGTCCGGCCGCATCCAGCTGAAGACCGTCCCCAACGACCGGGCCGTGATCACGCCCTTGCGACGCGAGCCCTTGCCGGCCATCTCCAGCAGCCGGGGCGAGGAGAACGCCCCGAGCGGCGCGCGGTCGTCGAAGTTGAGCAGGGTCACGCCGTACGACGCGGTGGCGATGCTGGTGGCACCAGTCGCCGCCTGGCGGTTCAGGACCGTGGTCTGCAGGATCCCCCCGGCGCAGAAGCCGAGGGAGTCAACGTCAGAGGAGCCCGAGACCTCCTGCACCACCTCGAGGGCCCGCTCGATCTCGCCGGCGTAGGTGTCGAAGTCCCAGTGGGCCTGGTCGGGGCCAGGGTTGCGCCAGCTCAGCAGAAACACCTGCAGGCCCCGGCTGACCGCGTACTCGACGAAACTGCGGCCAGGCCGCAGGTCGAGAAAGTAAAACCGCCCGATCGGCGGCGGGATCACCAGGACTGGGCGGCACCGGACGGCGTCGGTGGCCGGCGCGTACTGCAAGAGCTCGGCCACCGGACTGCGGTGCACGACCGCGCCCGGGGTCACTGCCAGGTCAGTCCCCACCCGGAACGCTGTCCGGTCGGTCTGGGCCGGCATGCCGCCGTTGTGCCGGACATCGGTCGCGAGGTTCCGAGCGCCGCGCAGCAGGCTGCGGCCGCCGCTGTCGAAGGCCCGCTTCAGGGCGGCCGGGTTGCCAGGCAGCAGGTTGGTGGGCGCCAGCGCGCTGGTCAGGGCGTTCATCGCGAACCGGGCCCGCTCGACGTCGTGCCACTCGGCCCCGCCGGCCTCCAGCTCGTCGACAAGCCCCATCAGCGCTTGACCGAGTACGGCGTAGCCCTGCCCCCAGCGGCGGTAGAGCGGGTTGTCGCGCCACGCGGGGTCGGCGAAGCGGCGGTCCTTCGGTGCAGGGGTGAAGTCCTCGGTGCCACGGGCGACCCTGGTCAGGTCGACGGCCAGCCGACCGACCTGCCGCACGACCGGCGCCGGGCGGGCGAAGGCACTCAGCAGGCCTCTCGCGAGCCCGCCTAGCGACGGGATGCCGACGGCCTCCCCGCCGTCGGCGACGACCGGCTCATCCTGGCTCGGGAGCTCCGCGACCACGGCTCAGTCCCCCGTCGGGACGAGCACCCCTCGACCGACCAGCGTCCCGGCCTCCAGTGAGTGCAGCGCCTCGTTGATCCCCTCGAGCGGGAAGGTCGTCGTTTTGAGCTTCACCACGCCGCGGCGGGCCAGCGCGACGAGTTCGACCAGCTCGACGTAGGTCCCCACCAGCGACCCTGCGAAGGTCGTCTCCGGGGTGAGGACCTGCGACAGGATGTCTGCCTCGAGGCGACCGCCGTAGCCGACGATCACGTCAAGCCCGTTCGGCCCGAGCATCTCGACCGCGTCGGTTTCGGCGCCCCCCTCACCGACGAAGTCGAGCACGACCTGGGCGCCGCCACCACCGGTCAGCTCGCGCGCCTCGGCGACATGCGAGCGGTCGTCGCGGGTGAGCACCACCTGGTCGGCACCCCAGCTCCGAGCGTGCTCGAGCGCCAGCGGGTTGCGGTCGACGACGATGATCTCGGTCTGGGAGAGCGCCCGCAGGACCTGGATCCCGATGTGACCGAGCCCGCCGGCCCCGAGCACGATTGTGCTGCTGCCCGGCACCGCGAGCGGCAGTGCCTTCTTCACCGCGCGGTACGCCGTGAGGCCGGCGTCGCCCAGCGGCGCAACGTCCACCGGAGTGAGGCCGTCCGGGATCGGGACGACCGCCCGTGCGTTGCTCCGGACGTACTCGGCGAACCCGCCCGGGGCAGCTATACCGGGGAACACCGGCCCGGTGCAGTGCGCGTCGTCCCCGGCTCGGCACGGCAGGCAGTACCCGCAGGTCGCCAGCGGGTGCAACAGGACCGCGTCGCCAACCTTGACGTGGGTGACCGCCGAGCCGACCTCCGCGACCCAGCCGGCGCTTTCGTGCCCGCACACGAACGGCAGCCCAATGCCCGCCGTCTTGTGCATCGCATCGAGCTGACCCAGCCATACGTGCACGTCGGTCCGGCAGAACCCCGCAGCGCCGACTTTGACGATCACGTCGGTCGGACTTGTCAGG
>JAYUBO010000066.1:0-32202 GCA_043740815.1 Frankiales bacterium | reverse complement strand
GCCGCCGACCGAGGTTCCGGTCGGCTGACGTCTTGGGCTGTTATGCCCCGCTTCGCGACCGTCTCGGGCCAGGTGTCGAAGGATTAGCTGAGAAATGGTTCCGTCGCAGGGTTAGTTTCTTTGTGTGGCAGGGAAGGCGGGGGTCACGCACCAGACCGGTGCAGCACCTGGCGACAAAGGAGACCCCCGTGATTGCGCTCGGACTGATCTTGCTCATCATCGGCCTTGTGGCAAGCATCCCCGTGCTCGTCACCATCGGCCTCATCTTGCTCGTGGTCGGCCTCGTCCTCAACTTCGTCCCCATGGGTGGCAGCCGACGTCGAGTCTGGTGACACCACGTTCGATGACGCCAGCACAGCCCGAAAGGCGGCCCATTCCCTGGGCCGCCTTTTGGCCGTTCACGGCTCTGTGACGAAGTCGATGAGCCGTTCGACGGACTGGAGCAGCGGCACCTCGAGGTCTGCGTAGGAGTCGACAGCTGCCAGCACCCGTCTCCAGCCCTCCCACGGCTGTCCCCACCCCAGAGCAGCGCAGACGCCCTCCTTCCACGAGCTCCCCCGGGCCACGGCCGGCCAGGCCGTGATGCCCACGGCCGCCGGCTTCACCGCCTGCCAGACGTCAACGTAGGGATGGCCGGTCACCAGCACGTGCGGGCTCGTGACCCCCTGGACGATGCGGCTTTCCTTGGTTCCCACGACCAGGTGGTCCACGAGCACCCCCACTCGTCGCCCTCGGCTGGGACGAAAGGTCTGCACGAGCGCGGGCAGATCGTCGATACCGTCGAGCGGCTCGACGACGACGCCCTCGACCCGCAGGTCGTGGCCCCACACCCGCTCGACCAGCTCCGCGTCGTGCTTCCCCTCGACCCAGATCCGACTGGCCCGCGCCAGCCTGGCCTGCAGGTTCGGAACGGCGAGTGAGCCGCTGGCGGTCCGGGTGGAGGCCTGCGGTGCCGGCCCCCGGGTGCGTACGACGTTGACGGGTTTGCCGGCGATCAGGAAGACGCCGAGCGGGAAGACGCGCACTTTGCCCTGCCGGTCCTCGAGGCTGACCCGCTCCCTGTCGCTGTCGACGACCGCTCCGACCCAGCCGGTCAGGACCTCCTCGAGCACCAGGCCATGGGCGGCGGCCACCTCGGGAAGGGCCAGCCGCTTCGGAGGGGACAGGTCGATCCCGTCATACGAGCGCACCTTCGGGACGCTATGCGAGCAGCGGCCCGGTTCCTCGTAGGCTGACCGGTCGTGTCGTCGTCCTCCCCTCCGCGCAGCGCTCTGCTCGCCTGCTGGGCCACGTCGTGGCTGGCCGGCGAGACTTCGCTGCCCGAGCTCGTGGCCCACGTGACCACCTACGACGAGGACCACCGGGTGAGCGGGTTGTGGGTCGACGACCTCGACCTGGAGCAGGCGGTCGGACGGTTGCGCGCAGACGGGGTACGCCGCCTGCGGGTGGTCCTTCCCGCTCCCGGTGACCCCTTGGGTCTGCCCGGACCGGGCCCTTTCACCCAGGCGGCACTGCTCGCCGGTGAAGGGGTTTTGGCCGTCCGGGAGGACGGCACCGGAACCGGGTTGGTCCCTGCTCTGACCTCGCACGGCTCCGAGCTCGACGGCACCGTCACGACCGTGTTGTGGTCGTCCTACCCCGTACAGGTGTCAGGGCCGGAGCCCGGCCCTTACCTGCACGAGGCCGAGCACGACCTGCGGCTCGGCCTCGTCGAGGCTGTCAGGGCGCTGGTCGACCTCGATGTCGCCCGCTGGAGCCCTGACGTCGCCGACGCGCTGCGCGACCTGCGCAGGGACGCGCGGCGCGGGCTCGATGACGACGAGCTGCCCGGCTCCTGGCCGGTCCGCGCCCGGCAGGTGCTGATCCAGACCCGGCAGCTGTCTGCCGTTGTCGCTCTCGCCTCCCGCGATACCGGGGGGGCCGTCGACAGCCGGGAGGCCGAGGCCCGCGATCGCGTCCTTCGGGAGCTGGCCCGTGTCGTCCGCCGCGCGAGCGTCGCCGCCTACAACGCCAACGGGCTCGCCTCGTGAGCCTGCTCGTCACCGTCACCGGGCGAGACCACCCAGGGGTGACGACCGCCCTCATGGACGTCCTGGAGGCTTGCGGCGCAGTCGTGGAGGACGTCGAGCAGGTCGTGGTTCACAGCCGGCTGCTGCTGGGACTCGTGATCGCCGGCTACGGCGACAGTTCGGCCGTCCAGGCCGCGCTGCTGACCGCCGCCCTTCCTGGACGCGGTGCTGTTCCTGCTGGCCATTCCCCGGCACGAGGTCGAGCAGGCGCTGTGAGTCGCTGTTGGTGTGGTGCGCTGACTCAGCGGCGCGGCGGCGGCGGGCAACAGCCGATAGGACACCGGTCGTGCGTCGCGAGGCACCCGTGGTCGGTCAGCTCCGCAGTTGCTGCGATCCGCTCACGGACCAGGGCGGCCAACATCGCCACGAACTCCGGGTCTGTCCCCACAGTGGCGGCCCTGCGCAGCTCGAGCCCCTCGAGGTGCTCCACTCGCTCGCGGGCCTGCACGTCGAGGTCGTAGACCACCTCGACGTGGTCACTGGTGAAGCCCACGGGCACCAGCACTACCTCACGGACGCCTTCGCCGTACAGCTTGTGAAGATGGTCGCTGACGTCCGGCTCGAGCCAGGGGACCTGTGGAGGCCCACTGCGGGACTGGAATACCAGGTCCCATGCGCCGTTGCCGGCGATCCTCGCGCAGGCGATCCGGAGCGTGTCGACGTAGGCGTTGCCGGACGGACCGGAAGACGCAGCCATCACGAGGGGGATCGAGTGGGCGGTGAACACCAGCCGAGCCCCTGGGAGCTCGCAGGCACTGACGTTGCGGCGCATGACGTCGAGGAACCCCTCCTCGGCGTAGTAGTGCCGCAGCTTCGTCACGACCGGCCCGCCGGGCACGTTGGCGGCGGCGATGTCCTCGCGGTACTGCCTGCAGCCTGAGTAGGAGGGGAAAGCGGAGGTCACCACCGCCAGGGCGTGCCGTCGACCGTCGGCCGCCATCGTCGCGAGGGTGTCGGCCAGGAACGGGTGCCAGTTGCGGTTGCCCCAGTAGACCGGGAGCTCGGGCACTGCCGTTTGAAGCGCTGCCTGCAGCTCCCGGCACTGAGCGTTGATGGGGCTCACTCCCCCGAACACCTCGAGGTAGTGGCCGCCCACCTCCCGCAGCCGCTCCGGTGGGATGCCGCGACCCCGGGTGACGTTCTCCAGAAAGGGCAGCACGTCGTCCGGCCCCTCGGGGCCGCCGAAGCCGACCAGCAGCAAGCTGTCCACGGGTGGCGCGTCCGTCGGGCGGGTGTCGAGGTCGTCGGTGCTCATCAGGTGGCCAGTCTGCCGTGCCAGTAGCGTCCGGTGCATGTCGAAGGTCGCACTCGTCACCGGTTCCTCGTCCGGCATCGGTGCGGCTGTCGCCCGCCGTCTCGCGCAAGACGGCTGCACCGTGGTCGTCAACAGCCGCAACTCGGTCGAGGCCGGGCAGGCGGTTGCCGCCGAGATCGGCGGCAGCTATGTGCAGGCCGACGTCGCAGACGAGCTCGCCGCGCGCGGGCTCGTCGACTCGGTCCTCACCGCTCACGGCCGCCTCGACGTGCTCGTCAACAACGCGGGCACCACGCAGGTCATCCGCCACACCGACCTCGCCGCCGCCACCCCCGAGGTCTGGCGCCACCTGTACGAGGTCAACGTCATCGCGCCGTTCGTCCTCGTGACGGCCGCCGAGAAGGCGCTGCGGGAAGCCAGGGGATGCGTGGTCAACATCTCTTCCCTTGCGGGCGTCAAGCCCACCGGCAGCTCGATCCCGTACGCTGCAAGCAAAGCAGCTCTCAACCACCAGACCCGGCTGCTGGCCAAGGCCCTCGGCCCCGACATCCGCGTCAACGCCGTCGCACCCGGCCTGGTCGACACCCCGTGGACGCAGGACTGGCACGAGATCCGTGCGTTGGTCACCGCAATGGCCCCGATGCGGCGGTCGGCCACCCCAGACGACGTCGCGGAGATGGTGTTGGGTCTGGTCCGGTCCAGCTACGTCACCGGCGAGGTCGTCGTCCTTGACGGCGGTCTTGGGCTGCTTCCGTGACCGCGCCCCTCGCCCTCGTGGGCAGTGGGGAGTACCTCACGGTCATGACCGAGACCGAACGGCTGCTCCTGCGCGGCCGCCCTGCCCGCTTCGTGCAGATCCCCACCGCCTCTGCCCTTGAGGGGGAGAGCTCGCTGGCTCGATGGGTCGCGCTGGGCCGGGAGCAGGCCGCCCGCCTCGGGGTGGAGGCCGTGCCGCTGGTCGCCCGCGACCGGGAGGAAGCCGACTCCGAGGAGCTGGCCGAGCAGGTTGCCGGGGCGGGGCTGGTCTACCTGTCGGGGGGCAACCCGTCGTATCTGTCCACGACCTTGCGGGGCACCCGGCTGTGGGAGGCGGTCCACCACGCGTGGTCCGAAGGGGCCGCCTTGGCCGGTTGCAGCGCCGGCGCGATGGCCCTGACGTCCTGGGTTCCCGACATCCGTGACGCCGCACGGACACCGGACGGAGGCCTCGGGGTCGTGCCCCATCTGAGGGTCATCCCGCACTTCGACCGCATCGCCGGGTGGATGCCCGAGATCTCCAGCCGGTACGTCGAGGCAGCTCCCGAGGGGGTCGCGGTCGTCGGGATCGACGAGGACACCGCGATGGTGCAACTCGACGGTACGTGGACCGTGCACGGCCGGCAGCGGGTCTGGGTACTCGACGCCGAGGGCCGGACCCCCTACGCCGCAGGGGAAGACGTGCCCGTCTAGGGCCTGTCCCGGTCGAGCTGGGGCTTGTGGAACGGGTCAGGTGAGGTGGCTTCCAGGGTCGTCCGGGGACAGCACGCGAGGGTCAGGTCGGCGTACTGCAGGGCGTCGTCGCAGATCTTGTCGACGGTCCAGCCGTTGTCGGCCCCATGGTCTGTGACGGTCACCCGGTAGATGGTGATGTCGTACTTAGACGGAGAGCCGTAGATCGAACCGATGCTGCCGACCAGTTTCGACGTCCCCTTGAGCCCGCTCGGGCCGTCCCACGGCCGGTCGAAGCGCTGCCACATCCCAGGGCTGGCGCTCCATACCCCACCTCGGCCTACGTCTCGGGACTCAAGCTCCTTGAGGACGGATCGCGCATCGCGGTCGGCAAGAATCGCGGAGGGTCGGATCACGGTTGTCTGGTCCACCGGCGTATCTTGCCAGGTCACCGAACGGGACTCCGGTTAGGGTCGCCGTATGAGAGCTGTGCAGATCACCGAGTTCGGGGGCCCCGAGGTCCTGAAGCTGGTCGAGGTCCCCGACCCCGTCCCCGGTGACGGACTGGTGCTCCTGGACGTCGACACAGCAGGCATCAACTACGCAGACACCCACCAGGTCGAGGACTCCTATCTCGCAAAGACCTCGCTCCCGATGATCCCCGGCGGCGAGGTGGTCGGACAGCTTGCTGATGGTTCCCGGGTCTCGGCGATGGCCACGGGCGGTGGCTACTGCGAGAAGGCCCTTGTCCATCCCGGCCTGGTCTTCCCGCTTTCCGACAGTGTCTCCGACGGTCAAGCGCTCGCGCTGATGGTCCAGGGCTTAACCGCATGGCACCTGCTGCGCACCTCCACCCACCTCGCCGAGGGCGAGTCCGTGGTCGTGCACGCCGCTGCCGGTGGGGTCGGCACTCTCGCCATCCAGCTGGCCAAGCAGTGGGGTGCGGGCAATGTCATCGCCGTCGCCTCATCCCAGGACAAGCTCGATATCGCCAAAGAGCTGGGGGCCGACCAGCTGGTCCTCGCCGGCGAGGCGGACCTAAAGGGGGCCCTGGAAAGTGCCAACGGCGGCCGGAAGGTCGACATCGTGTTGGAGATGGTGGGCGGGCCGACCTTCGACGCCTCACTTGCCGCCCTCGCACCCTTCGGCCGGCTCGCGACCTTCGGCATGGCCTCCCGCACCGAGCCGAAGCCGGTCACGTCCGGTGAGCTCATGTCGCGCAGCCGGGCCGTCGTCGGCTTCTGGCTCGCACACTGCTTTACCAATCCCGCCATGCTCCACCCGCAGATGACCGAGCTCCTGGGCATGGTCGAGTCCGGCACGCTGACTCCGCTCGTCGGTGGCAGCTACGCCCTCGGTGACGTCGCCCTGGCCCATGAGGCCCTGCGCAACCGCGGTTCGGTCGGGAAGCTGGTCCTCGACATCTCGGGCTGACACCTCGCCGGCCACCGGTCAGGCGGGCTCGTCGACGGCAGCGACCTTGGGGCAGGGGCACCACTCGTCGTGCCAAGCGCGACGACAGCCGGCCGGGTAGGTGAGCTGGCGGACGACCCGAGCGGGGTTGCCCGCCACGAGGCAGTCGTCAGGGACGTCGCGGGTCACGACCGCTCCCGCTGCCACCAGTACCCGCCTCCCGAGGGTGACGCCGGGCAGGATCATGGCCCTGGCACCGATCCAGCAGCCGTCGCCAATGCGTACCGGCGCCTGACGGTGTGGCCGGCCCTCGACGCCATGGCTGTCACTGTCCATCACGTAGACCTCGTTGGCGAAGGCGACGTCGTCCCCGACGATGATCTGCTCCACAGCGATGATGGTAGATCCGACGTTGACGAAACAGCGGTCGCCGAAACGGATCGTGCCCCAGCCGCTGATGAGGGTCTTTCGATGCCCCGACCAGACCTTGAAGTCGTCACCGACCTGGATGTCCGAGCCGTCGACCGTCGGGTCGCCCAGGACAAGCGCCCGCTTCCCGACGATGTCGACCTTCCGCAGCGACCAACGCGCCTTGAGCGCCTGCCTGACGGCCGCGCGGCGCCAGCGCCGCACGACCCGCCTGCGCTGCCGGTCGGTCATCTGCGCGTCCACGGCGACAGGTTAACGGCCTGGTTGGATGGGCGGGTGGACCAGCCGACCTGCTCAGCGAAGGGCTGTCGCTCGCCGGCCGTGTACGCCCTGGTGTGGAACAACCCGAAGGTGCACACGCCGGACCGGGAGAAACTGTGGCACGCGTGCGACGGCCATCGAGGCTCGCTGGGAGAGTTTTTGGAGCTGCGCGACTTCCTGATCCGCGTTGAACCGTGCTGAACGACGGCTGGACGTTGCGGCTCCCTCACGGCCCTGGGCTGAAGGTCGCGGTCAAGGACCTCATCGACATGGAGGGCCTGGCCACGACTGCGGGATCGCCTGCGGTCGAGGCGATCCCGGCCAGAGCTGACGCCGCCTGCCTGGTGGGGACCCGTAAGCAGGCCGTCATCGTCGGACGGACCGTCATGCACGAGCTGGCCTACGGCATCACGGGGGTCAACGCCTGGCAAGGGACGCCGACCAACCCACTGGGCGACTACGTGCCAGGTGGGTCGAGCAGCGGGGCGGCGGTGGTCGTCGCTGCCGGCGAGGCTGATGTGGCATTGGGGTCCGACACCGGGGGGTCGGTCCGCATCCCGGCGGCCTGTTGCGGCGTGGCCGGCCTGAAGACCACCCATGGCCGGATCCCGCTGGCCGGGGTGTGGCCGCTTGCCCCCTCGATGGACACCATCGGTCCGCTGGCGAAGGACGTGGCCGGGCTGGTCGTCGGCATGCGGCTGCTGGAACCCGGATTCGTCGTGGCCACGCCAGGTCGGGTCGGCCGCTACCGCCCGGCTGTCGCGGCGGGAGTGGACGCCGCGCTCGACGCGGTCCTCGGTCGCTGCCCGGAGGTCGAGCTGCCTGGGTGGGACACGGCTGACGGGGCGGCCGCCGTGCTCCTGGGCGCCGAAGCACACCAGAGCTCGGGCCGCCTGCTCGCCACCGGACGGGTGGGCCGTGACGTGGCAGGTCGCCTGGAGGCGGGCGGGCGCCGTACAGCGCAGGAGTTGGCCGCGGCAGGAGCTGTACGACGGGCCTGGCTGCACGAGGTCATGACCGCGCTGGAGACAGTGGCGGTGATCGCCCTACCCGTGCTGCGCGACGCACCGGCCAGGCGGGACGAGCCGGAGCGGATGTACGGCCTGCGGCTCACCCTTCCGGTCAACCTCGCGGGACTTCCGGCGGTGTGCTTCCCGGTGGCCCGCAGGGACGGCCCGCCGGCCAGCCTCCAGCTGATCGGAAGACCAGGACAGGAAGCGGTGCTGCTCGCGACCGCCCTGGCCCTCGGTGGCTGAGCGTCACTCCCGGAGGCCACTCAGGAACCTCTGGAGGAGCCCAGCCGGCGGCGACGCCGGGGGATCCACGGTCTTGGCTCGTGGTGCGGCGATGGGGCCGTCGTAGTCGGTCGCGGCAATCGCCACGATCGTCTGGTCCTCGTCGAAGTCCTCGGACCCCTCAAGCTGTGGGACGTAGCCGACCAGAACCCCGTCGCGCATGACCTGCGCCTGCAGTCCGATCGTGCCGCCGGTGTCCCAGATGGCCTGCCTGCCGTCCCGCAGCATGATGCGCACCCCGAACTGATAGATCGACGCCCGCTCCAGGTGCGCGTCAAGTCCCCGCTGGCGCAGCCGCTCCGCGACGCGCAGCGCCCGCTCCTGCTCCATCCGTCCTCCTGCTCGCACAGCTCCAACGCATCGACAACGCGTCTACAACGCGAGGAGTGCCGACTAGGCTGCCGATCATGATCGCATCCGGCCGGCGGCGGGGGGAGGCGCTGTGAAAGCGCCCACACCGGTAGTGCTCGCGCGCGGTCGCGTCCGACTGGAACCCCTCGCTGCAGAGCACGACGCCGACCTGCTCGACGCCGCACAGGACGACGACGTGTGGCGCTGGCTGACGACCCGGCCGACCACGCTGGAGCAGATGGCCAACCTCCGGTCGTCCCACCCCGGGCTCGCCTGGGCCGTGGTCGTCGACGGACGGGCCGCCGGCAGCACGTCCTACCTGGACGTGGACCTGGACGTGAGCGGGCTGGAGATCGGGTGGACGTGGTATCGCAGGGACCTCTGGGCCAGCGACGTCAACCCCACCTGCAAGCTGCTCCTGCTGACGCATGCCTTCGACGACCTCGGCGCCGAACGGGTCACCTTCAAGACCGACGCGCTCAACACCCGCTCGCAGGCCGCCCTTCGCAAGCTCGGCTGCGCGTACGACGGGACCCTGCGGCACCAGCGCCGTCGACCTGACGGGTCGGTGCGGGATGCGGCCTACTTCTCTGTGCTCGCAGCCGAGTGGCCGGCCGCGCGTGACGGGCTCCGGGCTCGCCTCGCGGGCTGACGCTGTTCAAGGGGCGTGCCGGACTGCGCCAGCCTGGATAAGGTTGGTGTCATGCAGAACACACCTACCCGGCCGGTCTCCCCTCTGCATGGCCTATGGGTGCTGGTCTTCGCCGTCGAGGCGCTGGTCAAGAACGCCGACCGGGCGCACCTGCTCGGCGGGATCGCCTTGGGGCTGCTGTTCGCGGTCCTGGTCGCGACCGAGTTGCGCAGCCTAGGCAGGCGGCCACTCGCGGGCCAGGCGGGTGAGCGTGCCGGCAGCCTCGCCGGCGTCAGCACCGCCGGCGACAGCTAGTCCCAGCAGGTACGTCGTCAGGGGCGCCGCGGGACGGGCCACAGCGTGCGCTGCCTCACGTGCGAGGTCCAGCAGCAAAGGTGTGTCCACGGTGGCGTCCAGCCCCAGGGCGCGCGCGGCCTCGACCACCCAGTCGTCCACGGTGCTCATGTCGTCCGCCTCTCGCTTCCTGCCACCAGGGCGGCAAGGTCCTCGGGAGTGTCGCAGTCGCGCCACGTCCCCTGTGGCGCGGCGGCGACCCGGCTGAACCGGAGGCCTTCCAGCAACCCGCGCAAGGACGAGCCGGCGAGGTCACGGCCACGGACGGCCTCGATGAGGACGGCGGTCCGCCAGGCCGAGCACAGCCACTGGGGGCGGCCCTCGACAGTGATGACCGTACCGTCGCCGTCCTCGTCGCCGACCCGGCCCAGCAAGTCCGTGACCGCCGCCTTCGTGACATAAGGCAGGTCTGCGGCGAGCAGCACGACGAGGTCAGCTGTCACGTGTGCCAGTCCGGCGGCGAGAGCAGCCGCGGGTCCACCGCCGGCCGGGTACTCGCGTGCCCACACGACGGGGCGACACACGGCCCGCTCGGGCCCTACGACCACGGTGCGGTTAGCAGCGGCGGTCGCGAGCAGCACCCGGTCCAGCAGGCTCCGCCCGGCGAGGACCAGGGCCGGCTTGTCCACGCCGCCCAGGCGGCGGGCGGCGCCACCGGCGAGGACAAGGGCGTCGTACACGCCCTCAGGCTGTCACGCGAGAGGGCTGCCGTCGCGGGCAGTGGTGAAGCCTTTGGCCAGGGTCGTGGCAGCGTGGGATCGGCGTCAGTGCCCCCGGTCGACCCATTCCTGGTAGGACGAGGCCTCGGCCCCGATGGTGGTGTCGTCGCCGTGTCCGGTGTGCACGACGGTGTCCTCGGGCAGGCTCAGCAACTTCGTGCGGATCGAGTCCAGGATCGTCGGGAAGTCGCTATAGGACCGTCCCGTCGCCCCCGGTCCGCCGTGGAACAGGGTGTCGCCGCTGAACACGACGCCGTCGCCGACCAGGCATACGCCGCCGGGCGAGTGACCGGGGGTGTGCACCACGGTCAAGGTCGCGCCGGCGACCGTGAGAACCTCGCCGTCGGTCAGGTCACCGTCAGGCGCCCGGTCGTGGACGGCGTCCCAGAGCATCCGGTCGTCGGGGTGCAGCAACACGGGGGCGTCGAGCTCGGCCGCGAGCTCGAGCGCCACGTTGACGTGGTCGTTGTGGGCGTGGGTGCACACGATCGCCTTCACCGGTCGGCCCCCGACGGCCGCAGCGATTGCGTGGGCGTCATGAGCGGCGTCGATGACGATGACCTCGTCCTCGTCGCCGTACAGCCAGACGTTGTTGTCCACGTCCCACGTGCCACCGTCGAGGCTGAACTGCCCACTCGTCACGACACGTTCAGCGCCGATCACAGCACCACGACCGAGCGCAGGACCTCGCCGCGCTCCATCTTGTGGAACGCCTCCTCGACCCCGTCCAAGCCGATCCGCTCGCTGACGAAGCGGTCGAGGGGGAAGCGGCCCTGCTGCCAGAGGTCGACGAGCAGCGGGAAGTCACGCTCGGGCAGGCAGTCGCCGTACCAGCTGGACTTGGTCTGACCGCCGTGGCCGAAGATCTCGATCAGCGGGATCTCCAGCACCATGGTCGGGTTCGGAACGCCGACGAGCACGACGGTGCCGGCGAGGTCGCGGGCGTCGAAGGCCTGCCGGAACGTCTCAGGACGGCCGACCGCGTCGATCACGACGTCGGGGCCGAAACCACCGGTCAGCGCCCGAAGCTCGGCGACGACGTCACCGGAGGCGTTGACGGTGTGCGTCGCGCCGAAATCACGGGCCCAGCCGAGCTTGCGGTCATCGAGATCGACCGCAATCACCTGGCGGGCACCGGCGTAGAGCGCACCGGCGATGGCCGCGTTGCCGACACCACCGCAGCCGATGACCGCGACGGTGTCGCCCTGCTGCACCGGTGCGGTGTTGACTGCCGCGCCGAAGCCAGCCATGACGCCGCAGCCCAGGAGCCCGGCTGCGGCCGGGTCGACCGTCGACACCACGGTGCACTGGCCGGCGGCGACCAGGGTCTTGTCCGCGAAGGCCCCGATGCCCAGGGCTGGTGACAGCACGGTGCCGTCGGCCAGCGTCATCTTCTGCGTCGCGTTGTGCGTGGCGAAGCAGTACCAGGGCCGACCGCGCTTGCACGCCCGGCACTGGCCGCAGACAGCCCGCCAATTCAGGACGACGAAGTCCCCAGGCTTGACGTGCGTGACGTCGGGTCCGACCGACTCGACGACGCCGGCGGCCTCATGCCCCAGCAGGAAGGGGAACTCGTCGTTGATGCCACCTTCGCGATAATGAAGGTCGGTGTGGCAGACGCCGCACGCCTGCACCTGTACGAGGGCCTCGCCGGGGCCGGGATCGGGAACCAGGATCGTCTCGAGGGACACTGGAGCGCCCTTTGCTCGGGCAACGACACCACGGACTTCGTGAACCACAGGAGACCTCCGACGGCAGGGAAGGGATGTTGTCCCTGAACCTAGTGCAGCCACAAGGCCCGCCGGACCGTCGGTAGCGTCTGCGGGCATGAGCTCCCTCGGTGCAGACCTGCGTGCCTTCGTCGACGTCTCGCCCACGCCGTTCCACGCGGTGGCCGAGCTGGTCCGGCGCCTGGTCGCGGCGGGCTCGACGGCCCTCGATGAGCGCAGCCACTGGACCCTCACCCCGGGTGCCCGGCACCATGTGGTGCGGGACGGTGGCTCGCTGATCGCCTTCCAGGTGGGTTCGGCGTCGCTGGCCGAAGCCGGCGTCCGCCTGATCGGCACCCACACCGACTCCCCCACCTTCACCGTGCGGCCAATACCGGACCTGTCCCGGGTCGGCTACCGCCTGGTCGGTGTCGAGCCGTACGGCGGCATGCTGGCCCACACGTGGATGGACCGCGAGCTGACAGTGGCCGGCCGCGTCGTGACTGCCGACGGCACGACCACCCTGGTCCGGCTCGAGGGCAGCCGGCTCCGGCTGCCGTCGCTGGCCATCCACCTCGACCGCTCGGTGCGGGACGGGCTCGTCCTGGATCCGCAGCGGCACCTGGTCCCGGTGCTGGGACTCGACACCGAGCGCGGGCTGTTGGACCTGCTCGGCGTCCCCGCGGCCGTCGGCTTCGACCTGGTCCTGACCGACACGCAGCCGGCGGGCATGACGGGATCGAACTGGGTCGCCGCACCCAGGTTGGACAACCTCGCCTCCTGCCACAGCGCCGTCCTGGCGCTGCTGGCAGCCCCGGCTGCAGCGCATACGCAGCTCCTGGTCGCCAACGACCACGAGGAGGTGGGCAGCGGCTCAGCCGAAGGCGCTCGTGGGTCCTTTCTCGAGGACGTCTTCGCCCGCCTGGTCGCCGCGACCGGGGACCTCGACCCACAAGCCAGGCTGCGGGCGGCAGCGCACTCCCTGCTCGTGTCGGCTGACATGGCTCATGCCGTCCACCCCAACTACAGCGAGCGGCACGAGCCCTCGCACACACCGCGGCTCGGCGGAGGTCCCGTTGTCAAGCACAACGCCAACCAGTCCTACGCGACTGATGCCGCAACCGGTGCCTGGTTCGCCGGCCGCTGCGCAGAGGTGGGGGTCCCGTTGCAGCACTTCGTCACCCGTGCAGACCTGCCCTGCGGGTCGACGATCGGACCGTTGACGGCCACCCGGATGGGGATCGCCACCGTGGACGTGGGCTCGCCGATGTTGGCGATGCACTCCTGCCGGGAGCTCGCCTCCGCCGACGACATCCCGCTGATGGTCGCGGCACTGACGGCCTGCCTGGCCTGAGCACCCTGACCGACTCTCCCACTCGTCTAGGGTGCGGCCATGCAGAAAGTTGACATCACCCAGGATTTTGCGTTGCCCGTCGAGCGGGTCTACGCCTACCTCGCTGAGCACGAGCACCTTGGTCCGCTGTTCGGAGCAGCGATCACCCGGGTCAAGGACGGCGACAGCAGCCGCAACGGCGCCGGGTCGGTGCGCAGCCTCAAGATCGGCTTGCTGCCCGCGTTCGAGGAGACCGTCGTGGAGGCCGTCGACAACACGCGCCTCGTCTACCGGATCACCAAGGGCTCCCCACTGCGCGGTCACCGCGGGGTGATGGACTTCAGCAGCACCGCCCCCGGCTCCCGGTTGCACTACGTCATCGAGTTCGGCTCGGTCGTGCCCGGTCTGGACCGGCTCGTCAAGCTGGGGCTCGAGCGAAGCGTCCGCAAGGGGCTGGCGACGGTAGAGGCCGAAGCCTGACAGTTCGCTTACACAGCAGGGCAACGACCCGCACATCGAAGGTCCACAGTGCCTGATCGTGGCTGCACCCTGCAGCCGGGTACAGGAGACCATCATGTTGAAAGCCCTCGTTCTCACCGGACTCAGCGCCAGTGCTGTCCTCGGCGTCAGCGCGCCCGCGCAGGCGGCCACCACCTGCGGGTCGTTGCCGGCCCAGGTGCAGGGCAGTCCCAACGTCCGGCCCGGCCAGGCTGGAACGACCTACCTCTGGCACGACGTCCACGGCTGGAAGCTCCGCGTGACGCATCCGGGGACCGCCAAGGTCGTGGTCAGCGGCACGATCACGGCGACCCGCGACATCAGCCACCTCACCAGGGTGCTGCTCGAGCCGGGTGACGTGGCGACCGTCAGCCCCGACGGACACACGCTGGCCTTCCGGTTCACCAACGTCGGTCACGTCGACGGCGTGAACTTCACGGCCGAGTGCTCGCACGCGCTGCGAGTCACCGTCAAGGGCGCGAGCACCCAGCAGATTCGCCTTGGTGCGCACCGGGTCCACCCGACCAGCGTGCCGTTCACGATCGAGCGGCACTGACCCGCTCGGCAGGCAGCGTCACCCGGAAGCAGGCTCCACCCTCAGCGGCGTGGCCTGCTTCCGCCTGACCACCGAGGCGCGTGACCAGAGCCCCCACCAGGGCCAGGCCTAGGCCGGTGCCGACCTGTCGCACCCCGCGATAGCGGTCGTAGAGCACGGACCGCTCGAAGGCGACGGGCACATCCTCCGGCGCGAGCCCGGGCCCGCCGTCCCGTACTTCGAGCACTCCACCAGCTCGAACGGCGAACACGATCGACTGGCCCTGCGGGGTGACCCGCAGGGCGTTCTCGGCAAGTCCGTCAAGCACCTGCCGGATCCGTCCCGCATCGGTGCGGACCAGGACCGGGACGGGGGGCAGCTCAGCGGCAAAGGCCACCCCCACCTCGGCACAACGGTGCCGCCAGACCGGCTCGGCGTCGGCGACCAGCGTCGTCAGGTCGACCGTGGACAGGTCGAGCCTGAAGTCGTCCGCGCCCGCCCTGGCGAGGTCGAGCAGGTCGCTCACCAGGCGTTGCATCCGGTGGGCCTCCGCCTCGATGGTGCGCCCAGCCTCGCGGGGGTCCCCGACTCCCTCGGCGAGGGCCTCGGCAAAGCCGCGAATCCCGGTCAGGGGGGTGCGCAGTTCGTGGCTCACCGACAGCAGGAACTCCCGCTCGCGTCCCTCGCTGGTGCTCAACGCCTGGGCCAGCAGGTTCAGGGATCGGGACAGCTCGGCCACCTCGTCCGGACCGTCCTCCACGAGCCGCACCGAACGATCGCCCATGGCGAGCTGACGGGCTGCTCCGGCGGCACGCACGAGTGGCTGTGACAGGCGCCGCGCCAACCCGACACCGATGACGACGGCCGCTCCGAGACCGATCAACAGGGCTAGGGCGAGCTTGCGGACGACCCCCGTCGACACGGCGCGCGCGTCTCGCAACGGCTGGAGCAGCACCACGCCACCGTCACTGCCGACGGGCTGGACCTGGACCAGGTAGCGGGTCCCCCGCAGGGTCCGGCGACCCGAGGTGGCGGAGCCGGCGGCAGCCGACTGCAGGTCGGCCGGGTCGAGCAGCATCCGGCCGGCACCGGTGCCATCGGCACGTACCCGCACGAGCCGGACACCAAGGGCCCGCAACCCCTTGCGTGCCGCCGACCCAGGTCGGGCCTCTTCGGCAGCAGCGACCAGCACCGCCTCGCGGTGCAGCACCATCTGCGCCTGCTGGTCGTAGGCCGTGCGCACCAGACCTAGTGCCACCAGGCCGGCCGCGACGACGCCGACCAGGGCGGCCAGCACGGTGCTGAGGGCAATCCGCCGGCGCATGCTCACGATCGCGTGGTGGAGTAACCGACGCCGCGCACGGTCCGGATCAGGTCACCGGCCGGGCCGAGCTTGGCGCGCACCTGCCCGATGTGTACGTCGACGGTGCGGGTACCGGCGGCTGCCTCGTAACCCCAGACGGTCGACAGCAGCTGCTCGCGGGACAGCACCCGACCGGGCCGGCGGAGCAGGGCGGCCAACAGGTCGAACTCCGTCACGGTCAGCAGCACCTCGATGTCGTCGACCGTGACCTGCCGTGTCTCCAGGTCCAAGCGGACGGGACCGAGGGCCAGCGGCGGCTGGGCCACCGACCCCTGCGTGCGCCGGAGCACCGCGCGCACCCTGCTGACCAGCTCTCGCGGGCTGAACGGCTTGGTCAGGTAGTCGTCGGCGCCGAGCTCGAGCCCCAGGATCCGGTCGATTTCGTCGTCGCGGGCCGTCACGAACAGCACCGGCACCCAGTCGCCTTCCTCACGCAGCGTGCGGCAGACCTCGGTACCGTCCATCCCGGGCAAACCCACGTCCAGGACGAGCGCCACGGGGCGCAGCCGGCGGGCGGCTGCCAGGCCCGCCAGGCCGTCTCGCTCGACGTGCACGCCGTAGCCTTCACGCACCAGGTACATCCGTTGCAGCTCCGCGATCGCCGGCTCGTCCTCGACGACCAGCACCAGCCCCTTGTCTGCCACCGGACCATCGTTGCCGGTCAACGGGCTGCTCGGTGGGAGCCTTACCCAACCCTTGCAGAACCCTGGCCGTCCGCTGCGGCCGCGGGGTCACGATGGGCAGGTCCCCCACGACCACTGGAGAAGCCATGTCACGTCGTACCGCTGTTGCTGCCGTCCTTTCCGGAGCCATCGCCCTCGGCGGGGTCGCCGTGCTCGTGCCCACCGGCGCCGCGGCCATGTCTTCCGGGTCCGCGCTCGTCCAGCAGGCTGATGCGGCGGCTGGAGGCGGCCACGCCCGGCTGCTCACCCAGGCGCAGCGCACCGAATTGCGCACGACGGGCCACCTGAGGCTGACGAAGAAGACCAAGAAACATGGGACGGTGACCGTGCTGGTTCAGCGCGGCGAGGTCACCGCGATCAGCCCGACGAGCATCAGCCTGAAGAGCAAGGACGGCTTCAGCCACAGCTATGCGATCACCGACAAGACCAAGGTCCGGGAGCGCGGCCAGGCGGTCGAACTGGGTGAGGTCAAGGTCGGTGAGCGCGCGATGGTCGTAGCGCTGCAGACCAAGCAGGGTGATGTCGCCCGCCGGGTCAGCTGCCTGCGGCCGGGAAAGGCTGCAGCCAACCCTGCGGCCAACCCTGCGGCTAGCCCTGCGGGTCCGATCGCTCCGGCGAGCGCGACTGCCTGATTCCGGCCGCGCGGATCGCCGCCACGTCACTGTCCGGCATCCCTTCCACGAAGTCCGCGGGGAACGGCGGCAGGTCGGTAAGGGGGAACCAGCGAGCCTCCAGCACCTCTGGGCTGCGCGGGGTCACCGTGACCGCCTTCGCCAGCACCGCGACACTGACGAAAGCCACGCCCTGCCGTCTGGCGTCGAACGAGACCCGGTGCCACGGTGCGAACTGCAGGTCCAGGCCGACCTCCTCGCGCAGCTCGCGGGCAATGCCGTCCAGCGGCTGCTCGTGCTTGTTGAGGTGGCCTCCTGGCGGCACCCAGCCGTCGCGATAGCTCGGTCGGACCAGCAGCACCTGCGAGCCGTCGACCGTCACCAACCCGATCCCGCCGACCGTGAAGTTCGGGGTGGCGAGGCGGACGACGCGTCGCTGCCAGCCCGGAGCCAGCCGTCGGTAGACCCTGATCTTCAGGGCAGTGAGGTCCACGGCTCCAACCTAGGGGACGTACGGTGACGGGATGGGACGGCTCACAGCGCGGCGCAAGGTCGTCCGCGTCGACGGTGCCTGCGTCCTGACCCGCCCCGACACCCTTGCTGTCGAGGAGCCGCTCGAAATCCGGGTCGGTGGGACGCCCCTGACGGTGACGATGCGCACGCCGGGGGACGACATGGACCTGGCCGCCGGCTTCTTGGTGTCCGAGGGCGCCGTCAGCCGCACCGACCAGCTCACGGCGATGCGCTTCTGTGCTGGGGCGGACTCCGAGAGCGGGCAGCGCACCAACAGCTACAACGTGCTCGACTGCGACCTGACCGTTCCAGCGCCCGCACCTCGGGCGATGTACACCACGAGCTCCTGCGGCATCTGCGGCACCGCCAGTCTCGCTGCCGTGCGGACCACCGCTGCGTACGACGTGTCGGTGGACCCGTTGACCGTGACCCCGCTGCTGCTCAGTGCCCTGCCGGACCGGCTTCGGGCTGAGCAGCGGGTCTTCGACAAGACCGGGGGGTTGCACGCGGCGGGGCTGTTCACCCGCGACGGTGACCTGTTGTGCCTGCGCGAGGACGTGGGTCGGCACAACGCGGTTGACAAGGTCGTGGGCTGGGCGCTCCGGGAGGGTCGGCTGCCCCTGCACGGAACCGTTCTGATGGTCAGCGGACGCGCTTCCTTCGAGCTGGTGCAGAAGGCCTGGATGGCCGGCATCCCCTGTCTGGCGGCGGTTTCCGCCCCGTCATCGCTCGCCGTCGACCTCGCCGTCGAGGCAGGACTCACACTCGTTGGTTTCCTGAGAGGGTCGTCCATGAACATCTACAGCCGCGCTGACCGGGTCCTCACGTGAGCTTCGACGGCTTTCCCGACGAGGCGCTGGTCTTCTACGAAGGCCTGGAGGCGGACAACTCGAAGGCCTACTGGACCGACCACAGGACCGTCTACGACAACTGTGTGGCGGCGCCGATGAAGGCCCTGCTTGAGGAGTTGACGTCCTTCGGGGAGGCCAAGCTGTTCCGCCCCTACCGTGACGTCCGCTTCAGCAAGGACAAGACGCCGTACAAGACCCGGCAGTATGCCGTCGTGAACCAGGGCGACCAGGGTCTCTACGTCGGGATCGACGCCGCCGGCTTGCATCTGGGCGGTGGACGGTTCCACGCGAGCACCGAGCAGGTGCGCCGAATGCGGCTCGCGATCGATCACGACCGCACCGGTGCGGCCCTGACAAAGGTTCTGGCTGGCCTCAGAGGTAGCCGTTGGCAGGTCGGCGGGGACCAGCTCAAACGGACCCCGAAGCCCTGGGACGACAGCCATCCGCGCGCAGAGCTGTTAAGGCACAAAGGCCTGATCGCGTGGGTCGACCATGAGCCCGAGCCTTGGCTGCACACCGCCGAGGCCAAGAACATCGTCGCCAGAGCCTGGAAGGCCCTGGCCCCCCTGAACGACTGGCTGGCGACACACGCCTAGTTGTCGCCCTCGGACAGGAAGCCTCGCACCTTCAAGCCATGCTCGTTGATGCACTTTTCGAGGGCGATCTCCTGGCCCGGCGTGGCTTTGCCGATGTCGAAACGCACCGCGAAGCGGCCCTGGACACTGGACGAGGGGTTGCCGATGTCCTTGACGACCACCACGCCGGGGAGGTCCCCACAGGCGGCCTTCAAGGCGACGCGGTCGGCCTGCACCGCGTCCTGGGACATCGTCACGACCAGCACTTTTTTGGCCGGGCTCAGCAGGATGTTGAAGCCAGTGATGAGCATGCTCAGCAGCAGCAGGCCGCCACCGATCCCGAGAAGCACCTTGGAGCGGGTCCTCATCGGTCGGCCCTGGTGGGCGATCTGGCTCACGTCGCCATTATCAGCCCATCGGTGTGCGGGCTGCTCGGCGTGAGTACCCCGCCTGTCGATTGCAGGCCGACGAGCTCAACCCTGGTCGAGCGTCGACATCAGCGAGGACCGCGCCGTGGCGTAGTCGCGCGTCAGCTCGTAGTCGAAGTGCCCCCGTGCCACCTGGAAGGCCGGGTCGCCGAGGTCGCGACCGAGCGAGTCTGGGTCATGGCGCAGCTCGACGTCACCCGCCATGGCGATCGGTCCCCCGATCGGGTCGGTGCGCCGCCACAGGTTGACCCAGTGGCCGTCGCCGAGGCGCTTGTCCAGCTCCCTCAGGCAGGACGGTCCGAACCAGGGCGTGTACATCGGCCCGTACAGGCGGGCGACGGGCGACCCGTAGGTGACAAGGCGCACCCGGCTGAGCACGTCGTGAGGGAGCTGCCAGACGAGGGCGGCACTGAGCACCGTCCCCTGTGAGTGGGCGGACAGCAGCACGCCGCCATCGCGCTGCACCAGGTAGCCGATCCGCACGGCCAGGTCGGGGATGCACCGCTCGGCGTAGCACGGCGGGGCCAACGGGTGAGCGGCGCGCGGCCAGAAGGTGCCGAGGTCCCACAGGATGCCGACCGTCTTACGCAGGCTGGCCTGTCGGTAGGAGCGGTAGCCGACGAGGACGAGCCCCGCGGCGAAGCCGCTGACCATCCAGGTGCCCGCCAGCGTCGCAAACCGCAGAACCCCCGAGCCGTCCCCCAGCCGCTCCGGCGCGTCGCCAGTGACCAGTGTGAGCGTCATGGCCGTGACGGCGGCCACGATCGAGGCACTGGTGAACCACGCCAGCCAGCCCATGACGGAGTCGGTCAGCGAGGCGAGCGCCCTGACCCTAGCCACGGTGCGGACCCGGTCGCTCTGACCCTCGGGGGCGGCGTAGTCGCTACGAACCCGTGTTCGCTCCTGGCCGCTGACCGTGGCGTACCGCGTGTAGGCCCGCCACAGCAGCAGCGCTGTACCGGGGACCGCGACGGCGAGCAGCGCCACAGCGGCCCACTCGTAGGCCAGGGGCACGGTCAGTGGTCCCGCGGTGGGGTTCTTGCCGCCGTCGAGCCAGTCGGCGGCGCGAAACGCGATGCCCGCCGAGAAGACCGAGGCCACGAGCAGGCCCAGCGCACCGAACAGCGGCTGGGCGAGGCCCCGCGCACCCGCGGCCGGATCGCGGTGCCGAGCCACAACGTATGCCAGGAAGGCGATGCCGAGCAGCTGCGACAGGAACACCGCCGTCACGGCGTTGCTGTAGCCGGGCAGGCTGCGCGCGGTATGGCCCAGCCACCCCGGCCGATCCGGCAGCACCGCAACGAGCACAGAACTGACAGCAAGAAACGCCGCAGCCTGTTGCACCCACCCGGTCCACGCGACCCCCCGTACCCCCGGCGGGTCACGTCGCACGACTGCCGGCACGAACACAGCACAGCTGCAGATGACCAGCACCAGCCACAGACCGACGACGACGACCGCGTCGACCGCCTCGAGTCCGCTGTCGTGGTGGCGGTCCCAGGCCAGGCTCGGGACGGCGAGCCCCAGCCCGACGACGACCAGGCCCACCGACAGGTGCAGGTGGCGAAGTCGCGCGACCTGGCGTGCGCCGTACCAGAACGTCGGATCCTCAAGGGGGGCGGTGCCGTTGCCCGGCGGTGGGGGAACCTGCTCGTGCCGGCCGGTGCGCCGGGACAGCCACCACAGCAAGGCAAGCACTCCCAGCGGGACAACGGTGCCCACGGCTGCGCGTCGACCGGGCCCGGCCATCACCCCGTGACCGACGAAGCGCAGCCACGTGTGCCGCCCCCGACAGGTAGGGCGGGCGGCGCACTGCCAGCCGATCAGGTCCGTCCCGATCCCCTCCGCCGCCAGCAGGGCGGTGGCCGTCAGGCTCAGCGCCAACAGGCGCACGACGCCTTCGTTGAGCCTGCGGCGTGGGCCCATCCAGAAGCTGGCGTTGACCAGGGTGAACGGCAGCATGAGCAGCCAGAGCGCGCGGCTGGCTCCACCGGAGGTGAGGTTGCCCCAGCAGTAGGCCTCCAGGTGCGGGTCACCCGCCGTGTAGAAGCCGGCCTCCGCGTCTCCGGCAACCCTGGTCGCCGGGCCACTGTTGAGCACCTGTTCCGGTGTCGAGCCACCCACGCCGTGCACACGCAGCTCGGTGACCGCCATGCCAGCGAACCTAGACCGGGGGTCTTGCGCGTCGCAGTCGGCTCGCCGACAGGTCGAAGCGGCCGGCTCAGGGCTCGGCGAGAGCCGGCATGGGTGCGACGCGGGTGCTGCTCTCTCGGGTCGCCAGGTAGCAGCCCAGCAGCACCAGCGGGAAGCCGAACGCGACGCCCGCGGTGAAGGGTTCGCCGAGCAGCACGATGCCGAGCAGCAGGGCCACCGCCGGGTTGACGAACGTGATGACCAGGGCTCGGTGAGGGCCCGCCTCGGCGATGAGGGCGAAGAACACCAGGAAGGCAACGACCGTGCAGGCTAGCGCCAGTGCGAGCACGCTCGCCACGACCCTCGCCGAAGGCGCGTGGCCGGGCCAGGCCAAGGCCGCTACCGGCACGTAGACCAGTGCGGCGAGGCCGAGGCTGGCGGCGATGACTCCGAGGGACGGCACCTCCGACAGCTTGCGGCTGATGATCAGCGGAGCGGTGCCGTACCCGAGAACGACGGCTCCGAGCTCCAGCGCCGCCCGCAGCTCGCCACCCAGGTCCAGGCCAAGCAGGACGGCGACGCCGGCCAGGCCGACAGCGAGCCCGAGGACCCGGCGGCGGTCAAGCCGGTCGGAATCGCCGAGCAGCAGCGAGGCCACGGCCGCGACCATCGGGACGGCCGCGACCAGAAGGCCGGTGAGGCTGGAGCTCAGCGACCGCTCAGCGTCGGTCAGCAATAGCCACGGCCCGGCGATCTCGAGGGCCGTGAAGGCGACCAGGGCCCGCCAATGCGGCACCAGGGGCCGCAGATAGCCCTTGTGCGCTGCGACCGGGAGCAGGATCAACGCCCCGATCGCGCAGCGCGCGAGCACGATCACCGGTGCCGAGAGCTCCTCGACCGCCACCTTGATCAGCAGGTACGGAATGCCCCACAACACGCACATGGCGCTGAACAGGACCCACCCGCGCCGTGTCACGCCCCCAGCCTAGGTGGCCTCAGTTGACCTGCCGGTCGTAGCCGGCCCAGTACTGCTCACGGAGCTTGAACTTTTGAACTTTGCCTGTAGCGGTGCGCGGGATCGCCTCCCGGAACTCCACAGAAGTGGGCGCTTTGTAGCCCGCGAGCCGACTCTTGCAGTGCGCGATGAGCTCCGCCTCAGACGCAACCTCACCCCCGGTGAGCACGACGAGCGCCTTGATCGTCTCGCCCCACTTCTCACTCGGTACGCCGATCACTGCAACCTCCGCCACGGCCGGGTGGCTGAACAGGCAGTCCTCCACCTCGATCGAGCTGACGTTCTCCCCGCCGGTGATGATCACGTCCTTGCGTCGGTCGGCGATCGTGAGGTAGCCCTCGTCGTCCATCGTGCCGCCGTCACCAGTGTGGAACCAGCCGCCCTCGAGGGCGTCCGCGCTGGCATCCGGCTGCTCCCAGTACCCCTCCAGCACGACGTTGGACCGGGCCAGGACCTCGCCTTGCTCGGAGATCGACAGGCTCACCCCGATCGCGGGCATACCGGCCCGGGCCAGCCGGCGGGCGGCCTGTTCGCCGGGCAGCGCGTCCTCCTCGGCACGCCGACGGTTGACGGTCAGCAGCGGAGAGGTCTCGGTCAAACCGTAGATCTGCACGAACTCCCAACCGAGCTCGTCGGCGATGCGCTGGATCGTGCGGGACGGCGGAGGCGCGCCGGCGCAGATGACCCGGACCGTGTTCCTCCCGGGGATGGGGCCCTCCCAGGTCGCAGCGGCGTCGAGGATCGCGGTGACCACTGCAGGGGCCGCGCACATGACCGTGACGCCGTACTTCGCGACTCGGCGCAGGATCTCGGCGCCGTCGATCTTGCGGATGACGACATGGGGCACGCCCATGCCGGTCATGCCGAAGGGCATCCCCCAGCCGTTCGCGTGGAACATCGGCAGCGTGTGCAGGTAGACGTCGCGGTCGGTGACGCCCGCGTGCAGGGCGAACGTCACCGCGTTGACCCAGATGTTGCGGTGGGTGATCTGCACGCCCTTGGGCCGGGCCGTCGTACCGCTGGTGTAGTTGATCGTGGCTGTGGCGTCCTCGGACGGCTCCTCCCACGCGACCGGCTCGGTGCCGAAGCGCAGCAGTGCGTCGTCGGACTGCTTGCCCAGGACGAACCGGTGCTGGGCCGTCACCCCCGCCAGGGCCTCGTCAACCTCCGGATCGACGAGCAGCACGGTGGCTCCGGAGTGCTCGACGATGTAGCCGACCTCCGCGGCCGACAGCCGAAAGTTGACCGGCACCAGTACCCGGCCGTAGGAGCAGACGCCGTAGAAGGCCTCGAACAACCGGGCGCTGTTGTGGCTGACGACGGCGACCCGCTCTCCTCGTCCTACCCCCAGGGCGTCGAGTCCGGCGGCCAGGGCCCGCGCCCGGACGGCAACGCCGCCGTAGGTCTGTGACCCCAGGCCGCCGTCCTGGAAGCCGCCCGGCTCGTCAACCAGGCCGAGGCGGTCGCCGTAGCAGAGCTCGGCCCGGTACAGGAAGTCAGCTGTGGTGAAGGGCACCTTCATAGGACGCATGTAACACCAGAGCATCCGTAGGCTGCCCAGATGGACTCACATGGACGCTGACGGGATCGACCCAGCCCGCCTGGCTCTCGTCCTCGAAGTCCTCAACGAGCTCGACGAGCTCGCGCCGGACCACCCCGATGCGGTGGCGATCCGGCAGGCCACGGCCCACGTCTACAAGAGCGTGAAACTCCGGCGGCGCAGCGAGCGGCAGGCTCGCGTGACGGCGGAGGATGAGGCGGTCACGAACCGCACGGCAACCGGCGCAGCCGATCGGATCGACGACGAGACCCGCGGCGTTCTGCTCGCGGCGTCCGCGGAGACAGCCGTTGTCGGGACGCTGCACCGATCCCGGTCCTGCTACATCTGCAAGAACCGCTACCGCGACGTCGATGCGTTCTACCACCAGCTGTGCCCCTCGTGCGCCCAGCTCAACAGGAGCAAGCGCGACAACAGCATCGACCTGTCCGGCAGGCGCGCGCTGCTCACCGGCGGCCGGGCCAAGATCGGGATGTACCTCGCGCTGCGGTTGCTCCGTGACGGCGCGCACCTCACGATCACCACCCGGTTCCCGCACGATGCCGTCCGCCGCTTCAGCGCCATGCCCGACAGCGGCGACTGGCTGCACCGCCTTGTCGTCGTGGGGATCGACCTGCGCGACCCGCATCAGGTCGTCGAGCTCGCCGCCTCGGTCGCCGCTCAGGGCCCCCTGGACGTCCTGATCAACAACGCCGCACAGACGGTACGACGATCGGCGGCGTCCTACGCCCAGCTCGCAGCCGCCGAGCACGCAGCACAAGCGGTGGAGAGCTCGGTGCCGATCGTCGACCTGCGTTCAGCGGCGGCCGAGATCGAGGGGGCGATCGGCCGCCGGATGACCCCGGAGGCGGTGACGGCGCTTGCCCTGACCTCCGGCTCGGCCTCGCTGGCCCGGGTGGAGCTGGGCATCGCCATCGACGCCGGCGGCCTGGTGCCCGACCTGGCTCCAGCCAACAGCTGGTCCCAGCGGGTGCACGAGATCGACCCGGTAGAGCTGCTGGAGGTACAGCTCTGCAACAGCGTCGCGCCGTTCATCCTCATCAGCCGGCTGCGTCCGTCGCTTGCGGCATCGAGCTTTCGGCGCACCTATGTCGTCAACGTCTCTGCGATGGAGGGACAGTTCAGCCGCCGGTACAAGGGGGCCGGCCATCCGCACACCAACATGGCCAAGGCGGCCCTCAACATGCTCACCCGAACCAGCGCCGAGGACATGCGCGGTGAGGGCATCCTGATGACCGCCGTCGACACCGGATGGATCACCGACGAGCGACCGCACCCCACCAAGGCCCGGCTGCACGACGAGGGCTTCCACGCGCCTCTCGACCTCGTGGACGGTGCTGCTCGGGTCTACGACCCGATCGTGCAGGGGGAGCTCGGCATTGACCTCTACGGCTGCTTCCTCAAGGACTTCGCCCCGTCCCCGTGGTAGGCCCACCCGGGCGCTACGGCCGGCTCGGCGTCACCGCCTTGCGAGGGAGCGCGAGGGGCGGCCGGGGCCGCCCAGTGGCACGCTGGTCAGGTGTCCCTCGCCCTGCGTGACCTGGTCGAGCGAGGTCGCGTGGTGGTCCTGTCCGGCGCGGGCCTGAGCACCGAGTCGGGCATCCCGGACTACAGGGGCCCGACGGGTGCTGCCCGGCCGGCGACGCCGATGACCTTCCAGACATTCACGGGGTCCGCCCAGTCCCGCCAGCGGTACTGGGCGCGGTCCCACCTGGGCTGGCGGGTCATCGCCCGGGCAGCACCCAACGCCGGGCACCAGGCCGTTGCGGACCTGCAGGACGCCGGGCTGCTCGACGGGATCATCACGCAGAACGTCGACGGGCTGCACCAGGCTGCCGGTGCCAAGGACGTGCTGGAGCTGCACGGGACCCTCGACCGCGTCGTCTGCCTGGGCTGTGGGGCCTACACCGGAAGGGCCGAGTTGGACGTCCGGCTGAGGGCGGCCAACGCTGGCTTCGACAGGGCATCGGTCACGCTCAAGCCTGATGGCGACGTGGACATCGACGACGTGAGCGACTTCGCAGTTATGGACTGTCTCGCCTGCGGGGGTGTGCTCAAGCCCGACGTCGTCTTCTTCGGCGAGACGGTGCCTCGGGACCGGGTGGACCGCAGCTTCGCGCTCCTGGAGGACGCCCGGGCCCTACTGGTGCTCGGGTCGTCGTTGACGGTGATGTCCGGGTACCGGTTCGTCCTGCGGGCCGCGAAGCTCACGATCCCGGTGGCGATCATCAACCAAGGCCCCACCCGCGGGGACGCACAGGCCACGGTCAGGGTCGAGGAGGCGTTAGGGACGGTCCTGCCGCAGCTCGCTGCCATGGCGCAGGGAAGACTGAGCGGGTGATTCGCGTCGTCTTTGTCTGCACCGGCAACATCTGCCGCTCCCCCAGCGCCGAGGCGGTCCTGGCCCGCCTGGTGGTAGGCGCCGGGTTGTCCGACCAGATCGCGGTCGCGAGTGCCGGCACCGGCCGCTGGCACGTTGGTCACGACGCCGACCCGCGGACCCTGAGGGCGCTGCGACAGCGCGGGTACGAGCTGCACCACAGCGCCCGCCAGTTCACGGCGTCCTGGTTCGACGAGCACGACCTCGTCGTGGCCCTCGACGACAGCCACCGGGAAGACCTGCAGGCGATGCGCCCAGAGGCTGAGGTTCACCTGCTCCGGGAGTGGGACCCACAGGGACCTGGCGACGTACCCGATCCGTACTACGGGGACGCGGCGGACTTCGAGCAGGTGCTCGACCAGGTCGAGCGCTCCTGTCAGGGGCTGCTGCAGGAGGTTCGTCGACGTCTGGACTAAGCGGCGAGCTGACGCCCCGGGGGGCGGCCTAGGTTGGAGGTGTGGACCGCCACCTCGCCGACAAGGTCTTCCTCGTCACCGGCGCCTCCCGTGCCCTCGGCTACGCCACGGCCGACGCGCTGGTCGCTGAGGGCGCCAAGGTCGTGCTGTCGGCGCGTTCCGCCGACGGCGTCGACAAAGCCGGTGCCTCCCTGGGCTGCACCGGCGTCGTCGCCGACCTGGGCGACCCGCAAGCTCCGGACCGCCTCGTCACCGCCGCCTTGCAAGACTACGGCCGCCTCGACGGAGCACTGATCTCCGTCGGAGGTCCACCCGGCGGTACGTCTCTCGGGCTGACCGACGAGCAGTGGCAGGGGGCCTTCGACAGCGTTTTCCTCGGTGCGGTCCGGATCTGCCGAGCCGTCGTCGAAGCCCTCCCCGACAGCGGCGGGGCGCTCGCACTCGTCTTGTCCTCCAGCGTCAAGTCCCCGATCAGCGGGCTGGCGGTCAGCAACGGCCTGCGGCCCGGCCTCGCGATGCTCGCCAAGACCATGGCCGACGAGCTGGGTCCGCGCGGGATCCGGGTCAACGGCCTGCTCCCCGGTCGCGTCGACACCGACCGGGTGCGCGAGCTCGACGGCCCCGACCCCGCCGTACGGGCAGGGAACGAGAGAGGCATCCCGTTGCGGCGCTACGGCACTGCGCGCGAGTTCGGAGCGGTTGCCGCCTTTCTGCTGTCGCCCGCGGCGTCGTTCGTCACCGGCGCGATGGTCCCCGTCGACGGCGGCGCGGGGCGGGCTCTGTGACGACCCTCGGCGGCACCGCGCAGCTCGGCACGCTCACGGTGCACCGGATGGGGTACGGCGCGATGCAGCTCGCGGGCCCGGGCGTCTTTGGGCCACCCAAGGACCACGACGAGGCCATCAGGGTCCTGCGGCGAGCCGTCGAAGCGGGCGTGGACCACCTCGACACCTCGCAGTACTACGGCCCGGATGTCGTCAACGCGTTGATCCGGGAAGCCCTGCACCCCTACGACGGCCTCACACTGGTGAGCAAGGTCGGTGCCCGCCGCGACGACAAGGGTGGGTGGCTCCCCTGGGACCGTCCCGAGGACCTGCGCCAGGGCATCGAGGACAACCTCCGGTCCCTGGGTGTCGAGCAGCTCGGGGCCGTCAACCTTCGCCTGATGTCCGGCGAACACCTCCAGGAGCAGCTCGGCGCGATGATCCAAGCCCGCGACGACGGGCTGATCGCCGGCATCGGGCTGTCCAACGTGACCCTCGAGCAGGTCGAGCTCTGCCTCGGCCTGACCGACATCGCCTGCGTCCAGAATGCCTACAGCTACGTCGATCGCAGCTCGCAGCCGATCCTGGACCTGTGCACCGACAGGGGCGTCGCCTTTGTGCCGTTCTTCCCGCTCGGCTCGGGCTTCGGGGTCGCCGACGTCCGTGGCCATCCCGACATCGCGGCTGCGGCGGCGGATCTCGACGTGACCCCGGCGCAGGTGGCCCTGGCCTGGACGCTTGCCCAGTCACCGTCGGTGCTGCTCATCCCCGGCACGTCCTCGGTGGCGCACCTGGAGCAGAATCTGCTGGCCGCGGAGCTGGCACCGCCACAATTGCCTTGACGTCCTTGGTAGGACGAACGGGTGCAGATCCGCCAGGTCCTCGACCCGCAGAGCCTCGCTGACTTCCAAGGCGTCAACGCTGCTTCCTACGATCACGACTACCGCCTGCTGCCGGCGGAGACGCTCGATCAGCTCCTCGCCCTGCTCGACGGCGACGACGAGGAGGCAGAGCGGCCGCTGCTGTTCCTGGGGACTCGGGAGGGGTCGCCGTGGGCACGCTCATGCTGAGGCTGCCGGTTCTGGACAACCTGGGCACGGCCAACGCCGAGGTGAACGTGCACCCCCACCACCGCCGTCAGGGCGCCGGGCGGGCGCTGCTGGAGCACGCGGTGGCAGTGGTCCGTGCCGATGGCCGCGGGCGGCTGTTCATCGAGGTCGCCTCCCGGGAGGACGGCTCCTGCGGACCGGGCGTCGGGCTGGTCGAACGCGCAGGCGCCAAGCCGGTTCTCCAGGAGGTACGCCGGCTGCTGGACCTGCGCGAGCATCCTGCCGGCCCTCCTGTCGGCGTCCCCGACGGCTATCGCGTGGTGCAGTGGGTTGACCGCACCCCCGATCCGCTCGCCGAAGGCGTCGCCTACCTGCTGGGACGCATGACACTCGACGCCCCCCTGGGCGACATGGACTACGAACCGGAAAGGTGGGACGTCGCTCGCCTGCGTGCCTCTGAGGCGCGCACGATGGCGCGCAACAAGCGCCGGGTCTCCACCGTCGTCGACCCCACCCACCGAGGGCATGGTCTCGGCGTGGTCCTGAAGAGCTGGAACCACCGCCAGCTGGTCGACCTGGTCCCCGAGGTGGCCTGCGTCAACACCTGGAACGCAGTAGCCAACCGGCACATGATCGCCGTCAACGAGCCACTGGGCTTCGAGCCGGTCGAGACCTGGACGGAGTACCAGCTCGACCTGTGAGGCTCACCCCGTCGACTCAGACGGGCTCGGCCTCGAGGTCGTCCAGGGAGCCCTGCGCACGGAACTGCGTCCGGTAGAGCTCGGCGAACAACCCGCCGGCGGCCAGCAGCTCGTCGTGGCGTCCTCTCTCCACGACTCGTCCGTCGTCGATGACGAGGATCTGGTCGGCCTCCCGCACCGTCGACAGCCGGTGCGCGATCACGACCGAGGTCCGGCCGGCGAGTGCCGTCGACAGCGCACGCTGGACGGCCGCCTCGGACTCGCTGTCGAGGTGGGCGGTGGCCTCGTCCAGGACGACGATGCCGGGGGCCTTGAGCAACAGCCGGGCGATCGCCATCCGCTGCTTCTCACCGCCGGACAGCCGGTAGCCGCGGTCGCCGACGACCGTGTCGAGCCCGTCGGGCAGTGACCGCACGAGCGGGCCGACCTGGGCAGCCTCGAGGGCCGCCCACAGCTCGTCCTCGGTCGCGTCCGGTGCGGCGTAGACGAGGTTGGCGCGGATCGAGTCGTGGAACATGTGCGCATCCTGCGTGACGACGCCGACGGCATCCCGCAACGACTGCAACGTCACGTCGCGCACGTCGACGTTGCCCAGTCGCACGGCACCTTCCTGCACGTCATACATGCGGGTGAGCAGCGCCGAGATGGTGGTCTTGCCAGCGCCGGAGGGGCCGACAAGGGCGGTGAGGGTGCCAGGCTCGGCGTGGAAGCTGACGCCGTGCAGCACCTGCTGTGGCTGCGTGGTGTCCAAGATCGCCACCGACTCCAGCGAGGCCAGCGAGACCTCGTCGGCGCGGGGGTAGCGGAAGCGGACGTCGTCGAAGTCCAGCGACAGCGCAGTCTTGGGAAGGGTGCGGGCGTCGGGCTTTTCGGCCACCATGGGTGTGAGGTCGAGCACCTCGAAGACCCGCTCGAAGGACACCAGGGCGGTCATCACGTCGACACGCACGTTGGACAGCGCCGTGAGCGGGCCGTAGAGGCGGGTCAGGTAGGACGACAGCGCGATCAGGGTTCCTACCGAGAAGGTGCCCTCCGCCGCGAGGGTGCCCCCGACGCCGTACACCAGGGCTGTGGCGAGCGACGCAACCAGGGTCAGGGAGACGAAGAAGACCCGACCCAGCATGGCCGTGGTGATCCCGATGTCCCGGACCCGGCCCGCCTTCTCCCGGAACTGCTCGTCCTCGACGTCGGGACGGCCGAACAGTTTGACCAGCAAGGCGCCGGAGACGTTGAAACGCTCCGTCATCGAGTTGCTCATCTGCGCGTTGAGGCCGTAGCTCTCCCGCGTCATCTCCTGCAGCTTGGTCCCGAGCAGCCGAGCCGGAATGATGAAGACCGGCAGCAGCACCAGGGACAGCAGCGTGATCTGCCAGGACAGGAACAGCATCGCGATGAGCACCGTCACCACACCGATGACGTTGCTGACGACGCTGGACAGCGTGCCGGTGAAGGCCTGCTGCGCTCCCAGGACGTCGTTGTTGAGCCGGCTGATCAGCGCGCCGGTCTGGGTGCGGGTGAAGAACGCGATCGGCTGCCGCTGCACGTGCGCGTAGACCTGCGAGCGCATGTCGTAGATCAGGCCTTCGCCGATGCGCGCTGAGTACCACCGCTGGATCAGGGCCAGGACGGCGTCGAACAGCGCCAGGCCCACCAGCACAAGCGCCATCGCCAGCACCACCGAGGTGCTGCCGGTAGCGGGTGGGTTCTTGCCGATGCCGTCGTCGATGATCTTCTTGAAGATCAGCGGGTTGGCGACCGCGACCAGCGCGTCGACGACGATCAGGGCCAGGAAGACCATCAGGTCATGCCGGTACGGCTGCGCAAACCGACCGATCCGGCGGACCGTCCCCGGGGCCAGCTTCTGGCCGGTCACCGATGGATCCCGCTGGAAGGAGCGCATCATCTGCATGGGACTGCCTGGACCCATCGAGCCTGCCACGAGCAACTCCCTCGAGAAGGCGCTCCTAGAAAGCGGAGATCCCCGTCAGCGCTCGTCCGATGATGAGCTTCTGGATCTGGCTGGTGCCTTCGTACAAGGTCGTAACACGCGCGTCGCGGAGGTACTTCCCGGCCGGGTACTCGTCGATGTAGCCGTAGCCACCATGTGCCTGGACGCAGTTGTTCGCCGCCCGCACCGAGGCCTCACTCGCGTAGTACTTGGCCTTGGAGGCTGCCAGCGAGTAGTCCTCGCCGCGCGTCTTGAGGTCCGCCACCTGCCAGGTCAGCAGTCGCGCACAGTCGACCTCCACGGCGGTGTCGGCGATCAGCTCCTGGACCAGCTGGTGGCCCGCGATGAGCTTGCCGAACTGGGTGCGCTGCGTCGTGTAGGCGACCATCGTGTCCAGCGCCGCCTGGGCGAGCCCGGTGCAGCTCGCGCCGAGTGACATGCGACCGTCGTTGAGTGCCGTCAGGGCAACCCTGATCCCCTTGCCCTCCTCGGCGCCGAGCAGCGCCTCGGCCGGCACGCGCACGTCCCGAAGGACCAGCTCCGCGGTGTCGCACGAACGCAGACCGAGCTTGCCGTGGATCTTGCGGGCCTCAAACCCTGGGGAGTCGTTCGGGACCAGGAACGCACTGACGCCGCGCGCTCCCGGACCGCCCGTGCGGGCCATGAACAGCGTGACGCCGGCGATGGTGCCGTTGGTGATGAAGATCTTGGTCCCATTGAGGACGTAGGAGCCGTCGGGCTGCTTGACGGCAGTCGCCTGCAGGTCGGCGGGGTTGGACCCGAAGTCCGGTTCGGTGAGGCCGAAGCAGCCGAGCACCTGGCCGGTGGCCATCCGCGGCAGCCACTGCGCCTTCTGCTCCTGGGTGCCCCAGCGCTCGATGGAGCCCGCGACCAGCCCGAGATGCACGCTGACGATCGACCGGACGTTGGCGTC